>CALBLG010000001.1 GCA_937895975.1 uncultured Slackia sp.
TGGCCATCCAGCAGCTTTCCGACGCCAGTGACAACGCGCGCCGCTACGAATTGCTCGGCAAGCTGGGCGCGTCGCGTTCCATGATTTCGGGGGCGTTGCTCAAGCAGGTGCTTGTGTGTTTCGCGTTTCCGCTCGTCGTGGCCATCGCGCACACGCTGTGCGCCATGCAGGTGGTGGGCGATGTGGTGCTCGTGTTCGGCCATTTCGACATGACGGCTTCGGCCGCCATCACCACGACGGTGTTTTTGGCCGTGTACGGCATGTATTTTCTGGTGACGTACGCGGGTGTTCGCGCCATAGCGCTACCGAGCGAGGCGAAGCGTGGGTCAAAGGGACAGTCCCTTTGACCCAAGTGGGTGGTGCCAAGTCGCTAACTTTGGTGCCGTCCGATTGCGAATGTACGTCGTCTTTTGGGTCAAAGGGACTGTCCCTTTGACCCACGGGCGTATGCGCGCGCGATGGACTTCGCTGCGGCTTTGGCCTCCTCTTTCGAAAGCGACAGATATTGCACGGCGAATTGGGCCTTCGGGTTTGTTTCGCCGTCCGGTTTCGCCATGAATTCGCCCAGCGAAGGCAACCTCACCGATTCCGTCTCCAGGGCTTGCCGCAATTCCCGCTCGTCAACGTCCAGGAATTCAACGACGAAATGCAGGCCCGCGTCTTGTCCCGAGATGCGAAAGCTGCCTTCAGGCATCCCGGCCTTCAGCGTGGCGATGAACGCATCGCGCACGTCGCGCGCATGCGTGCGCAGGCGGTTCACGTGGCGCTCGAATTCGCCGCGATGCATGAAGCGGGCCAGCGCCAACTGGTCTATTGCGGGCACCGTGCACGAGTAGAATGACATCTCGTCGCGGTAGCGTTTCGCCAAATGCGGCGGCAGCACCATGTAGGCCATGCGAAACGCTGCGCCCAGGCTTTTCGAGAACGTGTTCGTGTAAATCACGCGTTCGGACGCATCGATGCCCTGCAGCGTGGGGATGGGTCGTCCTGCCAGGCGAAACTCGCAGTCGTAGTCGTCCTCGACGATATAGCGGTTCGGCGCTTCAGTCGCCCAGCCTAGCAGCTCGTGGCGGCGGCTCACGCTGGTCACGATGCCGGTGGGGAATTGGTGCGACGGCGTGATGTGCAGCGTGTCGACGCCCGACGTGCGCACCGCGGCCATGGAAACGCCTGACGCGTCAAGCGCAAGGTGGGCGAGTTCGACGTTGTTGCGCTGGTAGACCCTCGTGAGGCGTGGGTAGCCCGGGTCTTCGATGCCGATACGGCGGTTTCGACCGATAAGCTGGATGAGCAGGTTGTACAGCGTTTGCGCGCCCGAGCCCACCACGATGTTTTCCGGAGGGGCGGCAAGCCCGCGCGTTTGTCGCAGGTAGTTCGAAATCTCTTCGCGCAGCTGGATGCAGCCGAGCGGGTCGGCCTCGCCGACGAGCGTTGCCGTGGCCTCTTGGGTCAGCGTGTCGCGCAGCGCTTTCGACCAAGAGGCAAGCGGGAACAGCTTGCTGGGCATGGAGCCGCGCGACAAATCGAAGCGGTATTCGCGGGCCTGGCGCGCGTGGCCCGCGACGCCCGTGCCGCCTTGTGCGATGTTTCCCGATGCGGCGGCCCCGCTCTTGCCGATCTTCGCCGCGAAATATCCGCGTCGGGGGCGCGTTTGCACGTACCCTTCCGCGATGAGCTGCCGATAGGCGCCTTCCACGGTCACTACGCTGACGCCCAGATGGTCGGCCAGTTTGCGTTTCGACGGCAGTTTCTCGCCGGGCGCTATCGCTCCGCATTCGATGTCGGCGCGTATGCATTCATACAGGTATGCGTACAGGGCCTCTTCGCCGCGGTCGTCTATGTCGTACGTCAGCATATAGGCTCCAACTGGTCTTAACGCTTTAGCTAAGTAAAGCAAACTGGTATTAAACTGATAGTACCAAAACATTGTGAATTGATGCTACGAATAATACCAGTAAACCAGTAGGATTTCAGTCATTCAAAAAGCAAGCCCGAAAGGAAGGCACGCAATGGCTGAAGCAACCCAAACCATCGAAGATCGCGCGCAGCTCAATCGCAACCTCGCGCAAATGCTGAAGGGCGGCGTCATCATGGACGTCACCACGCCCGAACAGGCCCATATCGCCGAAGAGGCTGGCGCGTGCGCTGTTATGGCGCTTGAGCGCATCCCAGCAGATATACGCGCTGCTGGCGGCGTTTCGCGCATGAGCGACCCGAAGATGATCAAGGGCATTCAAGAGGCCGTGTCCATTCCCGTTATGGCGAAGTGCCGCATCGGCCATTTCGTCGAGGCCCAGATTCTCGAGGCCATCGACATCGACTACATCGATGAGTCTGAGGTGCTGTCGCCGGCCGACGATGTGTACCACATCGACAAGACGAAGTTCGCGGTGCCATTCGTCTGCGGCGCGCGCGATTTGGGCGAAGCTCTTCGCCGTATTGCCGAGGGCGCTTCCATGATTCGCACCAAGGGCGAGCCTGGCACGGGCGATGTTGTGCAGGCCGTGACCCATATGCGTGCCATGCAGAGCGAGATTCGCCGCGTGGCCGGCATGGCCGAAGACGAGCTGTACGAAGCCGCCAAGCAGCTCGGCGTGCCCTACGCGTTGCTGAAAGAAGTGCACGACAACGGCAAGCTGCCCGTGGTGAATTTCGCCGCCGGCGGCGTGGCCACCCCGGCCGACGCTGCCTTGATGATGCAACTCGGCGCCGAAGGCGTGTTCGTTGGCTCTGGCATCTTCAAGAGCGGCAACCCGGCCAAGCGCGCCGCCGCCATCGTGAAGGCCGTGGCGAACTACACCGACGCCAAGCTTATCGCTGAGCTTTCCGAAGACCTCGGCGAAGCCATGGTGGGCATCAACGAAAGCGAAATTGCTTTGCTGATGGCCGAGCGCGGCAAATAATTCTTTGACATTTGCTTGACCTGTTCGCTGCCGCCGAACGGAATCCGTTAGCTCAAAGTCCTGGCTCGCACGGAGGCCACAGTTGCCGCCTCGGCTTCGCCGAGCGGCAACGCGCCCGCTCGGGCGCAGAAGTTTGGGATTGAAATGCCCACTGGGCATTTCAACGTGCGGAAATGAGCTCCAGCGAGATGCTCGCCGCCGCTTTTGGGTCAAAGGGACAGTCCCTTTGACCCATTTCGGAAATGGATTCCAGCGGCGATGCGTCGTCGCTTGTTTTCTTTTTGCTGGAACTTTATGTGTCAAATGCTTTGTACGTTTGAAACGGCTGGGCGGGACTGCCTTGCGTTCCGCAATTTCGCGTTCTTGTTAAAGGGGTGAAGAAGGTGGCAAAACCTTTGATTGGCGTCCTGGCTGTTCAGGGTGCCTTTATTGAGCATGAGCACAAGCTTGAGGCTTTGGGGGCCGACTGCGTTGAACTGCGGCAGGTTTCCGATTTGAATCGCGAATTCGATGGGCTTGTGCTGCCTGGCGGGGAGTCGACCGTGCAGGGGAAACTGCTTCGAGAGCTTGGCATGTTCGACGAGCTTCGTGCCCGCATCGCCTCGGGCGTGCCCGTGCTTGCGACGTGCGCCGGCATGATTCTGCTTGCGAACGAGGTGTCGCAGGGCAAGGGCACGGGCGCGAAATCGCTTTCGACGTTCAAGGAGTCGGTTGCGGGCTCTACGCTGCAGGTGACCGACGATACGCTCGACCCGGCGGCGCCGCCGTATTTCGCGACGATGGATATCGCGGTTCGCCGCAACGCCTATGGGCGCCAGCTGGGCAGCTTCCGCGCGATTGAGGAATTTGAGGGTCTGGGTAAAATTCCCATGACGTTCATTCGCGGGCCCCTGGTCGAGAGGGTGGGCGAGGGCGTCGAGGTGCTTGCTCGCGTCAATGGCGATATCGTCGCCGTGCGCCAAGGCAACCAACTTGCGCTGTCGTTCCACCCCGAGCTCGATGCCGAAAACGCTGTTCACCAGCTCTTCTTGGACATGATTTAGAGCGGTTCTGTTCTCTCGGGCTGTCATTGCAAGAAATACGGAGCTATGCGCGATTGGGCATGCGATTTCTCTTGTTCTGCAAGAAAATGGTCGTCGTGCGTGATGGCTTTTGCACAAAACGGTTCTAATTCGAGATTTGAGCCCCTTGTCTTATGGCGAAAGGGGCTGATGCGTTTAAGTGATAGTGAAATTCAGTGAGCTGCGAGCGACCAATCGTTCACAGCTCACTTTTTCTTGCAAGGCGTGGCTAGCTCGGTTGCACCGTTGCTGCGACGTTTGGCTGGCCGTTCGCGCCGAAGCCAATCGCGAGGTCTTCGCTCCCGACAACCGAAACGCTTACCTCCCAATATGCATCGATGATCGCCGTCTCGCCCGGTTGGAGCGTTACCATGTCGTTGTCGTACCAGCCGCAGCTTTCCCCGTCAGGCTTGGCAACGTTGAACATAAGAGGCGCCGCACACATGTCGGCCTCGCAGAAGGTCGACCCATCCTCGAGCTTGCCGAGCGTTTGCATGTACGGTGCTCGGAAATACTTCGTTTGATTCGACGTATTCTGAACCGTGTAACGCGCGTGAAGAATGCATGCTCCCTCGCTGGGCCTCCATGCTTCATCGAGCGTGAATCCGCAGCGTTGACTCGCGATGCGGTTCCAGTATTCAAGCGAGCCCAAGCGCGCGATTTCCGTTTTCTCGAGCGTGGCGTCTGCGGGCAGGCTCTCTTCAATTGATGCCGTAAAGTCGCTTACCTTAAGCGTGGGCGATTCCTCGGTCTTGCTATCAAGCTTTTCTTCTGTATGGTCTTCGGTCGTAGCCGCACTCGCCAATGTCATAAACGTTTCATCGTTTTGGGCGATTTGGACCGACGTTCCCTCGGTGAGGAAGTCCTGCCCATCGGCGTTGTGCAGCGTCATGGGCAGATCAACGACGTTTGCGTATTCGTTGATGGCTTGATCGGCGTAGGGGAATGTTTCGTTCGAAGACGACGAAACTTCGCCGTATACGGTTCGAATCACCAGTCCGCTGTCGGGCGTCTGGGGGCTTTCGCCAAGCAGCGTTGGGTCGATGCCGAGCGTTGCCATACCGCCCTCGTCTTCGGAATCGCTCCATTGCGCCAGGAAATTGCCCGCGTGCAACTCGATGACCTGCGTTGATGTGTGACCGTCTTCGAACGTGACCGTTACGGTGAGCTGCGCGCCTTCGAACGTGTTGGCGATGCTGCCGAATTGGTCGAGCTCGGGGTTGCCGGTGTTGTAGTTTTCATCGACCTCGTCGGTCCACAGGCCGAAATACGCGTTCGCATCGTCGCCGTCATAATCGAGCTGCGCAGTTTGTCCGAGCCTCTTAGAGGTTTGCACCTGGTAGGTTTTGCTCGGATCGTCTTTGTCCAGACCGTCTTGCGCGATGCCGACGGAAACTTCGTCATATCCGCCAAGTTGTTCGCCGAGGCCGCGCTTCAGCGGCTTCCACGTAAGCGCCTCTTGCAGCAGCCCGGGGTCGCTGGCGAGCGTCGCGTTTTGCGTGTCGTAGCGGTACAGCATGCCTTTCGAGATATGCGCCTGCACGGTTTTCACGCCTTCGGCTTCAACCTTGAACAGGCAGCCGGTATAGGTGCCGTTGTCGTCCCATTCGGGCGAATACTGGGCTAAGTCGCTTTCGTGTCCGAACACGATCATGCCATTGTCGCCGGCGGCCAGCGGCGTTTGCGTGCCGGCCGCGTAGGCCTTTATGGCGAAGTCGAGGTTCGCGGGCGCGACGATTGCCGAGCTGGTCGAGTCGTCGTTCGAATGCTGCATCGCCTGCATGGCTCCGAAGCCCATAGCGGCAAGCGCGAGGCATGCGGCTGCAGCACGCAGCGGCTTGCGGCTCAATATCGAGAAGCGGAGCTTGCGGGCCGCCGGCGCGTTCGATGGAGCGTCGGCCATCGCGGAAACGGCATCGTCGTCGTTAACCAACTCAAGCGTGCGCGCCATCAGGTCGCTTGGCGCATGCACGTCCTTTTGCGATGCGACATACAGCGCGCGCAGATTGTTGTCTTCTCTGTTCATCGCTTTGGTTCATACGATT
>CALBLG010000002.1 GCA_937895975.1 uncultured Slackia sp.
GACGCCCGTGGCAGACGTGTCGCCCTTGTTGCCGAACACCATGCACTGCACGTTGACGGCAGTGCCCAAATCGTCGGCAATCTTATTCTGCTTGCGGTAGAGCACCGCACGCGGGTTGTTCCAGCTGCCGAAGACGGCCTCGATAGCAAGCTTCAGCTGAACGTCGGGGTTCTGCGGGAACGCGACGGCGCCGTTCTCGACAAGCTCGGGATGCTCGTCGGCGGAAACGTTTTCAGAGAAAATCTGCTTGAACTCGGCCACAAGTTCCTGCAGGTCGTCGGCGGAAAGCTCGGTATCGCTCTTCACGCCGCGGGCCATCTTTTTAGCATTGATGGCGTTCTCGAACAAATCGCCATCCAAGCCCATCACGACGTTGGAGAACATCTGGATGAAGCGGCGGTAGCTGTCCCACGAGAAGCGCGGGTTGTCGGTGTGCTTGATCAGGCCGTGCACCGACTGGTCGTTCAGGCCCAGGTTCAGAACCGTGTCCATCATGCCCGGCATGGACATGGGAGCGCCGGAGCGGACGGAAACCAGCAGCGGATCTTCGGCATCGCCGATGCGCTTGCCGATGCGCTTTTCCAGGTCGAGACGGTACTCTTGAATGGTGTCGAGCGCGCCTTCGGGCCAGGTGTTGTTCGCATTGGCGTATTCCATGCACGTCTGGCAGCTAATGGTGAATCCCGGAGGCACCGGCAGCCCGATAAGAGCCATTTCGGCAAGGTTCGCGCCCTTGCCGCCAAGGATGTTGCGCATATCCTTGTTGCCTTCGGTAACGTTGTTGCCTTCAGCGTCCTTGCCGAACGCATAGACACGCTTAACGTCTGCAGTCAATGTCTTCTCCTAACATATGAAGCCTTAAACGTACTGCACTCGCCTATTATCACTCTATCGCCGATTTTTGAAGAGGGTGAGCCAGCTCGAAGTACCGTAATATCTCCTGAGCGGTCTCTTCGACGGCTTTATTGTCGGTTCGAATCACGATGCAACCGAGTTTTCGCATGAGCGCGCGAGCCTCTTCGAGGTCTTGGTAGACCATTTCGGGCTCAGCATAGCTGGCCGCTACCATACTCGCGATGCGCCCCGAACCGCCCAGGCGGCGTTGGCGAATTCCCACCAGCACATCGGGCGTCGTCATGAGCCCGAAGATGCGCGACGGGTCGCAATCGTAGATTTCTTTCGGCGGCTCGGTGCCAAGGGCCAGCGGCACGTTGGCCACCTTGTAGCCTTCCATGCCCATATAGATGGAAATCGGCGTTTTGCTGGAACGAGACACACCCAGCAGCACGATATCGGCATCGGGCAAATCCTGCGGGTTGCGCCCGTCGTCGTGCTCCACGGTAAATTCCATGGCGGCGATGCGACGGAAGTAGTGCTCGTCCACGGCGCGCATAAGCCCGGGGTCGCGGCTGGGCTCCATGCCAGAAGCCTGCGCGAGAGCATCGATGGGAGTGCCCATCAAATCCACGGCATGCATGCCGCGCTCGTCGCAAAACGCCTGCAGCAGATGGCGCAGCTCGTCGTCGACCAGCGTATAGAACACTACCAAATCGTCGGGCTTTCCATTTGCGCGGTGCGTTTCCTGATGCTGCGTGAGGAATTTCGCAATGTCAGCGAAATTGCGCGCCTTCGGAAGCGTTTCAATATACGGATCGGGATAGCCGAACTGCCCCGCCGCCGCGCGCGCAAGCGAATGCGCGGTGGCGCCAAGCGAGTCGCTCACAATATGTATGGTGGGAAACGGCGTGTCGTTGCTCACGTTGATGAATCCTTCGTTCGATGCCATGCATGTCCCCTTTCTGCCACAAATACAGAATACGAACTGAACACGTCCCCGCAGTAAGTCTCATACCGCAGTTCATTGAGGGGAAGGGCTGGCGATGCTCTCGCCAAGACCGTCGGCGTTCACACTTGCTCTCCATTTCAATATGAAACTCCACCTTCAACATGCCTAAATGGCATGTTGAATACCTTGCTATGCGGCCGAGCGGCCGCGCCAGGCTCGCAAAGCGAGACGGCATTCGCGCATAGAGAGCGGAGCGAACGGTATCCCGCTGTGGTCTTGGCGAGAGCATCGCCAGCCCTTCCCGACGGGATACGAAAAAGGGCCCGCTTTCGCAGGCCCTTCCAGTCAAGCGTTACTTCTTGGCCATTTTGCCGAAATCGGCAACGTCTTTGAATACCGCGACGAAGCGGTTCAGAAGACGCAGGCGATTTTCGCGCACGGCCTGGTTCTCGTCCATGACCATGACGCCGTCGAAGAACGCGTCGATGGGAGCGCGCAGGTTCGCGAGCTCGCCAAGCGCGGCGGCGTAATCGTTTTCGGCAAGCGCCGAGGCAACCTTGCCCTCGGCGGCCGCAACGGCGGCAACAAGCGCCCGTTCTTCAGCACCGAGCAGCGATTCGTCCACATCGCAGCCGAGCTTTGCGTCGCGCAGATTGTTCGCGCGGGCATACGCCGTGGCCAAGTCATCGAACGTCTCGGGTTGCTGCTCGCGGGCGGCCACCAGGGCACGCACGCGATTCATGAACGCAACGGGCTCTTCAACGCCGGCAGCCAGCACGGCGTCGATGGCGTCGGGGGCCGCACCCTCGTCTTTCGCCATTACCTTGGTGCGCGTGATGAAGAAGTCAACGACCTCGGCGCGCACGGCGGCGGCGTCGAACTCGATGCCCTGGGCCGCATAGCCCGCAAGCGCCACGTCGATGGCGGCGCCCAGCGAAATGTCCATGCCCTTGTCGGAGAGCAACATGGTCACGATGCCCAGCGCGCTGCGGCGCAGTGCAAACGGGTCGGAAGAGCCCGTGGGGCCCTGGCCGATGGCGAACAGCCCGCAAATGGTGTCGAGTTTGTCGGCGATGGCCACAATGCATCCCACGCGCTGCGCCGGCACGTCGTCGCCCGAGAAACGCGGGCGGTAATGGTCGGCGATGGCCTGCGACACGGCGTCGGTCTCGCCGGCGGCCTTGGCATAGTAGCTGCCCATGATACCCTGCACGCTGGTGAACTCGACGACAGCGCCCGTCACCAGGTCGGCCTTGCACAAATAGGCGGCGCGCTCGGCGTCGGCGGCCTCTTGGCCCTCAACGCCCGCGTCGGCCGCGATGGCCTTGGCAAGCGCCACGATGCGGTCGGTCTTCGCGCGCGTCGTGCCCAGCTTCTCTTGGAACACGACAGTGTCCAGGCGCTCGACGTAGTCTTCCAGCGGGCGCTTCAAATCTTCGTCGTAGAAGAACTTCGCGTCGTACAGGCGCGCGGCCACGACGCGCTGGTTGCCATCGACGATGTTCTCTTCGAACTTCGGGTCGCCGTTCGAGGTGATGAGGAACTTGTTCGCCAGCGAGCCGTCGGCGTTGAACAGCGGGAAGTAGCGCTGGTGCACGAGCATCGCGTCGACGGTGATTTCCTTCGGCACGGCCAGGAACAGCTCGTCGAACTCGCCCACCATAACCGTGGGGAATTCCGCCAGGTTCACGACCTCGGCCATGGTCTTCGCGGGAAGCTCGGCCTTCAAGCCGGTCTTTTCCTCGATAGCCGCGACCTGCTTGCGGATGGATGCCTCGCGCTCGGCCTCGGTGGGCACGACGTTGTGCGCGCGCAGCACGTCAATCAGCTCGTCGGCAGACGCGACCTTCCACGGACCCGGAGCCAAGAAGCGATGGCCGCGCGTGGTGTTGCCGGCGGAAAGGCCGGCGAACTCGACGGGCACCACGCTTTCGCCGTGCATGGCGAACAGCCAGCGCACCGGGCGGCTGAAGTGCTCGTGGCGCGAGCCCCAACGCTGCGAGCGCGGCCAGTAGATGGACGTGATGAGGTTCTGCAGAACCTCGGGCAGAAGCGTGTCAACCTGCACCGACGGCGTCGACTTTACGGCGTACACGTATTCCACGCCGTTCTCGTCGCGACGCTCGAGCGCGCTCGCGTCAACCCCCTTGCCGCGTGCGAAGCCCAGCGCGGCCTTCGTAGGATTGCCGTCGGCATCGAAGGCGATTTTCGCAGCAGGGCCGCGGAACGTCTCGACCAGGGCCTCGGTGGCCTCGGGCACGGCGGCGGCGCTCACAATAAGGCGTCGCGGCGTAGAGTATACGGCGATTTCGCCATGCGGGATGCCTGCGCCATCGAGAGCGTCGGCGAACATGCCGCCCAGCTTCACCGTGGCGTTATGCAGCGCGAAGGCGGGCAGCTCTTCGGTGCCGATTTCGAACGTCAGCGTTTCGTTCGCCATGATTTA
>CALBLG010000003.1 GCA_937895975.1 uncultured Slackia sp.
AAGCGAGATGCACGCCGCGATCGACGAGGTGAAAGCCCGGCTCGAGCCGCTCGGCATATGCGTCGAGGCCATGGCGGAGCGCGCTCGGGGCGTATTGATTTTGGCATATCGACCAACGCTCGTCGATGAATGCGCGAATGACCCCCATGCCCGCCAGATTCTCGCCGATGCGCATTGCGACGCGCGCGATGCGCGAAGCCTCGTGCAGGAGCTGAAACGGCGCATCCAGGCCGCCGACGAAGCGCGGCTTTCCGCCATCGGCGCCGGGGAAAACATCGAAGCGCCTCGCCCTGAAAAGTTCGTCCCCTGCTGCGGCAAGCATGGCGCCCAGCCCCACCACCATGGCGAAGGGCACGTGTGCCAATGCCGGGCCCGCGCCGCCATTTCTCGCGAAGAAGCCGAAGCGACCCAAGGCGAGCGCGAATTCCCCCACGAAATAGGCATCGTGCTGGGCTACCCGCCAGCCGATGTGGAGGGGTTCATTAAAAACCGCGGCGCAAACTTCGTGGCCTGCGGGGGATGGAAGGCATACGGCGACGCGCAGGAGGCGCTTTCCGCATTCCAGCGCAACCGTCGATGCGCCGATGAGTATCGCGACCTCTACGCGCAGGGAGCCCCGCTCGAGGCGCTCGCCAGCATGCAGCGCGGAGTTGCGCCCGGCGATTTGTTCGCGCAGCTGCAAGCGGCGGTTTAGAAACCCCCAATTGGACCGCCTACCGTGCGCAGGAGGATCGGCGAAGCCAATCTGCCCCGGGCGCACACCACCCTAGCGAAAACGCCCGAGGGCGACGCAATACGACATGCAATTCAACAATCCGAAGGAGCAACCATGAGCAAAATCGCAATCGTTTACTGGAGCGGCACCGGCAACACAGAGGCCATGGCCGATCTGGTCGCACAGGGCGTGCGCGCCAAGGGCGGCGAAGCAGACATCATTACCGCCGCCGAGTTCGGCCCCGAACGCGTCGACGATTACGACGCGTTCGCATTCGGCTGCCCCGCCATGGGCGACGAAGAGCTGGAGGACATGGAATTCTTGCCCATGTACGATGCCGTGGAACCGCTGCTCGAAGGTCGCCGTGTGGCGCTGTTCGGCTCCTACGACTGGAACGACGGCGAATGGATGGAACTGTGGGAGCAGCGCGCCGAAGCCGCAGGGCTTTCCGTGGTGGATTCGGTTATCGCCAAAGACTACCCCGATGACGAGGCCAGCGCCGACTGCATGCGATTGGGCACGCTGATCGCCGGATAGCCATTCGCGAGCCGCAATCACCAATGCGCCCGCTCGGGCGCAGAAGTTTGAGATTGGAATGCCCACTGGGCATTCCAATCTTCCAAACTTTCCACACCTGCGAAAACGCACATCTATACAATGTATAGGTGTGCGTTTATCATATGCGCAGCACAGAAAGGCTCAAGAGTGGCAGAAGCAAAGCAACAACGCAAAAAAGGAACGCTCACGAAAGACGAAATCGTGAAGGGCGCATTCAACTTGATCGCCCAGAAGGGCGTAGACGCCTGTTCGATGCGCTCACTGGGAAGCGCATTAGGTGTAAGCGCCATGGCGCTGTACGGTTATATTCCCTCGCGCGAGGCGCTGCTGAACGAAGTATGCGAGCGATTCCTGGGAACGCTCGACACGCGCGCCCTTCGCGGAGAGCGATGGGAAGACACGCTCATTCGCACCACGCTGTCGCTGCGCCACGCATGCGTTTCCGCGCCGCACTTCGCCGAACTGCTCAGCGACCCGTGCGTGGGAAGCGGCATCGAGCCGTACATGTTGGAACTGCGATTGATTTACCTGGGCCAGGGCATGCCCGAAGACATCGCCGTGCAACTGATATCCATCACCGATTCGTACCTCGTAGGCTTTTCGCTTCGCTCCCGCCAAAACCTGCGCATCGAAGCCGCCGAGCAAGCCCGCAAGGAAGCCGAGGCCGATGCCGCGCGCTTCGCCACCACCTCGCGCGTGCCCGGCATGCTCACCGGCAAGGTGAAGCCCGCCGCCGAGCCGCCGCGCTTCAACGAGCGCTGGCGCCAAACGGTAGCCGAGGGGTATTCCGAAGAATCGTTCCAAAAGGGCCTTCTCGTGATCATCGAAGGCATCCGCGCCGGCATGGGCGGCCATTGCGACTGGGCGACCCCTCAGTAATAAATGAGCCAAAGAACTGTCCCCTTGTCCTAGATTTAGGAAGGCTCCTACCTCGCAGGTTAAACAAAAGTCAGCGAAAACGGCCCTGGCGAGTCAGATTGGCTTGAAAGAGGAGCGACGCGTACTTCGGTACGCGAGCGGCGAGTGAAAGCCAAGCTGGCCGCCAGGGCCGTTTGCAGCGTCGGCAAAGCCGCCGTTCGTCAGAACGGCGGAACTAAATCTAGAACAGGCTGCCCAGGCCGCTGCCCGAACCATATCCGTTGCCGTAGCCATTACCGTACCCGTTATCGCCATAACCATAGCCGTAGCCGTAGCCATTGCCATAACCATTGCCGCTGCCGTAGCCGTTGCCCGAGCCGCTGCCCGAATTAGAGCTCAGCGAGTTCTCGTCGCTGCCCAACGTCACCGAAATGGTCTTCTCTTCGCCATCGCGATTTACCACCACGTCAACCGTGTCGCCCACGTTCTTCGAACGCACGTCAATCGTGAGCTCAGACGGCGAGGTGACCTTCTGGCCATCGAACGACGTAATGATGTCACCCTTCTGGATGCCCGCATCGGCCGCCGCCGTGTCGTCGTACACATTGGCCACATACACGCCCTCATCGGTCGCCAAGCCGTATTGCTTCGCCATGGAGGAATCGATCTGCGCCATGGACACGCCGAGCTGCGCATGGGTCGGGGTCTTGCCCTCGATGATCTGCTGCGCCAAATCAATCGCGTAATCGATGGGGATGGCGAAGCCCACGCCCGAAGACGAGCCCGAATACGACGAAATCATCGAGTTGATGCCGATGAGCTTGCCCTGCGAATCGACCAACGCGCCGCCCGAATTGCCCGGGTTGATGGTGGCATCGGTTTGGATCATGTTCGGGTACACCACGGTTTCGCCCGTCGTGGAATCTTGCATGGTATTCGAACGCTGCAGCGCGCTTACCACGCCGGTGGACACGGAATTCTCCAGGCCGAACGGGCTGCCCAGGGCCATGACCCACTCGCCCACCTGCAAGTCGGACGATTTGCCGATTTCGACAGGCGTCAAATCGCTGGCGTCGACCTTGATAACCGCGATGTCGCTCGAGGAATCGCTGCCGACGACCTGCGCATCGTATTCCTCGCCGTTCACCGTGGCCTTAATGGCGTCGGCATCTTCAACCACATGGTTATTCGTGATGATGTATCCATCGGAAGAGATGACCACGCCGCTGCCAAGCGAGGTGTTCGTCAGTGTGGAGTCGTCATTGGTGCCGGGCATCTCGAAGCCGAACATCGAAGAAGACGACGAGCTCTTCGTGTAGATGTCGATGCTCACAACCGAAGGCAGACACTTCTGAGCCACCTGCTCGGCCAGCGTGGACGCATCGCCGCTATCGTCGGGCGAAGCGGAAATGACCGTGTTCGTGGTGGCGCCAAGCGTCGTGGTGCCGTTGCCCGTCACCGCGTTGTAGCCGGCGAACCCGCCAATGCCCAGCACCACGGCCAACGCCGCGCCGCCGAAGCCTGCGGCGAACGTCTTGCCCAGGCCGGTTTTCATATTGCTGTCGGCTTTATGCGCGGCCTTGGCGTTCGCCTGCGCTTGGGCGTTCGCGGCCTGCTGAGCCGCGTAGGCCGAATAATTCTGGTATGCCTGTTGCTGATAGGCCTGCTGGTATGCCTGCTGGCCTTGCTGCGGCATGGGAGCGGTATAGCCGTTCTGGGGCTGCACACCCTGGGGAGCCTGCCCATTCTGGCCAGGGAAGTTCCTGTTCTCCTCAGTCATGTCGATCACTCGCTTTCATTGCATTGCTTTCTCTGGACAGAACTCTAGCACCGCGAGCGGCGCATCGCGGCGGCTTCCGCGTTTTCGTAACAAGCACGTTGCCGCACGTACGTCGAATGCCGTAGCGCCGTCACATTCTGAACATATTTCTGAAAGCAAGCCTAAATTCCTCAGCTCCAGGCGGGGTCGCGCACCCTCCGGGGCAACGTTCCGGGCGTCCCTGCGGGCGCACGACCCCGCCTGGAGCGCCACAGCATTTTAATTCTCGCAAGCCGACGTATTACAACCGATGTCTTCAAAAGGAATGGGGAGAGGCGGCATGCGTCATAAGGCACGCCTGGAACGTTGCGCCGTTGACGTATGCCGCCTCTCCCCATTCCTGCCGGGATGTAAGAAGCCCAGCCGCACGAGCGACCGGGCTTTTCGTTCTCACTATCTTGTGACGCTTACTGCAGACCATTCACATAGGCGACCAAATCGGCCATGGTGTTCAGTCCCTCGGGCTCGCCGAAATCGATGCCGAGGCGGTCTTCAAGCTCGCAGATGAGCTCGACCATATCGAGCGAATCGATGCCGAGCGATTCGAACGTGGACTCCTCGTTCACCGTCGCCGGGTCGATGTCGAGGTTTTCCTTCAAGATGTCTTTGATGGTGTCGAGCGTGGC
Organism: uncultured Slackia sp.; assembly: GCA_937895975.1. GTDB lineage: Bacteria > Actinomycetota > Coriobacteriia > Coriobacteriales > Eggerthellaceae > Slackia. Next base: position 4,577 of record CALBLG010000003.1, read on the forward strand.
CATGTTTGTCCTCTCGATGGTTTCGAATGCTTCGCGCAAAAGCGCTCACCTATTGTAGCGCACGCATCCGAGAACGGAAACGGGACGTGCGCCCCGAGACGGCCTTCGGGCCTAGCGCACGCGAGCGAATACAATCGCGAACGTCGCCACCGCGAGCACGGCTGACAGGCCGAACGCCGCGTGAAACGCAGCCTCGCCCGAAAGCAGCCCGCCGCACGCGAACATCACCATGCCCGCGCAGCCAATCGACGCGCACGCCTGGCGCACGGCGTTTCCGAAGCCCGAGCCATCGGAAATCTGGCGGTCCCTCAAATCGGACAAGCTCCACGAGGTAAGTGGCCCAATGAGCCCCGACACGCCGCATGCGCGCACGCCTTGCATGGCGCACACCGCCCACAAGGGCGTCGACGCATCGCAGCGCACCATGAGACACGCGCCCGTCGCCAACAGCACGCCCGACACCAGGCACACCGGGCGTGCGCCCACTTTGTCGACCAGCATGCCGGCAAGAGGATTCACCACCAAGGCTGCAACCGTGCCCGGCAGCAGCACCATGCCCGCCTGCATGGCATCGCCCCCGCATAAGCCTTCGATATAAAGCGGCACGAGCAGCGTAATGCCCATGAACGACGCGAACAGGCAGTTCAACGCCCAAAAACCGCAAACGAACCTCTTGTTCTCGAAAATACGCAGATCAACAAGCGGGTTTTCCAGCGTGCGTTGGCGTCGCGCGAACGCCGCCAAGCACGTCGCACCCACCACGAAAGGCGCCCATACCATGGGATGCGCGGCAGGATACGACGATGCCTCGGACGCGCCCATCAGCAGGCCGCCGAAGCCCAACGCCGAAAGCGCGAACGACAGCATGTCGAACGCGGCCGGATACGACGCATCGTCGCGGCGCTTGATAACCAGCTGGCCCGCAATGCCCACCGCAACGGTAAGGCCCAAAAGCAGCCAGAAGAAGCTGCGCCACCCCAGGCTTCCCACCATGGCTCCGCCAATGGTTGGGCCGATGTTCGGCGCAAACCCCAAAGCCACGCCGGCGATGCCCATGGCCGTGGCCTTTTTGCCATCGGGAAAGCGCGTCATGGCAATAGTCTGCATCAGCGGCAGCAATATGCCCGCCGCAATGGCCTGCGCCAAGCGTCCCGCAAGCAGCACCTCGAAGCTCGGCGCCAGCGCGGCAACCAGCGCGCCCGCCGCGAACACCACGATGGAAAGCATCACGAGGTCTTTCAAGCGAAAGCGCCCCATGAAATACGACGAAAGCGGCACCACAATGCCCAACGCCAACATGTACGCCGTGGTGAGCCACTGCCCCACCCCCTCGGCGATGCCGAATTCTCCGCACACCGTGGTCAGCATGGCATTCAAGCCTGTCTGCGACAAATTGCCCAGCGCAGACGCCAGAACCACCACGGCGAAGACGCCAATCGCCTGTCTGCCGTCTTCCTTATGAAACACGAAGCGACCTCCTTACCAAACAAAAGTCAGCGAGCGGCGTTCATCGGAACGACGATGCAAAGCAAAAGAACCGCCCCGAAGAGCGGTTCTTAAATGATACCTCATGAGTAGCGGTTCGGCGAACCCCCGCTACATCAGCGTGGCGTCGCGCGAGCTGGTGGAACCCTGCGCCTTTTTCGCCGTGCGCATGAGGAACTCGGCATTGTTGTCGGTCTGCTTCAGCGACTTGATGAGCATATCCATGGCGCGCTCGGTGTTGTTCATGTTCGCGAGAATACTGCGAACAGCCCAAATAAGCGGCGCCTCCTGCGGGTTGAGCAGCAGGTCTTCGCGGCGCGTGCCCGACGACACTGGGTCGATTGCCGGGAAAATGCGGCGGTCGGCCAGCGAGCGGTCGAGTTTCAGCTCCATGTTGCCCGTGCCCTTGAACTCTTCGAAGATGACCTCGTCCATCTTCGAGCCCGTTTCGATAAGCGCGGAAGCCAGGATGGTGAGGCTGCCGCCGCCTTCGATGTTGCGGGCCGCGCCCAGAAAGCGCTTCGGCGGATACAGCGCCGTGGAGTCCACGCCGCCCGACAGGATGCGGCCGCTCGCGGGCGTCGCCAAGTTGTAGGCGCGTGCGAGACGCGTAAGGCTGTCGAGCAGAATGACCACGTCTTGACCCATTTCCACCAGGCGTTTCGCACGTTCGATAACCAGCTCGGACACTTGGATGTGGTCCTCGGTGGGCATGTCGAACGTCGAGGCGATAACCTCGCCGTCGATGGAGCGCTGCATGTCGGTAACTTCCTCGGGGCGCTCGTCGACGAGCAGGCACATCAGATGCACGCCCGGGTTGTTCGCCGTGATGGCCGCCGCGATGTTTTTCAGCACCGTGGTTTTGCCGGCCTTCGGGGGCGACACGATAAGGCCGCGCTGACCCTTGCCGATGGGCGACACCAAATCGATGACGCGCGCGGTGATGGTCGAGCGGCCATGCTCCATGATGAGCGGCTCATCGGGGAACACCGGCGTAAGATCGCCGAATTTCACGCGGCGGCCCTGTTCTTCGGGCGCGATGCCGTTCACCGAGATGACGGTCTGCAGCGCGGCGTACTTCTCGTTCTCGCGAGCGGGACGCGTTTGGCCGCGCACCATGTCGCCCTTGCGCAGGCCGTTGCGGCGAATGGTCGACGTGCCGATATAGACGTCGTGCTCGCTGGGCAGGTAGCCCTTCGTGCGCAGGAAGCCGTAGCCATCTTGCATGATGTCGAGAATGCCCTCGACCTCGATGAAGCCCTCGGCGCGCACGCTCGCCTCGTACACCTTGTCGACGAGCTCGGCCTTCTTCAGGCCCGCGAGGTCGATATCAATTTCAAGCTCGGCAGCCTTCTCGCGCAAATCGGCGATGCGAAGCTTCGCGAGGTCTTCGATGTTGGTCTTCGGGGTGTATTGATCGCGGCGGTTGTTGCGGTCGCGGCGGTTGTGCCGATCGCTGCGGTCGTTTCGGTTCTGGCGGTCGTTGCGCTGGCCGTTCTTGCGGTCGCGGTCGTTGCGGTCGCGCTGCTGGTCGCGGCGATCGTTGCGGTCGCGCTTCTTGTCGTAGCCCTCACGCTTGTCGCGGTCGCGCTTTTGGTAGCGGCCCTTTTGCTCGTCTTTGGAATCGGCGGCCTCGCCCTCGGCGGCATCGGCGGAAGCGTCCACCTGCACCGACTTGCGCGGACGGCCCGGACGGCGATGCTCGGCGCGCTCTTCATCGGCGGCCTGCTCGCCTTCCTGCTGCGAGGCGTCTTGCTCGGATGCCTCTACGGCGGCGCGCAGCTTGGTCGAACGTCCCGGGCGCTTGCGCGTTTTGGGGGCATCGGCCTCTTCCGACGCGCTTGTCCCGGCGCCGTCGGCGGGCGTCTCGGCCTCTTCTGCCTTGCGACGAGTGCGGCGTGCGGTCTTCTTCGGGGTTTCCTCTGCCGAAGAGGCCCCTTCATCAGCGGATTCAGCCTTCTTCGCGCGCGATTTCGCGGCGCGTTTGGGCTTTTCCTCAACCGATTCGGCCTTCTCGGGCGAGCCTTCGCCCGCATCTGCCGCTTGCGCGGCAGCGGCGTCGGCCTTGCGAGGACGTCCGCGGCGCTTCTTGGGGGCCTCGTCTGCGGAAGCCTGCTCGGCGGAAGCGTCGTCGACCTTCTTGCGGCGGGTGGCGCGCTTCTTCGGGGCAGCCTCGGCTGCAGGCGCGTCAGGCGCCGGCGCGGCCACGGGGGCCGCCGCGGGCGCGGCGGCCGGCTCGGTGGTCATTTCGTCAACGATCATGCGTTAGCGACCTTCTCCCAGTCTTTCAGGAAAGCCTCAAGACCGCGGTCGGTAAGCGGATGCTGGATCATCTTCTTCAGCACGTTGAAGGGAACGGTGGCAATGTCGGCGCCCATCAGCGCGGCCTGCGTCACATGGTTCGCGCTGCGGATGGAGGCGGCGATGATCTCGACCTGCTCGTGATTCACGGTGTTGTCGGAATAGTCGTAGTTGTTAATGGCGGTCACCACGTTCTCGAGCTGCGACAGGCCGTCTTCAGAGATGTCGTCGAAACGGCCCACGAACGGCGAGATGTAGCGGGCGCCGGCGCGAGCGGCCAAAATGGCCTGCGGCACGGTGAAGCACAGGGTCATGTTCACGCGAATGCCCTCGTCGGCCAGCGTGCGGCACGCGGCCAGGCCCTCGACCATGGTAGGAATCTTCACCACGACGTTGGGAGCGATGGCGGCCAGCTCGCGGCCGTCGCGCACGATTTCGTCGCGCGTCATGGCAACGCTCTCGGCGCTCACGGGGCCGTCGACGATATCGCAGATGCGGGCGATGTGGTTGTGGAAGTCGTCAAGCTTGCCGCCAATGCGCGAGTACAGCGTAGGATTGGTGGTTACGCCGGCAAGGGCGCCCCAGCTCGCAGCCTCTTTGATCTCGTCCAGATCGGCGGTGTCCAGAAAGAACTTCACTTTTCCTCCTTTATATGCAGGAATGCCCGAGCCTTGTGGCAGGGGCCTATACGCGATTGGATGCGCGGCAATGCGCGCGAGGATTGAGTTCTATGGAAAAAAGGAATGGATTTCTGAGAACGCGCCGATAATACCACGTCGCCCGCCGATTCGTAACCACAATGAAGGAAAAGCCGCGAAGCGCACACCGCAGGGCCCGGCGGGCCCGCCCCAGCCCACGAAAAAAAGGCGCCCGCATTTGCGGACGCCTTCGAAAGCGGAAACCTCCCCGATGCGCGATGCGCGCGATCCTGCGCTAGTCCAAATGGAACGCGCACGGCAAATCGACGCTCACCGGCGAGTTGTCGGGGTTCGTTTCCATGACCGAGGCCATGAACTCCCACCACTTCTTGCAGATGTCGGTTTCGGCCGACTTCGCATAGCGTTCGGGATCGTCGAGCTCGATATAGCCGAACAGAATGTTCGTCTCTTCGTCGATGAAAATCGAATAGTTGTGGCCGCCGTATTCGTGAAGCATGTCGGCCATCTCGGGCCACAGCTCGTTATGGCGACGCTCGTATTCCTCGGCGAAGCCCGGGTACAGCTTCATCTTGAAGCCGTTGATCGTGCGCCCATCGGCGGTTTTGCGAATGGTCATGACGCGCCTCCTACTGCAGCTTTCCGTAACGCTCTTCGGTAATCTGGTCGAGCGTCTTGCCTTGGGTTTGCGGGCACCACACCACGCCGACAACCAGGCTGATCAGCAGTACCACGCACATGATGACGGCCGCCGGGAAGAAGCCGGCCGGGTTGGCGGAAATATCGCCCATGATGGCGCCCACGCCCACCAGCGACCAAATGCCCAACGCCGCGCGCACCAGGAAGAACATGATGCCCTGCGCGCCGCCGCGGTATTGCGTGGGGAACAGCTCGGTGCCCCACAGGGCGTAGAAGCACTGCGCCGAGAAGCCCGCCGACACGCCCCACAGAATGACATAGGCCCACAGGCACCAGCCCATGGAATCGGTGGTGCCGTTGTTAAGCGCCATGCCGAAGATGGCGATGCAGATCCACGACAGAAGCGCCAGCACCGCCGACGCGCCGAACAGCACGCGATGCGAAACCTTATCGCCCAGCTTGCTGAAGATGGCCAGCGAGCAGACAGCCACCAGCACCCACTGCACCACGCCCAGCAGGCTCTGGCCCGTGGAATCGATATTGCCTGCCGCGGCATACAAATACGGCATGAACTGGCCGTTCGTGCCGGCAGCCAGGTTCCACGTCAAATACACGGCCACCAAAAACACGATGGTCTTCACGTTGATGGGGTTCTTCAGCGCGTTGGCCATCATCGAGCCGAACGACTGCTTGTCGCCGGCCTCGGCCGCGAGGTTCTTCTCGGCCCAGTCGGCCGATTCCTGCAGCTGGCGCTGCAGGTTCCACGCCACAAGCGCCACCACCAAAAGCACCAAGAACAGCAAGCGCGTGGCAAGCAGACCGTCGAAGGGACCATAGGTGCCGGCCGGAAGCAGCGTGGTGCCATCGGCCGCGAAGCCCGGCAACACGAACGACAGCGCCAGCGACAAAATGAAGATGATCGCCGGACCGCAGCTCCACGCGAACTGGCTGATGCCGATGTTCGCAGCGCGGTTCGTGGAAGCGGACGTCTCGGAAATGTAGCTCCACGATGCCGGCACGCCCGCGCCCACCGACAGGCCGGAAAGCACAACACCCACCACGACCATGGGCAAGTTCACCGCGCACATTGCAATGGCCACGCCCAGCGCGTAGACCAGCAGGTTGTACTTGTAGATGATGGTGCGGCCGTATTTGTCGGTCAAAAAGCCGCCGATCAACGCGCCCACCGCGGCGCCGAACGCGTTCGCGCCGATGGCGCCCAAAACAGAGGTCCACATGGAACCGAATCCGAACGCGGCCGCCCACGCCGTAAGCGCCACCGAAGACGCCACGATGCAGCCGGAATCGAGGAAGTTCGTCAGCGACACCGCGATGGTGTTCTTCCTCTCTTGCGACATTGCCATAATACTTATCGCCTTTCTCTACGCTTGCCCGAACGCCTAGTCCAGGAAGCTCTCGTTGATGTCCAGCTTGAAATCGCGGGCGATGGCGCGCAAGCCGTCGTCGGTGATGGTGTTTTGGAAATCGTCGCTGCCGCCGTTGAGCAGGCGCGCCTCGGCGTAAATCGCCGCCGCCTTCTCGATGGTGTGCATAAGGCCGAACGTGGTGTCGAAATCGGGGCCCGAGCAGAACAGGCCGTGTTGCGCCCAAATGGCCGCGTCATAGGTCTTCATGAGCTCGGAAGTGGCCGCCGCGATGTCGGCGCCGCCGGGCACCATCCACGGCACCACTCCCACGCCCTTCGGGAACACCACGATGCACTCGGTCATGGCCTTCCACAGCGCGCGGGTAATCGTGCGCGCGTCGAGCGGCATCACGAACGTGAGCGCGATCACGTTGCCCGGATGGGCGTGGTAGATCACGCGGCACGCGCCGTCGGTCGCCTTCATGCGAACCGAGTGGTTCATGAAGTGCGTCGGGAACTCAGAGGTGGGCTTGCCGCCGTCTTTCAGGCCCCACACAATGCGCCACGCGTCGCCCGCGTCGTTGATCTCGACGATGCCGACGTTGTGCGCCGGGTCGAGCGGCACGTTTCGCATATAGCGGCCCGAACCGGTGGTGGTGAAAAAGGCGCCGCGCAGGTTGTCGGCCTGCACGCCCATGGAAACCCATTCAGACGGCACCTCATTGAAAAACGGGCGGCACGCGGCCACTTCGGCGTCGGTCATGCGATAGGTCAGGTTTCCGCCGTTGCGCTCGTGCCAGCCTTGGTCCCAGCCGTCGCCGCACAGGCGCACGAAACCCTTCATGAACGGCTGCTGTTCAACCGCGACGCCCGACACGGCGCCTTTCGCGGCCGAAACGCCCTTTCCGAACACGTCTTGGGCGCTATCGAGAATACCCATTGTCTTGCATACCTTTCTTGTTTCGCGCGCATCGCGCGCCCTACGGGGCGGCAGGCCGTGCGGGCCCGCCGCGGCAAAACGGCCCGGCCGACCGCGCAAGGCGGGCAGCGGGGCCGAAAAGCTTGTCGAATTAGCAGCGCTTCGAGAGCACGTCGTCCTCGTAAGCCTTGATGGGAGCCCACAGCTCGCCATCGACGGGAACGCCAGCGCGGCGGCAGTACTCATCCCACACGGCGCCGTACGGCATGGTCTTGAACTGCTCGGTCACGATCATCTTCTCAGAGAACTGATAGGTGTCTTGCAGCTTCTTCAGGCGGTCCCACGGCTGCAGCATCTCGAACAGCAGGCTCTTCTCCATGGCGCGCGTGCCCGTGCACCATGCGCCGATGCGGTTGATGGACGCGTCGAAGAAGTCCAAGCCGATGATGATCTTGTCCCAGCCGCCCGGGCAGCGCACCACTTCAGACGCGATTTCCTTGATGTTGTCTTCGAACAACACCACATGGTCGGAATCCCAGTGCATGGAACGGGTCACATGCAGCGGCACGTACGGGAAGAACAAAAGCAGGCTCGAAAGCTTGTCGGAGATGTTCTCCATCGGGTTGAAGTGGCCGGCGTCGATCAGCGTGACGATGTTGCCGCCCTTCTTCGCCGCGTACGACACGTAGAATTCCTGGTTGCCCGTGGTGAAGCCCTCGACGCCGATGCCGAAGACCTTCTGCTCGACCGAGTCGATGACATGCGGGCACTCGAACGAATAAATCTCGTCCAGGGCGTCCTTCAAGCGCTCGCGCATGCCGTAGCGGTCGGCGGCGTAGTCTTTCAAGCCGTCGGGAATCCAGAAGTTGTTCAGCACCATGTCGTCGAGCTCTTCGCCGATGCGCTCGGCGATTTTGCGGCAGGCGATGCAGTGGCGAATCCAGAAATCGCGCACGTCCTTCTCGGGCGAGGAAACGGTGAGGCCTTCCTTCACCATGGGGTGGCTGAACAGCGTGGGGTTGAAGTCGATGCCGTAGCCATGTTCTTTGGCCCACGCGACCCACGGCTCGAAATGCTTGTACTCAATCTGGTCGCGATCGACCCAAGGGTTCTCGTCGGTGAAAATGGCGTAGCTCGCATGCAGGTTGATGCGCTTCTTGCCGGGAATCAGGCTGCACGCCTTCTCGAAATCGGCGGTGAGCTCTTCGAACGTGCGCGCGCGGCCGGGATAATTGCCCGTCGTCATGATGCCGCCCGACGCGGCGTTGTCTTTCTGGTCGAAGCCCATAACGTCGTCGCCTTGCCAGCAATTGACCGAGATGGCCTTGCCCGCGAGCTTCTCCAGGACGGCTTCGGTGTCGATGCCCTCCGCCGCGTATGCCTCGCGTGCCAATTCGTAGGCTGTGCTCATGTGCGCTCCTAACTTGAGTGTTTCTTCTATTCAAGGCCGCAAGCGCGGCCGTGAATCCATTGATTGGGGCGGCGCCCCGCTTCCCTATTCGGGCCGATACACCTCGACGTCGAACGACGCGCGAATGGCGTCGCGCGCCTGTTGCAGGCTGTCGAAGCGCCCGTCGCCGATCATCTGCACCACCAGGTTGCCCAAGCTCGTGCCCTCGATGGGGCCCGCGTACACGGGAAGCCCGCACGCGTTGGCCGTCATTTGGTTGAGGTAGGCGTCTTGGCAGCCGCCGCCGACGATGTTGATGGATGTGTACGTGCGCCCGGTAAGCGCGGAAAGCTCGTTTATGGAATCGGCGTAGCATCCGGTCAGGCTCGAATAGACGCAGCGCATAAGCTCGCCTACGCCCTCGGGCACCTCCTGCCCGGTTTCGCGGCATGCCTGGCGAATTTCGTCGATCATCGACGCGGGCGCCAGGAAGCGGTCGTCGTTCACGTTGACGAACGGCGCCGGGCCGCTCGCCTGCTCGTCGGCCTGGCGCGCGGCGTCAATCAAATCGCCGAAGCCCCATTCCTTTTCGGCGCGCCGCCTGCCCAAGCCCGACCCGGCCACGTAATCGACGCCATTGAGCTCGCGACGGATGGATTGGATCATCCACAAGCCCATGATGTTTTTCAAGAAGCGGTAGCGTTTCAAATAGCCGCCCTCGTTGGTGAAGTTCTGGAAGCGGCTCGCATCCGACGTGATGGGGCCTTCGTGTTCCACGCCCAGCAGGCTCCACGTGCCGCTCGACAGGTACACGGCGTCTTCGTCGCACGCCGGCACGGCGAGAAACGCCGACCCCGTGTCGTGCGTGGCCGGAAGCATCACCTGAGCGTTGAAGCCCACGCGGGCCTGCACGTCGGCGGTCAGGCCGCCGAGCACCGTGCCCGGCATGGACACGTCGCCGAAGATGCGCGCCGGCGCGCCGGCGGCGGCAAGCGCGCATTCGTCCCACGCGCACGTGCGCGCATTCAGCAAGTTCGTGGTGGTGGCATTGGTGTATTCGTTCGCCATCACGCCCGTGAGCAGGTAATTCAAGTATTCGGGCACCATAAGGAAGCGATCGGCCGATTCAAGCTCTTCAGGGTGCTCTTCGGAAAGCGCGGCCAGCTGGTAGATGGTGTTGAACGCCTGGCGCTGGATTCCCGTGGCGCGATAGAGCGAATCCAGGCCGACGGCGCGGTCGACTTTCGCGGTGACGGGCTGCGTGCGCGCGTCGCGGTAGGCCACGGCGTCGCCCACGCGATTGCCGAACGAATCAACCAGCACGAAATCGACGCCCCAGGTATCGATGCCGATCGTCGTGGGAATTTTGCCGGCAGCGGCGCATTTCTCCAGGCCGACCAGCACGTTTTCCCAAATCATGTCGATATCCCAGCAATCGTGGCCGCGGCGGCGCACCTGCGTGTTGTCGAAGCGGTGCATCTCTTCCAGCACGATTTTGCCGTCTTCGATGTGCCCCAGCACGTGGCGGCCGCTCGAAGCCCCGATGTCTATCGCCAAGTAATAACGCTGCTCTGGCATCAGCGACCCCCTTCTTCGACCTGCGGCTGCTGCACGCCGTCGCGAATCTGCACCACGTACATCACGTTGGTGGCGGCCACCGCATCTGGAGCGCCGTTTGCGCCCGGCGACACCACAGGGCTCGTGGAGCGGTCGCCCGCGGTGAACACCGCCACGTCGCCATCGTGCACGTAGCCGTGCGACACCACGGCCTGGCGCGCGTTCTCGATCACTTTGATCATGTCGCCCTGCACGTCGCCGAGCATGGGCGTCACGCCCCAATGGATTTGCTGCTGGCGCATGACGCGCGGCGACGGGGTTACGGCGTAAATCGGCACGCTGGGGCGCAAGTTCGAAATAAGCCGCGATGTGCGGCCCGACATGGTGGGCGCCACGATGCAGGCGGCATTCACGTTTTCGGCCGTTTGGACCGCGGCGATGCCAACGGCAAGAGCCACGCGGGCACGTACGCGCGTGCGGTCGGGGGTGCGCTCGTTGAACATGTAGGGCTCAGACGCCTCGGCGATGCGCGCCATCATTTGCACAGCCGGCACCGGATAGCGCCCGCAGGCCGTCTCGCCCGAAAGCATCACGGCGTCGGTTCCGTCATAGATGGCGTTCGCCACATCGCCCACCTCGGCGCGCGTTGGGCGCGGGTTGCGAATCATGGAATCGAGCATTTGCGTGGCGGTGATAACCGGCTTGGACGCGCGATTGCACGCGCGGATGATTTCTTTTTGGATGTGGGGCACTTTGTGGGCGGGCACTTCGACGCCCAAATCGCCGCGGGCAATCATGATGCCGTCGGACGCGTCGATGATTTCGGCGATGTTGTCAACGGCTTCGGAGCACTCGATTTTCGAGATGAGCGAGATGCCTTCGCCGCCGTTTTCGTTCAAGAACTCCCGTATCTCGCGCACGCCGTCCGCATCGCGCACGAACGAGGCGGCAACGAAATCGACGTCTTGCTCGATGCCGAACAGCAAATCGGCGCGGTCTTGGTCGGTCATCACGGGCAGCGGAACGCTCACCCCGGGCAGGTTGATGGACTTGCGTTCGCCCAGCATGCCCGAGTTCTGCACGGTGCAATGGATGTCGGAGCCTTCGACGAAATCCACGGCCAGCTCGATCAAGCCATCGTCGATCAGGATGATGGTGCCAGGCTCCACGACGTTCGCCAGACCTTGGCATGTCTGCGTCACGGTGCGGCCATCGCCATCCATCACGCGCTCGGTCAACGTGAAATTGCGCCCCGCCATCAGCTGAACCGGCTCATGGCCAGTCAAAAGCCCCGTTCGAATTTCAGGGCCCTTCGTGTCGAGCAGCACCGCACAGGGCGAATCGACCTCGCGGCGAACCTTGCGCAGGCGTTCCATGCGCGCACGGTGCTCCTCATGCGTTCCGTGGGAAAAATTGAAGCGGGCAATATCCATGCCCGCCGTGATGAGCCCCTTGAGCGTCGACTCGCTGTCGACCGAGGGGCCCAAGGTGCAAACGATTTTCGTTCGTTTTGTCATGAGTCCTCCAGATGCGCCTTCGGATTAAATGAAACGCAACATAGGCAAAACTATAACGCTGCCATGGCGCACATTCTGGATAAACGAAAAAATATCGAATACGACCGCCCCTCATTAAATGGCAGTGTTTGACTTCCAATACACGCATAAGAGAGGCTCCCATCCCAGCTTCCGGTTCCCCGCCATCATTCGTCTTTAGGAAGCGTGCCCTGCCCTCAAAAAGCAAGGGGCCGCTCGCGCGACCCCATTTCCGACTTTTCAGCTTGCGAATGCTACTCGACAACCTCGACGAGCTCGATTTCGAACGTGAGGTCTTTGCCGGCCAGTTCATGATTCATGTCGAATACGCACTTCTCGTCGTCGACCGACACGACTTTCGCCGGGAACGGGCCCATGGGGCCCTGGAAGTACACCGTTTGGCCGACGGGCAGCTGCTCGGCGTTGGGAACCTGCGACGTGGGAACCTCTTGCACGGCCTGCGGGTTGTATTCGCCGTATGCGTCGGCGGCCGGTATTTTCACGGTCTTCTTCTCGCCCACGGCCATGTCTTTCACGGCGGCGTCGAAGCCGGGAATCATCTGACCGGCCATGCAGGTGAACTCGATGGGCTCGCTGCGATCGTAGCTGCAGTCGAACTGCGTGCCGTCGTCGAGCGTGCCGCGGTAGTGGGCCTTGACCTTCTTGCCTTCGTTGCTCATGGGAGCACGTCCTCTCTTTGTGTAAGATGTGTGCCGCCCACTATACCCGATGCGCGGCGCTTTCGGGCCCGCAGCGCACGTGGCCGCTAAATTGACACCAAGCCCGACGCGCCGGCGGCAACGCTACGCCGCGCCCGTCTGCGTATACGGCCACCCAACGATTACCGTGACGACGATCGCGATCGCCCACACGACGGCCATCGCCAGAAACGTTTGCCACCAGTTCAAACGCGCGAGCGCCGGAAAACGCACCTGAAGGCGTCGCCTATCGAGCAACGCATAGCTTGACGAAGCCACCATCACGCCGATCATGAACCAGTATTCCACGATGGCGAACCACAGCGGCATGCCCTGAATCGAAGTGTTGTTCGGGTCGAACGGCATATACAACGCAACACCCATCGTGAGCGAAAACATCAGCGCCACCACGATGTTCCACGCCACGCCGATGCCTTTGGGAATGCGCTGTGCGAGCGACGCATGGGCAGGCTTTTGAGAAGCAGCCGCAACGCCGGGGCGCGCGCCGTCTGCAGCCCGCGCGGTAGAAGCTTGGCGTGTGCGCCCCGCGATACGCCTATAGCCGGGCGCCTTGCCCAAAATTCCCGGTCGCCTGCGATTGTCGGCCGCGCTTTCCGCGGGCACGAACCCCGCTTCGCCGCCTGCGAGCACAAACCCCGTCTCGCCAAGCGCCGCCTCGAATGCCGCCTTCAGCTCGCGCGCGCTGCCATAGCGCTGCTCGGGGTCGAACGACGCCGCCTTCGCAATAACCCGGCGAATGGGCTCGGGAATGTCTGCATGCGCGAAGCCCCGCTCGCGCGCGGCGGCATCGGGCACGGCCTCCACCAGGCAGTAATATAAAAGCAGCCCCAGCGCGTACACGTCGGAGCGCACGGTGGTTTGCGCGAAGCCGAACTGCTCGGGCGGCGCATAGGCCCGCGTGCCGAAGCGCGCGGTATCGGCCTCGGCGCCCTGCCGGCACGTGCGCGAGATGCCGAAATCGATAATCGTGAGTGATTCGTTCGACAGCATGATGTTGCCCGGCTTCAAATCGCGATGCACGATGGGCGGGTCGAATTCCTCGTGCAGCTCGCTCACCGCGTCGCACAGCCGCGGAAACACGTCGGCCGCGAGCGCCATCGACGGGTCGCACCGATAAATCGCCTCGTCGAGCGTCTCGCCGCGCACGCATTCCATAATCACGACGGTTTGTTCGCCAAGCAACTCGCAATCGTAGATGCGTGGAATATAGCGAAAACGCCGGCCCGCCTGCTGCGCGGCGAAAATGCGCGCGTACGCGCTGCCCAACCCCGCCTCACGATCGATGTATTTCCTGATGAAAGGCCCTTGGGCGGCGCCGTTCGCGCCCTGGAAGTGCACGCGTTGGGTTATTTCCGTGGGCGATTCCTTCAGCACTTCGTCGACGACGTAGCATTCCTGGCGACGCAACGCCTCCAAATGAGCGGCGAGTTCGTCGAACCGCGCACCCTGCGCGTCGGCAGGCATGCGACCGCCCGACGGGCGCGCGCCGCCAATCGGCGCAAGTGACGCAGCGGTATTGTGAGAGTTGTTTTCCATGGCTTCAATAATAGCAAAGGCCCCGCATGCATGATGGGCGCAAGGCAATCGGTCAGATTTGACAGTGCGCCAAAGCATATGCCAAAGCCCGACGACGCTGAGGCCAATCAGACAAAGAAGTTCGCAGCCGCACATCCAGAGCGTGGGCGATCGAACGCGCCGCGTCGTCAAACGATAGCGGGTCGGCCATATGTCCGCCCGTAACGGTAATCACTGCCAGGCCTATCGCCTGCAGCGCATTGCGTCGCTCAGGGATGCGGACAGAAAGCCGGACCAGCACCATTGCCAAATTGGAACCACTCCCACGCTACGGCTACTGGCAAATAGTCGCCTCGCCGAAACGATAGAGTT
>CALBLG010000004.1 GCA_937895975.1 uncultured Slackia sp.
GCTACCCTTCTGCCGAAAATTGATAAACCTTCAGTATAGTAAGGGAAGGTAACGATAAAAGAAACCCTAAATTTGTACAAATTTTTGCACCGTGCTGAATTAATAAACAGGAAACAATCGGCCCGTCCGCGCTATGGCGCGGAGCGCATGCGTGTCTCCATAAGCCGCGCAGCATTCCGACACGCATACGCCCCACGCCATAGCGCTCCACAAGCACATAGCAACCCGAATCCAACACGGCGGGCTCTGCAGAAGCGCTCGGTTTCTCATATTCGCCTAAAACGGGAAACCGCAGCGCGGCGCATAGCGAGCGAAGCGAACGGTAGCCGCGCGTGCGTCTTCGGAAGAGCCCGCCGTGTTGGATTCGGGTTGCGGCGGGATACGCTAACTCCTTCGGGAGCTTCCGTAGGCGGAATTCTTGCGGTTGCCGAAAGCGCTTCCCTTTCGCGCGGTTTTCTTCAAATTTGCCAACACGTCTTTTTCGGATGTACCCTCCATCTGGGCTTTCAGCTTCACCACTTCGTCACGCAACTGGGCGGCGCGCTCGAAGTCCATCGCTTTGGCGGCTTCGGCCATGTCGTCTTCCATACCGGAAATCACGCGCATTACCTCGCTGCGCGACAACTCGGCGAGCTGGCGATTCACGTCTTCGGCAGCACCCACGTCGTTGCCGTCGCCGTCTTTCATAAAACCCATGGCATCGTTGATGGCCTTGCGGATGGGTTTCGGCGTAATGCCGTGTTCTTTGTTGTAAGCCATCTGAATAGCGCGGCGGCGGCGCGTTTCCGAAATAGCCTTGTCCATGGAGTCGGTAATTTTATCGGCATACATAATCACGTGGCCCTTGTCGTTGCGGGCCGCGCGGCCGATGGTCTGAATCAGGCTGCGGTAGTTGCGCAAAAATCCTTCCTTGTCGGCATCCAAAATGGCCACAAGCGACACTTCAGGCAAATCGAGGCCCTCGCGCAGTAGGTTGATGCCAACCAGCACGTCGAATTCGCCACGCCGCAAATCGCGCAGAATTTCGACGCGCTCGAGCGTCGCAATGTCGCTATGCATATAGCGTGCGCGAATTCCCTGGTCAAGCAGGTGGTCAGTCAAATCTTCCGCCATCTTTTTCGTAAGCGTGGTAATAAGCACGCGCTCGTCGTTGGCCGCACGCTCCTTCGCCTCGTCGATGATGTCGTCAATTTGGCTGGCGATGGGCCGCACGTCGATATCGGGGTCGAGCAAACCCGTGGGTCGTATAATCTGCTCCACCTGCTGTTGGCTGACCTTTTCCTCGTAATCGCCCGGCGTTGCCGACACATAGATGAACTGCGGCACGCGCTGCTCGAATTCGTCAAAGCGCAGCGGTCGGTTGTCCAAGCAGCTCGGCAGGCGGAAACCGTGTTCGGCCAGCGTTACCTTGCGGCTGCGGTCGCCTTCGTGCATGCCGCGAATTTGCGGCACGGTCACGTGGCTCTCGTCGATGATGCACAGGAAATCTTTCGGGAAATAATCCAGCAGCGTATAGGCCGGCTCGCCCGGCGCGCGACCGTCGAGGTGGCGCGAATAGTTCTCGATGCCGCTGCAAAAGCCCATGGTTTGCAGCATTTCCAAATCGTAGTTCACGCGCATTTCCAAACGCTGGGCCTCGAGCAGCTTGCCCTCGGCCTTGAACTGCGCCAAACGGTCGCGCAGCTCGTCTTGGATGGTCTGGATGGCGCGGTCCATCTTCGGACGCGCGGTTACGTAATGCGACGCCGGCCAAATGGGCAGCGCCTCGTATTCGTTGAGCTTCTCGCCCGTCACGTTGTCGATTTCCTGGATGCTTTCGATTTCGTCGCCCCAGAATTCCACGCGCACGGGGTTGTCGGCATACGGCGGAAACACGTCGAGCGCATCGCCGCGCACGCGAAACGTGCCGCGCTTCAGTTCGTAATCGTTGCGATCGTATTGGATGTCAATTAGCTCGTGAATCACATCGTCGCGCTCGGCGGGCTTTTCCTTGTCCAAAAACACGGCCATGCCCGCATAGTCCATAGGCGAGCCGATGCCGTAAATGCAGCTGACCGACGCCACCACAATAACGTCGCGGCGCGACAGCAGGCTCGACGTGGCCGCATGGCGCAGCTTTTCAACCTCTTCGTTGATGGACGCGTCTTTCTCGATAAACGTGTCGGTAGACGGCACATACGCCTCGGGCTGGTAGTAGTCGTAGTAGGAGACGAAGTACACCACCGCGTTATCGGGAAAGAATTCCTTCAGCTCGGCGGCCAGCTGGGCCGCGAGCGTTTTGTTCGGCGCCATGACGAGCGTGGGCTTTTGCACGGCCTCAATAACCTTGGCCATGGTGAACGTTTTGCCCGAGCCCGTAACGCCCAGCAGGTTTTGGTAGCGCAAGCCGCGCTCCACCCCATCGGCCAGCTTCTGGATGGCTTGGGGCTGGTCGCCCGAAGGCTCGTAGGGGCTCACCACGCGAAACGGCGCGTTCGCCAAGCGCACATCGGGCAGCTTGCCCTCCATGGCGGCGCCCTCGATATTCTTCAAGTGGCTGCTCATGCGAAACCCCTTCGACGATGCGAGCATACAGAAGCACTTCCATTTTAGCATAGGGCGAACTATTGTTCGAAATATGAAGCGATGCTGCCAAAACCCTTCAAACGCCCCGAGCATTGAGAACGTGCCCGATGTTCACAGCGTTTAACACGTTTTCAAACATCGAACGGGCGCCAAGAATCGGGGAGACGTCCCGCCAAAAAAGGCGCCGCCCGAAGCGACGCCCTCCTCGCACAATATGCTATTCGGCCCTAACCGCGTCGTACACGCGTTTGACCTCGGTCTTCGCCGTTTCCAGGTCACCGCCGTTGTTGATGGTGAAATCGGCCAGCTCGGCAAGCTGGGCGTCGGTTTGCTGCAGCGCAATGCGGCGGCTCACGTCGGCCGCCGTTTGCTCGCCGCGCGCGCATGCGCGATCCATGCGCACGCACGCCGGCGCCGTCACGGCCACCAACACATCGGCCCAACGCACGTCGCGTTTGCTGGCAACGCCCGTGGTAACCTCGACCACCACAAGGTCGTGCAGCTGGCCCAGCTCGGCGATGCGGCGACGGCACTCCTTCATAATCACCGGATGCGTAATGGCATTCAGCCACTCGGTATGCTCGGGCGTGTCGAACGCGGCCGAAGCCAGGCGGCTGCGCACCACCTCGCCCTTCTCGTCGAACACCGACGCGCCGAACGTGCGACCGATGTCGTATTTCACGCCCGGGGTCGTCAGCACGAAGTGCCCTACGTCATCCAAATTGATGACGCCCGCGCCCAATTCGGCGAACATATGCGCAATGGTCGATTTCCCCGACCCAATGCCACCCACAAGCGCGATGGTTTTCATGCTTCCTCCAGAAATCCCAGGTCAAACAAAAGTCAGCGAGCATGGGCTCTGGCGAGTGCGATTCGGCCGCGACCGAGGCGAAGCGTACTTCGGTACGTGAAGCCGAAGGTCCCGCCTGAAGCGCGCCGCCAGAGCCCAGCGCAGCGTCGGCGTCTTCGCCGTTCGTTAGAACGGCGAAATCAGCACTTTTCCGCAATATGGTAGATAAGGCTCACCGTATCGTACCACCCCAGGCACGGGTCGGTAATCGACTTGCCGTATTCCATATGCTCGGAAATGTCCTGGCGGCCTTCGACCAGGTAGCTTTCGATCATCACGCCCTTGATAAGCGTGCGCAAATCGTCGTTGTAGTTGCGGTTATGCAGCACCTCGCCCACAATGCGCACCTGCTCTTTGTGCTGCTTGCCGGAATTGGAATGGTTCGCATCCACCACCACGGCGGGGTTCGCGAGGCCCTTTTCGGAATACATCTTCCACAGACGAATGCAGTCCTCGTAATGGTAGTTCGGGTGCGTGGTGCCGTATTTGTCCACGCCGCCGCGCAGAATCGCATGCGCCAGCGGGTTGCCGTCGGTGTTCACGTCCTGCGTGCGGTAGATGAAATTGTGGCCATGCTGGGCAGCCACAATCGAGTTCAGCATCACTGAAAGGTCGCCCGACGTGGGGTTTTTCATGCCCACGGGAATATCCATGCCGCTTGCCGTAAGGCGATGCTGCTGGTTTTCGACCGAGCGCGCGCCCACGGCTTCGTAGCTTAGAATGTCGTCGAGGTAGCTGCGGTTTTCGGGGTACAGCATCTCGTCGGCCGCGGTAAGGCCGCTTTCCCGCATCGAGCGAATATGCATGTGGCGAATGGCCTGAATGCCGGCGAAAAGGTCGGGCGCCGCCTCGGGGTTGGGCTGATGCAGCATGCCCTTGTAGCCCTCGCCCGTTGTGCGCGGCTTGTTCGTGTAGATGCGCGGAATAATGAGCAACTTGTCGGAAACCTCGCGCGCAAGCTCGCCTAAGCGGCTCGTGTATTCGCACACGGCGTCTTCGTTGTCGGCCGAACACGGCCCCACGATAACGAGGAATTTGTCGGACGCGCCCGTGAACACGTCGCGAATCTCGGCGTCGCGCGCGACCTTCAGCGCCTGAAGCTCAGGCGAAAGCGGAAATTCCTCTTTCAGCTGCGCCGGGTCGGGCAGCGTCGAATTCACATGCATTCCCATGCGGAATTCCTTTCCATATAGAAAGGGCCGCAACCGCGACCCAAAATGTAGCGCAAACGAGTTTGTCTATGGTAACGCAAAATGGGAAAAAGGGTCAGACCCTTTGTCCCATCGGGGACCATCCCGTGCCCCAGAGGCTATTTCAGTAGGGCATCGACCATGCGGTTTTTGAGCTTGTTCACGGCGTCGAGTTTCCATTGAGGGTAGTCGAAACCGGGGTCGGTGTATTCGAAGTCTTTCAAGTCGACGAGTTTTGCGCGAATCCTCGGCGTGAGCAGGGCACGACCTATAACCACGAAATCGGTGCCGATTTTCGGACCGATATTGTTCACATATTCGTCGAAGTCGTCCAACTCCATCATCATGGGCAGGCATGCCATGTTGTGGTCGAACAGCGGCGCCATACGCAAAATTTCACCCGTGTCGTTATCGACGAGGAAGCCGTAGTTGCCCGCATGGCGATCGACGTTCGCCATCACGGCGTCCATCACGACCATCTCACGGAAGCTTTCCTCGGCACCGTGATGCGCTGTGAATTCAAGCATGTCATCTACGTCAAAGTTTCGGTTAAAGAACCGATGCGCGGCAACAAAGCCCTCTTTTTCCGATGTGAACAACGGACACTTGCATGCAAGCTTGCCATGGAATTTTAGAATCGAGTACGGCACATGATCGATTTTCGCCGCATCAAGCAAATCGGAAGCAAGTTTTTCGGAATACGGCTCAAACCCAGCATTCGCATAGCCCGTCGAACCACGCTTCAAAAGCGAAATCTCATTGCCTTCGCGAATCCAGCATTTCGCAAAAGACCCCGACGTGGCATATTCCGGAGACGTAGGTGAATTTTGACGCCCATACATTCCCGTTCCATCAAATGCGATGCGCGCAATAACGTCATCGAATGGATTGCGATACAGGGAAACATCATCCCAACGCAAATCTTCGTCTTCGCGCTTCATCCAAAACGTATCAGTGAGCGAAAGGCATCGCGCCATACCTATCAAATCGTGACGAGTATTCAAGCCCAACTCGCGCATGAGCTTTTCAATGCCTTCACGATGCTTGGCAATTTGACGCCCGTCTATCCAATCGTTAATGTCAATCATTCCGTAGGGGAAATATTCCCCAAAACGCTCGACTTCCACATAACGGTAATCGGTCAGACGCTTTTCCTCGCTATACGTTGCGGCGACTTCGTCTTTGTTCATCAGCTGATACAGCACGGCACACCTCCCTCTTGCATTCGCCGTCTTATTATACGCCCGTGCAGCGCAAGACTAAGTGCCAGGTCGCACATACAAAAAGACGCCCGCCAAACGGCGAGCGCCTTGCAAAATGGGCCAAAGGGGCTGCCCTTTGGCCCGATGTCTTATTCGATCTACAGCCCCGTAACTTCGATGAAGTCGGTATGGGCTTCGCCGCGCTGGAAGATTTCTTCGTCGAGCACGGCCTGGTGGAACGGAATGGTCGTCTTAATGCCTTCGATATTGAACTCGGCAAGCGCACGGCGGCCACGCGCCAGCGCCTCGTCGCGGTCGCGACCCCACACGATGAGCTTCGCCACCATGGAGTCGTAGAACGGCGAGATGACCGAACCCGACTGCACATACGATTCCACGCGCACGCCCGGGCCACCCGGAACATCGAAGCGCGTGATGGTGCCGGGGCACGGGCGGAAGCCGTTTTCCGGGTCTTCGGCGTTGATGCGGAACTCAATCGCGTGGCCATTCGGTGCGAAGGGCGCATCGCCAGCGCAGCTCATGGGTTCGCCCGACGCAATACGCAGCTGCTCTTTGATGATGTCCACGCCCGTGATTTGCTCGGTCACAGGATGTTCCACCTGCACGCGCGTGTTCATTTCCATGAAGTAGAACTTGCCGTCGTTGTCGAGCAGAAATTCGATGGTGCCCGCGTTGCGGTAGTCCACCGCACGCACGGCTTTCACGGCCGCCACAGCCATATCGCGGCGCAGTCGCTCGTCAAGCGCCGGCGACGGAGCTTCCTCGAGCAGCTTCTGGTGGCGACGCTGAATAGAACAATCGCGCTCGCACAAAGCGATTTGGTGGCCGAAATCGTCGGCCAGAATTTGAATCTCCACGTGGCGCGGGCGCAGCACCAGCTTCTCGATGTACACGTCGTCGTTCGCGAAGGCGGCCTTGGCCTCGGCTTTCGCGGCCATGAACGCATCGGCCAAATCTTCGGGAGCGTGCACCTCGCGCATGCCTTTGCCACCGCCGCCGGCCGACGCCTTGATGAGCACCGGGTAGCCCACGCGCTCGGCAAACTCGCGCGCATCTTCGACCGACTCCACAACGCCGTCGGAACCGGGAACCGTGGGCACGCCGCACGCCATCATGGTTTCGCGAGCGGCAGCTTTGTCGCCCATGCGATCGATGCACTCGGGCGCAGGGCCAATGAACACCAAATCGTTATCGGCGCAAGCGCGCGCGAAATCGGAATTCTCGGCCAGGAAGCCATAGCCCGGGTGCACCGCCTGGCAACCGGTAGTGGTTGCCGCGGCGATGATATTCGCCATGTTCAAATACGACTTGCCGGCAGGTGCCGGGCCAATGCACACGGCTTCGTCGGCGTAGCGCACGGGCAGCGTGTCTTTGTCGGCCGTGGAATACACGGCGACCGTCTTCACGCCCAGCTCGCGCGCAGCGCGCATAATGCGCAGCGCCACTTCACCGCGGTTGGCGACAAGGATTTTGTCGAACATGCCTTACGCCCCTTCGCCCGCGACGGCCTGGCCGTGCGGCTCAATCCAGAACAGCGGCGTACCGAACTCAACAGGCTCGGAGTCTTCCACGCAAATCTCGCGGATGGTGCCCATTTCGGGGGCCGAAATCTCGTTCATGAGCTTCATTGCCTCGACGATGCACAACGTTTCGCCCGCGGCGACCTCGTCGCCCACTTTCACGAACGCGGGTGCGCCGGGCTGCGGCGCCGCGTAGAACGTGCCCACCATGGGGGCGTTCACGCACACCCAGTTGGCCGGGTGCGCCGGCGCGGCGGCCGGGGCAGCAACGGCAGGCGCGGCCGGAGCAGCAGCAGGCGCAGCAGCGGCAACCGGAGCCGCAGCCACAGGAGCGGCAGCCGGAACCGAACCAGGCATGCGAACATTGATGCGCATGCCGTCTTCCTCGACCGAAATCTCGCCAACGCCGGATTCCTCGACGACTTTCAGCAGCTCGCGAATCTGGTTGATATCCACGTAATCGTCCTCCTTGGTTAGGCTGGACTCATTTTCCAGCAAGAACTCAACTTTCTCGGTGGCGCGGTGCTTCGACAGGAAGGTGCGCGCCTCGTTCGGGAACAGGGCGTACATCAGCACGTCCTCTTCGGAAGTGGCCAAATCGCCAATCTCTTCGGCCAGCTCGTCGAACGTGGTGGTGTTCAGCGAAGCGGGCGACACATCGGGCGGCAGCACCTCGGAGTTGCCCACGACCTTCTTGTAAATGGCCGGGTCGATGGGGCCGGGCGTCTTGCCGTAGAAGCCGCACAGGTAATCTTTCATTTCCTTGGAAACCACGCTCCAGCGCGAGCCGGTAAGCACGTTGAACACGGCCTGCGTGCCAACGATCTGGCTCATGGGCGTGACCAACGGCGGGTAGCCTACCTCGGCGCGGACGCGCGGAATCTCGCGAATAACCTCGTCGAGGCGGTCGGTTGCCTTCTGAATTTCCAGCTGTCCCATGAGGTTCGACATCATACCGCCGGGGATCTGGTGCGAGTACACCTTCATATGGGTGAGCGACGATACGCCGCGGTTGTAGTGGCCGCGCTTGCGCACCTCTTCCCAGTATTCGGCGATTTCGAACAAAAGCTCCAGGTCGTAGCCAGTATCGTAGCGGCTTTCCTGCAACGCGGCCACGATGGTTTCCACCGCGGGGTGCGAATTGCCGAACGCGAGCGGCGCGCTGGCCGTGTCGCAAATGGCGGCGCCGGCTTCGGCCGCCTTGATGATATTCATGGGGGCCATGCCACCGACGTAGTGCGTATGCACGTGCACGGGCAGGCCGATTTCGGCGTTGAACGCCTTCACCAAACGCTCGGTGCGGTACGGCGTCAAAAGGCCAGCCATGTCTTTGATGGCAATGGAATCGGCACCGAGATCTTTGAGCTTTTGGGCGTATTCCAGATAGCCGTCGAGCGTGTGCACGGGCGATACCGTGTATGAGATGGCGCCCTCGAACCAGCCGCCGCACGCCTTGATGGCCTCGGCGTTGTCGACGACGTTGCGAATGTCGTTCAGCGCGTCGAATACGCGGAACACCTGAATGCCGTCTTTCTTCGCGCACGCAATGAAGCGATTCACGATGTCTTTGGAATAGTGCTTGTAACCAACCAAGTTCTGGCCGCGCGAGAGCATGGCCAAATCGGTGTTGGGCATGTGCGCCTTGATGGATCGCAGGCGCTCCCACGGATTCTCGTCGAGAAAACGCAGGCACGTGTCAAACGTCGCGCCGCCCCACGCCTCAACAGCCCAGTAGCCTACCTTGTCCATTTTCGGCAAGATGGGCAGCATATCGCCGAGCGTCATGCGGGTAGCCCACAAGCTCTGCTGGCCGTCGCGGATGGTGGTGTCCATCAATTGCAAACCAGGCATGCTTCACCTCTCACTTTCCAAATTAGGCCGCGTTGCCACGGCAGCATGAAAGCGGACGCGTGCCGCCACGATTTCGCGTGGCGCCAGACGCCCGCTGGCAAACAATGTGCGTTCCGGGGGCAACCGGAACCGCGTCCGTTCGATTATACCCAGCGCTGGCCCATGGGGCGCGGCGCGTCGGGCGTACGGTCAAACTTCGGCGCTCAAGCACTATATCGCGCGATAGTGCCCTTTGTCGAGCGAAGAACGCCCGCGTTACGCATTGGAAAAGAAAGAAACATAAAGAAGCGGCCGCCGAGGCAGCCGCGCTTATAGGTTCGCCCGCTGCCGGCGGCAGGCGGCGGGCCAAAGGGTCAGCCCCCCTCGGCCCAAGCTCGCCCGACTTCAAACGCATTGAACGCTTCGGACGCTCGACGCATTTCCCGTCTCTTTTCGAAGTGGGACAGGAAGGCTATCCTCCGTCCCACTCTTGCCGGCTCAAAAGGGCCATCCTTTAATCCAGTCGCTTCGCCAGCCGAGCCTTCACGCTGGCCAGCGTTTCGGCGATGTCGCCGTCGACGAGAATCGACCGATGCTCAATATCGCCCGGGCACAGCGCCTCGCCCATATTCACGCACGCATACGTCGCCTGAGGGCTGCGCGCAACCGCATTCCAAAACGGGTACTTAATGATGACAGGAGTGTTGCCGCCCACGCCCAGCTCGAGGAACAGCACGCGCAGCCCCTCGTGGCGGCGCAGAAAATCTCGGTAGCGCGATTGGGCCGCATGCCATCCCGCATCCTCGACAAACGTGTCGTCGCAGCGCAAGTTCATCGTCATGGGAGCGCCGCATACAGGACATTTCGGCACAAGCTCGCGCGGGATGCGCATGTCGCGCTCGCGGGCCGCCATTTCGCGCACCGCGGTCTCGTTGTCGTAGGTTTTCTGGCAACAGGGGCGGCTGCATTGCCATAAGCCGTAATCGCCCTGCGTGTAGAACAGGCGTTTCTTGTCGAAGCCAGCCATTTGAAATTGATGGTCGACGTTGGTGGTAATCACGAAATAGTCGCGCTCGCGCACGATGTCGAGCAAGTCGTCGTAGGCCGACCCCGGCGCCTTCACATAACGGTTCACCATAATGTGGCGCGCCCACCAAGCCCATCGCGTTTCCGCATCTGGAAACGGGAAGAACCCGCCCGAGTACATGTCGGTTATGCCGAAGCGGTCACGGAAATCGGCGAAGTGCTCGTCGAAACGGGCGCCCGAATATGTGAACCCAGCCGCCGTCGACAAGCCCGATCCTGCGCCCACCACGACGGCGTCGGCTTCTTCGATTACTCGAGCAAGACGGGCAGTCGCCGCGGGCGCATCTTCCTTTTTCCTAATGGCGTAATTGCGCGCAAACACACGACACCCCTTCCCTGTTCCATGTCCGACACGCGCGACGGACGCTCCAGCGCTTTTCGATGCTTTTCCGAGCCCTATCGGCATCGTGCGGTATGTCCATCTCGCTGCATTCGCGGCCCATGGCCGCGGTGCGAACACGCATCTACTTTCCCGCAAGCAAGTGCTCGTATATCTCACAATCGGAATCGAGAAACACGTTGAATAGCACGTCGAGCCCCTTGCCGTGTTCGGCCCGCCACGCGCGAACTTCCTCGATTGCTATGCGCGCGGCCGCCTTTTGGGGAAAGCCGAACACGCCCGTCGAGATGCAACACAGCGCGATTGACGCGCAACCGCGCGCACGCGCCGCGTCCAAGCACGATCGATAACTTTGCGCCAGCAGCTCGCAATCGCATTCGCTCGGACGCCCACCGTTCACGATTGGCCCCACCGTGTGCACGATATACGAGCTCGGCAGGTTGTACGCGGACGTCACCTTCGCGTAGCCCGTTGGCTCGGGCGTGCCCTGCGCGCGCATGATACGCGCGCATTCCAACCGCAGCTGCATGCCGGCGAACGTGTGGATGGCATTGTCGATGCAATAATGCCCCGGGCGAAAGCACCCCAGAAGCGCACTGTTGGCCGCATTCACAATGGCGTCAATCTTCAAACGTGTGATATCGCCTTGCCACAGACAGAGCCCGTCAGCCGACTTTCGGAACGAGCCAAACGTTGGCGCAGCAGCACCGTCTGCCGCGTCGCTCAACGCAGCGCGGCCATCCTCGCGCGCCCCCAACTCGCCCAGCGATACCGCACGCGGCGCTTCCACGCGAAAATCGACAATGCCCTTTTCGCGAGCGCGCTCTTGAAGGTACTCATCTTGCACGCGCAGCACCACGTCATCAACAGGTCTCGGGTCGCGCACGTTGAACAAAGCGCGCAGCATATCGCGCTGTCCAGAGGCATCTGCGGGAATCGCGTAGTCGCCTGCCTCGCCACGCTCGCGCAGCAACGCGCAAATGAGAAATTCCCTACGCTCCGCCTGGTTCATACCCGTCGCCCCTTTTCCCACGATGCGCGAGCCCCGTTTCGCCACGAGCGAAATAAACCTCGCGCCAACGCGGAACAGGAAGAGATTCCCTGCCCCACGTTCTACGACATTATTCTCCCGCCATGGAATACGAGCAAAGGATCTCGCCCCTTGCCCCACCTATTATTGCTTACAGGTCGAAGCTCTGCGGCGGGTTGCCCGAGAAATCGGCGATGGTCGCATGGGCCTCGGCCAGGTAGAACACCTCGAAAATCGGATTGTCGGCCGTGCCGTATTGGCTCTTCACGATGGGATTGGCGATGGCGCCCTCTTTGGCCTGCATGTTGTCCTCGAACACGACCTTGCCGTTCAAGCGAATCCATGCATACTCGGGGCTCGACGTGCTGATTTCGATATAGGGGTTTTCCTGCATCTCGGCGTAGACGTCTTTCTTGCTGTTCGTGCAGAACCACAGCTTGCCGTCTTGCAGATGGCTGAACATGAACGGGCGGCATTTCGCCTTGCCATCGCGGCCGACGGTCGCGAGGTATTGGACGGGATTGGCCTGCAGGAATTCGACAATGGTTTCGATGTTCGACATGGGGTTTCCTTTTCCGCCTGCGTCTTGCAGGCTTTCGTTGTAACTGTTATTGTTACGTCTTAAGACGGTTGCTAGTAAACCATCGCTTTGATGTAATGTCAACAGTTACAACGAAAGTATTTTCAAAAAGTTGTATACTTCGTAGTTACAGCACTGATTTTCGCCTTGTAAGGCATGTCGGCACAAGGAACACGCCATGCAGATTTCCACGCGCTTCACCATCGCCGTGCACACGCTTTTGTGCATCGAGCATTTCGACGGACAGCTGAAAACCACGTCGTCGTTCATCGCAGGCAGCGTGAACGCGAACCCCGTGGTCATCCGCCGCATTTTAGGTCAGCTCAAAGACGCGGAGCTCATCGAAGTGGCCGCGGGCGTGGGCGGAGCACACATGGCGCGACCGTTAAGCGAAATCACCCTGCTCGACGTATTCAACGCAGTCGAAGCCGTCGATGGGCCATTGTTCGATTTCCACAACGACCCCAACCCTTCCTGCCCCGTCGGCCGCAATGTGCACGCAGTGCTCGACGACAAGCTCGCAAACGCGCAACGTGCACTCGAGACCAGCCTCGCAAAAACCACCCTGGCCGACCTGGAATGCGAATTAGACGCAAAACTCGAAAACGAAGCGTAGGGGCAGGCGTTCCCACGCTACAGAGCTTTCCCAAATACAGTAATTTCCGATTTTTTGGCATGGAATTGCGTTTTTGGGGCGCATCGTCCCGTCAATCGCCCTGAAAGATAGCAACTTTGGCTTGTTGAAATGTCCACAGAGGCATTCTGGGCCTCCGTGGATCAAAATATGGCGAAGGTAGAGAGCCTAATGAAAAAAATCGCGCCCCAAAAACGCGATTCCATGCCAAAAAAAGGACTCTTAACGTATTTAGGCAGTGAAAGTCGGGCACGCCGTTCCACGAACACAAATCGAGCGCGCTTTAAGTTCAAAAAATTCACCACTGTTGACCCGCGCGTAGCGAAACCGCCCGATGACTCCTTACCACACCCCGTCCATCCATAAGCTCTTTGCGAAGGAGATATTGCAGCTGCGCGAATTCGTGAGAATTGACGCCACGAAGTCGAACTCCTCGCAATTTAGCAATCTGAAGCGCAATAGTGTCCATTTGGACAGCATCGAATATGTGGGCGCGAGTCAAGGTGGCAACGGAATACCCCGAGGAGACGAACGCATTCTTTCTGCGCGCATCGTTGGCGATTCGGCCCGGGGTCATATGGAACTCATCGCTATCGTATTCGACAACAACCCTTTCGCTCGGCCACAAAATATCAGGTTCGAGCATTTCGACTCCGGCGCGTTTTCGTTCGGCGGAATCGAGTCTCACTTTAGAATTTAGCACGCATCCCCCTAAGCCGTACCCACCACGCGAACGGGGAAGTGAGAGCAATTCGCCGGCGATGGTCTCCATGGGCGATCGAGATCGGGCCAAACAATGCTTAGAAGCAGATTTCAACGCACCTATGCCATGTATGCCTTTGGCCCGATCGCAAAACGACCGCAACCTCCTAGGCGTCGTCAAAGTATCCCGCCGTATCATCCCCGACGAAATGGCATCATAGGGAGAATACAGACCGCAAAACTCACTCGCAAGGCACGCCAACTCTTCGCGCGAAACAAATTTGGCTATTTGGGCCAGCGCCAATTCGGGAGCCACGACATATTGCGTTCCCGATATTTTATAGATCGACCCACGCGGCAGAATACTCGGGCGATGATGAACGACGATTGTCGGACTCGCCCCGTCGGTGTGGCCCCTTGAATTGTTAACCTTACTCGATGCGGTTACATGAACAGGATAAGAAAGCAAACCCCTGCCAGCAATCCAATCGAAATCGTCGCTGTCGTAGGCGGATGGCGGCATCTGGGCAAACGATGGCTCGGGAATGCGCACGCCCGGCAGCCCGACTATTCTCCAATATTCAAACGCCGATATATGGCTAAGCAGGGTCATGAACGCTCCTTGGTCGACAGCGACAGCACCATATCGGCGAAACCTTGCCGAAATCCTGCTCGTTCCCAACAAATTTCTGCATCCCCGAATACGTCAAACGCTCGAGGCATTGACGCATTCGAATAATGCATCGGCGTAAACGAAAAAGGCTCGCAACCTGAATGGTTGCGAGCCTTTTCACGTGGGTCAAAGGGACTGTCCCTTTGACCCAGAACGGTGCCGAATTACATACGCTTGATGAAGCGGCCATCGCGGGTGTCGATCTGCAGCACGTCGCCGATTTCGACGAACATGGGGACCTTCACCTCGGCGCCGGTCTCCAGCGTGGCCGGTTTGGTGGAACCCTGAACGGTATCGCCCTTGAAGCCCGGCTCGGTTTCGGTGACCTCGAGCTCGACGAACATCTTCGGCTCGACGCCCAGCAGCTCGCCGTCGGCGTACTCGAGCGTGGCAGTGTCGTTTTCTTTCAGCCACTGAGCGGTGTCACCCACGTGATCGGCCGGCAGAGAAATCTGGTCGAAGCTAACCGGATCCATGAAGTAGAAGTCGGCGCCATCGTTGTACAGATACTGCATTTCGCGCTGCTCAAGACGAACGGTGTCGAATTTCACGCCCGAATTCACGGTATCGGAAAGCACGCGGCCGGTTTTGATGTCGCGCATCTTCATGCGGACGAACGCGCCGCCCTTGCCGGGCTTAACATGCTGGAACTCGGTGATGATGCACATCTTGCCGTTGTAGACGATGCACATGCCATTCTTGAAATCGGCAGTAGAGACAGTTGCCATCGAGAAATCCTTCCTTTGCGATAAAACTATCAGATTATAACCAGTTCATGCGTGGATTTGGTGAAGACCTCGAAGCCGTCTTCGGTAATCACGCCGAAATCTTCCAAACGGCAGCCGATTTCGCCTGGCAGGTACACGCCCGGCTCCACCGTAACCACATTGCCCGGCTGAAGCGGGGCCTCGTTGCGAGGCGAAAGCACCGGCAGCTCGTGGATGTCGATGCCCACGCCATGTCCCAAGCCGTGCCCCATTTTGCCCGCGAAGCCGTTGTGTGCCAGCACATCTTCGGCCAAATGGTGCATGGCTGCGCCCGTGCGGCCCGGGCGCAGCATGGCCTCGACAGCCTCATTCGCCTCGCGCACGGCGGCGAACACTTCGCGCGCCTGGGCCGTGGCCTGGCCGATGCACACCGTGCGCGTCATGTCGGAGCAATAGCCGCCCTTGCGCGCGCCGAAATCCATCACCACCATGTCGCCCGCCTGCAGGCGCCGCTCGCCCGCAACGCTGTGGGGCGCCGCGCCGTTCGGCCCGCTGGCCACAATGGAATCGAACGCCAAGCCCTCGGCTCCCAAGCGACGCATGGCGTCTTCCAGCTCGCGCTTCACTTCAAGCTCGGTCATGCCTTCGCGCATGAAACCCACGATATGCTCGAACGCGGCATCGGTGATGGCCTGCGCAGC
>CALBLG010000005.1 GCA_937895975.1 uncultured Slackia sp.
ATAAGAGTTGCAATAAAATCACGCAGAGTGATTGCCTGAACGAACATCATCGACATGGGCGCGTTCGCAAGCAGCATCCCAGTATTTCAAAACGGTGGGGTAGGAGATACCCGTGACTTGAGAAACGTGCTTCTTGGTCGCACTTGGATCATCGATCAAGACAGCGGCGATAGCAGCCGTCTTGCCTTCCCTAGATTTCTTCTCGTAGGCAGGCCGCGCCACATCCTCCAAATGCTGGGCGCGAGTTCGACCATTACGTTTCTCCGGCTCGCCGAATGGATCGAAGCCCAGAGTCCGAACCTCGGAATTGCGCGTTTGCCAATTATCTTTCTTGTATCCCATCAGGGCATTTTCGATATCGCGACGGGTGAGTGGAGTGCCCATTTTCGCCCATGGGGTATTCAGCAAATCAAGGTAATCGCGCTGCAATTCCTTCTTGGTTTTCACAGGCTGCACCATCATGTATGCGACGCCAGCCAGCATATACAGCGACAAATATCGCCTACCCATAGGCACTTTCGGCAGATTCTCGTAAATCGTTTGGTACACGCCACCTGTTTCACCCGCGATAAGAGGGTGGGGGCGTGTTTTCCAACGCGATCTTACAGGGCGGCGATTTCCCGATTCCTGCTTCAAGCCGCGCCGACGCACTCCCTTCTGGATGAGGATGCTCGCACCCGGAGCGTTCAATCCCTCCGCCGTATCGAATTCAGCTTTAGTCAGATTTCCTTTTTCGTACAGGTCGCGAATGAAAACAAGCTGATCTTCGCTCGCGGGTTTTTCCTCAAATGCCTTCTGGCGCTGCTCAATTTCATCCGCGATATCTTCGTACGATTTCCAGCGAACATCATCTTCGCAAAGAACCTGATCAGAGAGGTAGGGGACCTCATCGAACGACGCTAACGTGCGAGAAAGAGACAAAGGGCTAATCGTCGAATGCTTGAACACCTTATCGGCGGGGCAGAAGCAACGCACAACTTCGCCGCGCTTGGTAAGCGAACCAGGCGCACGAAAACCGTGGTTCAACGAAGTGCAATGCGTGTCGAGCACGCAAGGCAAATCGTGACACATGATTCCGAAATACGAGTACAGCGCATCGGCAAGGGCCTTGTACTTCGTACGCCGCGGATTATGAATTCGAAAAGTCTGCAGCGGCTCGTCAAAGATGTACCACAAGTGAATTCCACGACCAGTAAGGCACACGTACGACGGCAACACACGAGAATCGATGCGTTGAAAAATCGATTCCAAAACGACAGGGTCGATTGGACCATCTTCATCCTCAACGCCGCCATGCGATGGATCGATATCGACGCAAATCGCATTAAGCGTTCGTTGCTGGGCGCGTTGCGTATTCAGAGGCATACGGTACGAGCCATTGCGAGTTTGAAAACGCCCGGTGAAAATGAGCGCCGGCTCGTTGCGAATCGACGAAAGCAGGAATTCGATATCGGCGAGAGAGTCGCACGCATAAAGACGGTAGGTCTGTTCGCGATCGTCTTCAAGATGCAAATAGCTCACGAGCACTTCATTGTAGGCATGCTTTTCCGGATCGCCCAAGCCAAATAAATCGAAATAGAACTGCAAAGCCGTAGGCGGAACGGTCATGACCGGAGCAAGCGGAACGACCTGAAAATCATCGGAACCAGCACGTAGCGTAAGCTCGCTTGAAGACGCCAATGCCGGCTC
>CALBLG010000006.1 GCA_937895975.1 uncultured Slackia sp.
CGTACTTTAAGTACGCGAGCCGCAGCGTAAGCCCGAAATGCGCCGCCAGATTTCCGCACAGCGTCGGCGGTTAGCGCCGTTCGCCAGAACGGCGCAACCTACTACAGCTCGGGATACAGCGGATGCTTGGCGATGATCGCCTGCACCTTGCTCTTGATGTCGGCAAGCTTGGCCGCATCGTCGCCGGCGAACACGGTTGCGGCAATCAGCAAACCGACTTGCTTGAAGTCTTCCACATCCAGGCCGCGCGTGGTGGCCGCCGCGGTGCCCACGCGAATGCCGCTGGCCACAAACGGGCTGCGCGGCTCGTTGGGGATGGTGTTCTTGTTCACCGTAAGGCCCACGCTCTCGAGCATCTTCTCGGCGTCTTTGCCCGTCACGTCGGCCGGCGTGAGGTCGACCAGGCACAGATGGTTGTCAGTGCCGCCCGTCACAAGACGCAGGCCGCCCTCCGTCAGACCCTCGGCCATGGCGGCGCAATTCTTCACCACGTTGTCGATATACGTCTTGAACTCAGGCTTCAGCGCCTCGCCCAACGCGACGGCCTTACCAGCGATCACGTGCATCAGCGGGCCGCCCTGGCTGCCCGGGAACACGGCCGAGTTGATTTTCTTCGCAAGAGCCTCGTCATTGGTGAGAATCAAACCGCCGCGCGGGCCGCGCAGCGTTTTATGCGTGGTGGTGGTTACGATGTCGGCGTACGGCACCGGCGAGGGGTGCGCGCCCGTCGCAACAAGGCCGGCGATATGCGCCATGTCCACCATGAACAGCGCGCCATTGCGGTGCGCGATGTCGGCCATGCGCTCGAAGTCGATCACACGCGGATAGGCGCTCGCGCCGCCCACGATGAGCTTCGGATGCAGCTCTTCGGCCATGCGCTCGATGGCGTCGTAGTCGATGCGCTCGTCTTCGCCCAGGCCATAGCCGTGGAAGTCGTACAGCTTGCCCGAGAAGTTCGCCGGCGAGCCGTGCGTGAGGTGGCCGCCGTTGTCGAGGCTCATGCCCAGCACCGTGTCGCCCGGCTTGATGGTGGCGAAATACGCCGCCAGATTGGCGTTCGCGCCGGAATGCGGCTGCACGTTGGCGAATTTGGCGCCGAACAGCTCTTTGGCGCGGTCGCGCGCGAGGTCTTCCACAATATCGACCTTCTCGCAGCCGCCGTAATAGCGCTTGCCGGGATAGCCCTCGGCGTACTTATTGGTAAGGACGCTGCCCATTGCCTGCATGACGGCCGGGCTCGTGAAGTTCTCAGACGCGATGAGCTCGATGGAGTTGCGCTGGCGGTCGAGTTCCTCGGCGATGGCCTCGGCGACCTGCGGGTCTTGTTGTGCAAGCTGAGTCATGAAGTCTCCTTCGTTTTGCGCGGCATCGCACGCCTTGCGCGCGATTTGTAGAACGGCACATACTATAGCGAAAGGGAGCCATCGCGGGCTCCCCTTCCTGGTTGATTTAACGCAATCGTACGTTTAGGCCGACAGGCGGCGGGCAAAAGGCTGCCGTGTGTCAAGGGCGTGGGTCAAGGGGACAGTCCCTTTGACCCAAATGGATAGGCAACGGGCAAAGTGAAGACCTTCTATCTCGGTTGATTCAGAAGACCGTTCTCTTTGGGTCAAAGGGACTGTCCCCTTGACCCACCTCGACCTACAACAGCTTTCCCCTACCGATACGTGTTCACGTCGGCGTCGAGATCCATGATTTTCTTGACGCGCATCGCATGGCGGCCGCCCTCGAATTTCGTGGTGAGGAACGTGTCCACGATCTGCTTGTTCGTGTCGAGCTCGACGAAGCGGCCCGACAGCGTGATGATGTTAGCGTCGTTGTGCTGGCGGCACAATTCGGCGAACTGCACGTTGATCACGTTCGCGGCACGGCAGCCGACCACCTTGTCGGCGGCGAGCGCCATGCCGATGCCCGTGCCGCATACCAGCACGCCGCGGTCGGCAATACCGTCGGACACGTCGTGGGCCACCTTGGCGGCGTAATCGGGGTAATCGACGCGGTCATCGGTGTCGGGGCCGCGGTCGACTACATCGTAGCCCTCGCCCTTCAGGTATTCGACGAGCGCCTGCTTCTGTTCGAAGCCCGCGTGATCGCTGCCGATGGAGATTTTCATTGCGTGTCCTTTCGTTGCGCGCGCAACGCGCCCGTTCGTTTCGTTACTCGTGAATCATAACCCGACGCACGGCATCGTGCCAGGCGGCCAGCTTTTCTTCACGTTCGTCAGCTATCATTTCGGGACGGAAGTGGTCGTCTCGTTCACGCATGGAGCGAAGCTCGGCGGTGTCCTTCCAGAAGCCCGTGGATAAACCCGCGAGAAACGCCGCGCCAAGACCTGTGCTTTCCAATACTTTCGGACGGTTGAGCTGGGCATTCAAAATATCTGCCTGGAACTGCATCAAGAAGCCGTTCGCCGACGCGCCGCCGTCGACGTTCAACTGCTCAATCCTGTGGCCCGATTCCTCTTGCATGGTGCGCGCCACGTCGGCCACCTGGTAGGCCATCGACTCAAGCGCCGCGCGGGCGATGTGCGCGCGGTTCGCGCCGCGGGTAAGGCCGAATATCGCGCCGCGCGCCTCGGAATCCCAATACGGGGCGCCAAGGCCCGTGAACGCCGGAACCACCACCACGCCCGCGCAATCGGACACGCTGCGCGCAAGCTCCTCGCTTTCCGCGGCGGTTTGGATGATTCCCAATTCGTCGCGCAGCCATTGGACGATGGCGCCTGCCACGAACACGCTGCCTTCCAGGGCATATTCCAACCCCTGCGTGCCCGGAGCGCTGGCGGCGACCGTGGTAACCAGCCCGTTTTCGCTGGCCACCGCATCGTGGCCAGTATGCAGCAGCATAAAGCAACCCGTGCCATAGGTATTTTTCGCGCGTCCCGGCGCGAAGCAGCACTGCCCGAACAGCGCCGCCTGCTGGTCGCCCGCCACGCCGCGAATAGGAATGCCCGATGGCACCGCGGCACACGCGGTAACGCCGAAATCGCCCGACGACGGACGCACTTCGGGCAACATGCTCGCCGGAATGTCGAACAGCGACAGCAGCTCTTCGTCCCATGCGCCCGTATGGATGTTGAACAGCATGGTGCGGCTGGCATTCGTCACGTCGGTCGCGTGCACCGCGCCGCCCGTCAGCTGCCAAATGAGCCACGTGTCAACCGTGCCGAACGCCAGCTTGCCCGCCTCAGCCGCCTCGCGCGCGCCGGCCGTGTTGTCGAGCAGCCACTTGATTTTGCTTGCCGAGAAATATGCATCGGGAATAAGACCCGTCTTCTGCTGGATTTTCTCGCGCACGCCCGGGCGGCTGCACAGCTCCTCGACGATTTCGGTGGTGCGGCGGCATTGCCACACAATCGCGTTGCCGATGGGCGCGCCCGTTTCTCGATTCCACACGATAGTGGTTTCGCGCTGGTTCGTGATGCCGATGGAATCGATTTCATCGGGCGACACGCCAGCCGACACCAGAACCTCGGTTATAACGCCGAGCTGCGACGACGCGATTTCGCGCGGATCGTGCTCAACCCAACCGGGCTTCGGGTACATTTGGCGAAACGGATGCTGGGCTATGCCGACGGGCTGGCCGGCATGGTCGAACAAAATGGCGCGCGACGAGGTGGTTCCCTGGTCAAGCGCGAGAACGTATTTCTTTGGCATAGATCCTCCGAGCTTCGCTTTCGCCGTAATTGAGAGCTTTCGCCCCGACGTGACGAGCGAAAGCCGGCCGCTTACGAAATTCCGTAAGCCTCGTACATGGCGAGCGTCGCTTTGATGGCGACTTGCTGCGCGAACAGCTGGTTGGCCTGCGGATCGGCAGAGCCGCTCTGCTCGATGTCGGCCAGCTTTTCGTTCACGTTTTCCAGCTGCGTTTCCAAATCCTGGTGCATGTCTTCATAGGCAGCCAAGCGGCGAAGCGCGGCGGCC
The DNA here is from genome assembly GCA_937895975.1 of uncultured Slackia sp. Classification (GTDB taxonomy): domain Bacteria; phylum Actinomycetota; class Coriobacteriia; order Coriobacteriales; family Eggerthellaceae; genus Slackia. The sequence continues at coordinate 3,924 of CALBLG010000006.1, forward strand.
TGGTAGCGAGGCTGAACTTCCACATCGCCATTCGCGGCGATTTCAGTTAAACGATGCATTCTCTGCTTCCTTTTCAATCGTTGGAAACGCGTTAAACGCTCTAAGCATTCAACACGTTTAGTCGGCTTGTCTATTGTAGCGAATGCTAGGGAAGCGCCGATTAAGGCCGTCTTGCCCTGCGCGCCTGCAGCGAGTGCATGGGGGGCGAAAGCCGAGCGCGCCCACTGACGTGGGGCAAACGAGGCTTGAGCCTTCCGCGTGCCGCTGTAGGCTCGCAGGGCTGGCGGAATTAATTAATCAGCGTTTCCCTAGATTCCTTGCTTCGCGAGCCATTCGACCACGTCGGCCATTACCTGGCCGCGGCCCGATTCGTTCAGGATTTCATGCCGCATGCCCGGGTAGAGTTTCATGTCCACCACGCGCACGCCGGCCGCCTTGTACTCGGCAACCGCCTTCTGAACGCCGCGGCCGCAATCGCCCACCGGGTCTTCCCCGCCAGCCACGAACAGCAGCGGCAGGCCCTTCGGAACCTTGTTTGCGCTGGCAGCCCGCACCACTTCGCCCGTAAGCGAAGTGAGCGTGGCGTAGCCGCCCACGGTGAACATGCAGCCGCATTTGGGGTCGGCGATATAGGCATCCACCTGGACCGGGTCGCATGACAGCCAGTCGAAATCGGTGCGAGGGTTTTCAACCGCCTTGGAATAGGCGCCATCGGCCACGGAATGCAGCAACACGCTTTTGTGGCGCTCGCCACGCACGCACGCCAAGGCACAGGCCAGCGCGTTGCCGGCCATCGACAGCACCACCGCCTGCTGCCCCGTTCCGCACAACACCGCCGCCGCAAGCCCCTCGCCGTGCTCGGTGATATATTTGCGAGCGATGAAGCTGCCCATGGAATGTCCGAACATCACGTAAGGCGCATCGGGGTATCGAGCCGCCAGCGTTTCGCGCAGCGCGTGGGCGTCTTCGACG
>CALBLG010000007.1 GCA_937895975.1 uncultured Slackia sp.
CCAGCCAGGCATAATCTCGTTCGCGTAGGCGATATTGCCCGTGTTCACATCCACGCGACCCGCGGTGGCAACGCCAATACCCGCGACGGTTTCGCCCGTAGAACGAGCCTCGGCCAAAACCTCGGCCGCAAGGCTCAAAATCTTTTGCAGTACGACATCGCCGCCCTGCTGGGCTTCGGTAGCAACGCTGCGCTTAGCAATAACGACAGGAGCCTGCCCCGCAGCCTCGTAACGCACGCGCGCGCACGCGATTTTCGTGCCGCCCACATCGACGGCAACAACAGTAAACGGGTATTCCAAAAGGAGCCTCCACATGGGACAGGGGACAGTCCCCTGTCCCAATTCCAAGATAACGAAAGTCGCTTTCGCACCAACAGACAGCGAGCGGCCGCGAGGTGTGCCAGATTGACCCGCCGCAGAACCAAGCGTACTTCGGTACGCGCAGCATTCTGCACATTGGATATGCCTTAATGGCATATCCAATCTCAAGCAATACGCCCGAGCGGGCGTACCCAGCTTAGCTGGGTCTGGTGCGCCTCACGGCCGCGCAGCGTCATGACGTCTCATACGAAGAAGCGCCGTCCGTTAGGACGGCGCAACCAAACTACAGCATACCATTCTGCTCGAGCACCGAGCGGATGGCGGCAACGTCTTCGCCCTCGAGGGCCTGAACGGGCTCGCGCATCTGGTTGGTGTTGAACACGCCCATCTGCCACAGGGCCGTCTTGAACGCGCCAACGCCGGCACCGAAGCCGACGGTCGCCTTCACGACGCGGGTGACGAACATCAAGCGAGCCAAGTGGTCCTGAATCTGACGGACCTTCTCCCAGTCGCCAGCCTGGAACGCCTTCCACTGCTCGACGTAGCTATAGGGGTCGATGTTGGCAAGGCCCGGAACGGAGCCATCGGCGCCAGCCATGTACGCGCCATCGACGCACACTTCGTGGCCGGTGAACAGCTGCAGCGGGTGGCCGGCGTCCTCGTTTTCGAGGCACAGCCAACGGAAGCTGACGTCGTCGCCCGAAGAGTCCTTAACGCCCTGAATAACGCCGTCTTTGCCGAGGCGGACGAGCATCGTGGGATCAAGCTTGGTGTGCACGCACACGGGAAGGTCGTAGGCGAACAGCGGCAGGTCGGTCTGCTCGCGGATGGCGCGGAAGTGACGCTCGGTCTCTTTCGGGCCGCCCAGCGCGTAGAACGGAGCGGTGGCAACAAGACCGTCGACGCCGTAGCCGGTGGCGCGCTTGGCCTGGTCGACCACGCGAAGGGTCTCCATGTCGATGATACCGGCGAGCACGGGCACGCGGCCATGAACCATGGCAACGGCCTCTTGCAGCACGTGGTAGCGCTGAGCGTCGGTGAGGAACGCGACCTCGCCCGAGGAGCCCAGGAAGAACAGGCCGTCAACACCCGCGTCGATCATGCGATTGATCGAGCGCTCGAGAGCCTCGAGGTCGAGCGTGCGCTCGGCGGTCAGCGGGATGACCACGGGAGGAATAACGCCGTGGAATTTGCTTTCAGTCATGAGTAGACCCTTTTCTGTTGGATACAGCAAACAACAGAATTCTATCCCCCAACAGGCCCCCGTCAAGCGGCAAGTGGCAAATACAGGCCAAGAACAAAGACGACCACGCTCGTTCCAGAGCTGAGCGGGCGGAAGGGGCCGCAGAGGCCACGGCTCGCTACCGCTTCGCCTTCGGCTTCGCTATGCGCTCGCTTGGCGGTGTTTAATTTTAGAAAGAAGAGCAAGCTTGAACACCGACGCCCAAGAACGGAGGGGCGGGCCCGAAAGCGGCGGGACGCTATGCCAACAGGCTGCGTCCGGTGAACTCTTTGGGTTGCTCGATTCCCATGGCTGCGAGAAGCGTGGGTGCGATGTCGCACAGGGCTCCTTGCTCGCCATTCAGTCGGAGTTTGGCACCTGTGCCATCGGCCAGCGCGAACGGCACCAGAGCTGTGGTGTGCGCGGTGTGCGGCGAGCCGTCTTTGGCGATCATCTTGTCGGCATTGCCATGGTCGGCGGTTACCAGCGCGAAGCCCCCCTTGGCTTTCACGGCTTCGACGACCTTCGCTACGCCCGCGTCGACGGCCTCGATGGCCGCGACGGCTGCGGGGATGACACCCGTGTGCCCCACCATGTCGGGGTTCGCGAAGTTCACGATGTAGACGTCGGCTTCATCGTTGGCGATGGCGTCGGCCAGAGCGTCGGCCACGGCGGGCTCGCTCATCTCGGGCTGCAAGTCGTAAGTCGCAACCTTGGGACTCGCGATAATGGTGCGCTTCTCACCTGCCTTTTCGGCCTCGACGCCGCCATTCAAGAAGAACGTGACGTGCGCGTACTTCTCGGTTTCGGCAATGTGGTACTGGCGCAGGCCGGCTGCAGAGAGCACGTCGGCGAGCACATTTTCGGGGAACGTTTTCGGGAATGCGATGGGCGCTTCGATAGTCGGATCGTATTCGGTCATGCACACAAAGCGCACCCGGGGATGGCGTTCGCGCGCAAAGCCATCGAAATCGGCGTCGACGATCGCACGGGTGATTTCGCGGGCGCGATCGGGGCGGAAGTTGAAGAAGATTGCGGCGTCGCCGTCTTTCATGCCCCGAGGGTCGAGGGCTCCGGGCACGACGAATTCGTCGGTGACGCCTGCAGCATACGACGCCTTCATGAATGCTTCGGCCGACTGCGTGTTAAGAGGCTTCGCGCATACGATAGCCTCATAGGCTTTTTGCACGCGCTCCCAACGCTTGTCTCGGTCCATCGCGTAATAGCGTCCGGAAATCGAAGCGATCGTAACGACGTCCGCGAGGCCCTTGTCCGCGATGAACCGTTCAAGCTCTTCGATATAGCCCTCGCCGCTCGCGGGCGGCACGTCGCGACCGTCCATGAAGCAATGAAGGCGAATGTCGCGCACGCCGTATTCGGCTGCATGATCGATAAGAGCGTACAAATGTTCGTTTGACGAATGCACGCCGCCATCGGAAAGCAGGCCCATCAAGTGAAGCGCGGCCCCCGGCTTTTTTGCGGCGTCGAGCGCGTCGTTGATCGCAGCGTTGTCGCAAATCGACTTGTCGCGACATGCCATATTGATGCGCGAGAGTTCTTGGTGCACCACGCGGCCGGCCCCGATGTTCAAATGGCCTACTTCCGAATTGCCCATCTGGCCTGCGGGAAGACCCACCGCCTCGCCCGACGCCTCCAGTTTGCATAGAGGCGCCTCGGCGAAAAGCTTGTCCAAATACGGGGTATTCGCAAGGGAGATGGCGTTGCCGGGGCCGGGCTCGGCCAAGCCGAAGCCGTCCATGATAACCAGCAGTGCCGGAGTGCGAAGCGATTGCATAGTTCCTCTTTCCCGCGCCGAGGCGCGAATCGGTTCGAATTTCCCCCTTGGATTGGAAAGGGCGCTGCCTCCCAGCCTATTTATTTGCGGAACGGGGTCTTCTCCCGTCCCTTTTACGTTTGCGAGTCAAAGGGACAGCGCCCTTGACCCGCACTTGGTCCGTGCCTGGCTATTCGGCGTGTTTGGCCGCGATTTCGACGAGGGCCGTAAAGTCTTCGACTTTCAGCGATGCGCCGCCAATCAAGCCGCCATCGATGTCGGGGCACTCAAGGAAGCCGTCGGCGTTCGCCGGCTTCATGGAGCCGCCATAGAGCACGCGCATCGCTGAAGCGGCCTGCTCGCCCACCAGGTCGGCGACCGTTGCGCGAATGGCGGCAGCGATTTCCTCGGCCTGTTCTGGCGTGGCGGTGCGGCCCGTGCCGATAGCCCAAATGGGCTCGTACGCAATGGTCGCGAATGCGGCCTCGGCGGCATCCAGTCCGGCGAGCGCGGCGCGCACCTGGTCGCAGACGAAACGGGAGGCTTCGCCGGCATCGCGCACGGCAAGGCTCTCGCCAACGCACACGATGGCGTTCAGCCCCGCCTCGGCAAGCGCGCGCACCTTCTTGTTCACCATGGAATCGGTTTCGCCGAAATATTCGCGGCGTTCGGAATGACCCACGATGCACCAGTTTGCGCCCACGTCTTGCAGCATGGGGATGCTGGTCTCGCCGGTATAGGCGCCAGAAGGCTCCCAGTGGCAGTTCTGAGCGCCCACGTCGATGTTCGACTTGTCGAAATCGAGCACGGTGTACACCGAGCGCAAATCGATGGTCGGCGGGCACAGCACCACGTCGACCTTGTTCCAGCCGCGAGAATAGCGATTGGAAATGCCCTGCGAAAGCACCACGCTTTCGGCGGGCGTCATGTTCATCTTCCAGTTGCCAGCAATCAAAGGCTTACGGGACATAGAATTCCTCCTATTTCAAGGCTTCAACGCCAGGAAGGGGCTTTCCTTCCACCAATTCCATGGATGCTCCGCCTCCGGTAGAGATGAACGTCATCTGATCGGCGAGGTCGAATTTGTTCACGGCCGCCACGGAATCGCCGCCGCCGATGATGGTCGCGGCTTCCTTGTTGGCCGCAACAGCTTCGGCTACGGCTTTCGTGCCATGCTCGAACGCCTTCATTTCGAACACGCCCATGGGACCATTCCAGAATACCGTGGCACCTTTGGCGATAGCATCGGCGTAGAGGGCCTCGGTCTTCGGGCCAATGTCGAGGCCCATCATGTCAGACGGGATGGCGTCGGCCGCGCACGTAATCGCATTCGCATCTTCGGCGAACCTGTCGGCTGCCACGATGTCGACCGGAAGCAGCATTTTTACGCCTTTGGCCTTGGCCTTTTCGAGCATCTCGCCCGCGCGCTCGACCCAGTCCTCCTCTTTCAGCGACGTGCCCACTTCCATGCCTTGGGCCAGAAGGAACGTGAAGCACATGCCGCCGCCTATGATGATGGTGTCGGCCTTGTCGATGAGGGCGTCGATCACGCCAACCTTGTCTGACACCTTTGAGCCGCCCAAGATGGCGACGAACGGACGCTTCGGCTCGTCGAGCATGCCGCCGAGCGTGTTCACCTCGCCAGCGAGCAGGAAGCCTGCATACGCAGGAAGCAGCGCAGCGACGCCCGCGGTGGACGCATGCGCGCGATGCGCGGTGCCAAATGCGTCATTCACGTAGATTTCGCCCAAATCGGCAAGAAGTTTGCAGAACTCGGGATCGTTTTTCTTTTCGCGTTTGTCGAAGCGCAGGTTCTCCAACACGACGATTTCGCCGTCGGAAAGCGCGGCAATCTTAGCCTTGGCGTTGTCGCCCACGGTATCGGTTGCGAACACGACGGGCGCATCGATGAGTTCGTCCAAACGCGCAGCGGCAGGCGCGAGCGTGAATTTCTCTTCGAAC
>CALBLG010000008.1 GCA_937895975.1 uncultured Slackia sp.
GTGCCTTCACCTTGCCGTTGACCTGCACCGCGAGCTCAATCTCGTCGGCCTTGGCTTTCTCGGGGTCGAACTCGGGCCACGGTTGGTTGTGGATGCTGGGCTCGTGGCCGAGCACCGTGGTCCACAGCTCCTCGGCCCAGTGCGGAGCAAACGGCGCAAGCAACTTCACGATGACCTCGGCAACCTCGTCGCAGCCGGCAGCCCACTCGGCGTTGGCGGAGCGCTGCTCGGCGCTCGCGGCGCGCAGGAAATCGTTCGTGGCGTTCACAAGCTCCATGATGGCGGCGATGGCCGTGTTGAAGTTGTTGCGGTCGATATCGTCGGATACCTTGCCCACCACGCGATGACGCTCGCGAATCAGCTTCTTGAAAGCCTCGGCCGCATCGAGCTTCGAAGAACCGTTGAACAGCGTCTCCTCATCGGCCTGGCCCTTAAGGTCGTACACGGCGCGCCACACGCGGTTCAAGAACTTGTACAGGCCCGCAAGGCCGTCCTCGTTCCACAGAAGCTCTTTGTCGGGCGGCGCCATGAACAGGATGTAGCAGCGCACGGCGTCGGCACCGTAGGCAGCAATCATGTCTTCAGGCGAAATGACGTTGCCTTTCGATTTCGACATAACGTCGCCGTGCTCATCGAGCACCATGCCCTGGCACAGCAGGTTGGTGAACGGCTCGTCGAAGTTCAGCATGCCCTCGTCGCGCAGCACCTTCGTGAAGAAGCGGCTGTACAGCAGGTGCAGAATGGCGTGCTCGATGCCGCCGATGTACTGGTCGACCGGCAGCCACGAGTTCGCCTTGTCGGAATCGAACGGGCGCTCGGAGTTATGCGGATCGGTATAGCGCATGTAATACCAGCTCGAGCACGTGAACGTGTCCATGGTATCGGTCTCGCGACGCGCCTCGCCACCGCACTTCGGGCACGTGCACTTCGCGAATTCCTCGTGCGTGGCAAGCGTTTCGCCCGCAGCCAGGTCGATATCCTCGGGAAGACGAACCGGCAGGTCCTCTTCGGGAACGGGCACCACGCCGCACTTCGGGCAGTGAATAGCCGGAATGGGGTTGCCCCAATAGCGCTGGCGGGAGATGAGCCAATCGCGCAGGCGGTACTCCACCTTGCGACGGCCGCGACCGGTGGCTTCCAGCTCGGCAACGATGGCAGCCTCGCCCTCGGAATGCTTGCCACCCTTCATGCCCGTGTATTTGCCCGACTGCACCAGCGTGCCCTCGGCAGCGTAGGCCTCGGGCCAATCGACCGAGGTCACCACGCGGTTGGGCTCGTTCTTCAGCTGCTCGAACAGAGGATCGTCGTCGCCCAGGATGATGGGAATGATGGGCAGGTCGTATTTGCGAGCGAACTCGAAGTCGCGCTGATCGCCGCAGGGAACAGCCATAACCGCGCCCGTGCCGTAATCGGCCACGACGTAGTCGGCAACCCAGATGGGCAGCTTCTCGCCATTGATGGGATTCACCACATAACGTCCCGTGAATTGGCCATGCTTCTCGTGGTCGCCCTGGGCGCGCTGCACCGCGGTGACCTTCTTGGAAGCTTCGACGAGCTCTTTGACGGGCTGCTCGTATTCCGTGCCCGCAACCAGCTTGTCAAGATCCTTGTATTCGGGGGCCAGCACGAAGAAGCTGGCGCCGAACAGCGTGTCGGCGCGCGTGGTGAACACGGTGATGATGTCGTCTTCAGTAGGCTCGGCCGGCGCGTTGCCGTCTTTGTCGCACAGCACAAAGTCGACCTCGGCGCCCTCGGAACGGCCGATCCAGTTGGCCTGCTGCTGCTTCACGCGCTCGGGCCAGCCCTTCAGCTGGTCAAGATCGTCGAGCAGCTCCTGCGCATAATCGGTAATCTTCAGGTACCACTGCGTGAGGTCGCGCTTCTCAATTTCGGAATCGCAACGCCAGCAGCGGCCCTCGATGACCTGTTCGTTCGCCAGAACGGTTTTGCAGCCCGGGCACCAGTTCACCGGAGAATTGCGGCGCTCGACCAGGCCGCGCTCCCAGAACTTCTCGAAAATCCACTGGCCCCAACGGTAATACTCTGGATCGCACGCCACAACGGTGCGATCCCAATCATACGAGAAGCCCATGCGCTTGAAGCTGGCCTTCTGCGTTTCGATGTTGGCGTAGGTCCACTTAGCAGGGTGGCTGTGGTGCTTGATGGCGGCGTTTTCCGCAGGCAGGCCAAACGCGTCCCAGCCCATGGGATGAAGCACGTCGAAGCCCTTCATGCGGTAATAGCGGGCGATAACGTCGCCGATAGAGTAATTGCGGGCATGGCCCATGTGAATGTCGCCCGAAGGGTACGGGAACATCTCCAAGATGTACTTCTTGGGACGACCATCTTCTTCGTGCACCTTGTTGATGCCGCTTTCTTCCCAAGCCGCTTGCCAGCGCGGCTCGATCTCGAGGGGGTTGTATTCCTTCATGTGTGCTCCTGCTAATTCGGAACTTCCTGCGCGGATACGCAATACATACAATTCTCGTATTGTAACGCGCCTTTGGCCAGCACACAAAAAACGCCCGCGAGCGGCGGACGTTTTAGGAAAACTTTTACAGGAAGCGATAGCTAATGGAGCGCACGCCCCAATCGAAGCAGCTGCTTGCGCCGAGCGCCTTCCACACGCCGGGCTGCAAGTCCAATGCGCGAGAGCCGCCGCCCAAGCCACCGCAATCGTTCACCACGGCGACAACCGTGCGCCCGCCGTAGCTGATTTCGACCGAACGGCCGAAATACGATCGGTAGTTCGGCAGCGACATGGGAACCGCAACGCCCATAGAGCTTTCGGTAACCGTGGCGCCGGTCGCAGTGCGCGCGCCCAGCGTGCCGTCGCTCGTGGAGCCGTAGGCCGAAGCGATGCCCGACTGCCAACCGGAAGAGCTGTCGCTCGAGCTGGAGTTATTGGAACTGCTCGAATTATTGGACGCGCTCGAATTGTTCGAGCCGCTATTCGAAGAGGAGGCATTGCCCGAATTCGCCGCGCTGCCGGCAGATTCCTCGGCCTTTTCGGCCGCGCCCTGCGACTCGCTTGCAGCGGCCTGTTGCTCTTGCTGAGCCTGCTGCTGTTGTTGCTGCGCAGCCAGCGCCTCGGCCTGCTTCTGCAGCTCGGCCAAACGGGCAGCTTCAGCCGCAGCCTGGGCCTGGCTCAAATTTGCCGTGGCCTGCTGCACAACCTGCTGGGCCTCGGCCTGCTTGGCTTCGGCATCAGAAATGGCCTTGACCTGCTCGTCTTTCTTCTTATTCAAATCGTTCAGCGCGTCGTTGAACGTAGCCTCGAGCTGTTTTTGCTCCTCGATCTGGCGAGCCTGCTCTTGCTGAATGGCGTCGAAATATTGGATGTTGTTCACCAGGTCGCTGATATTCTGCGATTCCAGGAGCACCTTCACCAGAGAAATGCCGCCAAGCTTGTATTCTTGCGCGGCATAGGTACCCAGCTTTTCGCGGCCGGCCTGCGCAGCCGACTGAGCATCCATTACGCCCTGCGTTGCGTCGTCGATTTGGCCTTGAAGCTCGTCGGCCTGCTTCACCAAAGCCGCGTGCTCGTCGGAAATCTGAGACATGCGCGCTTCGGCAGAACTCAGCGCGTTTTGAGCATCGCTCACATCGTCAGCGAATGCCGGCGCGGCAGTTGCAGGAGCCATAAAACCGACGGACAAAACGCCCGCGAGCACTACCGCTGTTATGTTCGATAAGGTTTTGATACAAACCGCTTTCGTTGGATGAATACGCCGCCGAACTGGCGCGTAATGCGCTTTCGGCATGGGCGGAAGGCCGCCCGTTTATACCCACAAAGCTTGTTGGGAATAAACACGAAGGTTAATTGTGAGCAAACGCCCAGGTAAAGTCAATGCCAATGGGCTATACCCCACATTAACAACGTTGTCCGAAAAAGAAAGGCAGCCCTTGCGAGCCGCCTTTCCAGAAGCATTTCCGCTGTTAATTAACGAGTACGGGAGACGTACGGGGTCTTGTCCTTCAGCAGGACGTCGTGCGCGCCGCCCTCGACGATGGACGTCGAAGACACGGTGGTGAGCTTCGCCTTATCGCGGAACTCGGGGATGGTAAGCGCGCCGCAGTTGCACATAGTGGACTTGATCTTCAGCAGCGTGACGGCAATGTTGTCTTTCAGGCTACCGGCGTAAGGCACGTAAGAATCGACGCCCTCTTCGAACGACAGGCTCTTCTTGCCGCCCAGGTCGTAACGGCCCCAATTGCGAGCGCGAGCCGAGCCCTCGCCCCAGTATTCCTTCATATAGGTGCCGTTGACCATGACCTTCGCCGACGGAGACTCGTCGAAGCGGGCGAAGTAGCGGCCCAGCATCACGAAGTCGGCGCCCATGGCCAGCGCAAGTGAGATGTGATGGTCGTACACGATGCCGCCATCGGAACAAATAGGCACGTAGATGCCGGTTTCCTCGAAGTATTCGTCGCGAGCCTTGGCAACCTCGATGGTCGCGGTGGCCTGGCCGCGACCGATGCCCTTGGTTTCGCGGGTGATGCAGATGGAACCGCCGCCAATGCCGACCTTGATGAG
>CALBLG010000009.1 GCA_937895975.1 uncultured Slackia sp.
TTTGAACGGCGTCGACTATGTGGGCCTGTCGGCCTTGTTCAACAAGGGCGACTACGACATTTGCACGCTGCCGAGCAACATAGGCCCCATTCTGTTCAACAACCAAGAGCTGAAAAACAGCTACGAGGTTATTAGCGTGAACAACCTGGGCGTGCTCTACGTTATGACCAACGACGAAAGCCTGGCGTCACTCGACGATTTGCGCGGGCGCACGGTGTACGCCTACGGCGAGGGCGGCACGCCCGAATACACCATCGAGGCGCTGATGAAGAAAATGGGCCTCGACGGCACGTTCAATTTGGAGTTCAAATCCAGCCCGCTTGAAGTGCTGAACATGATGCAGGAACAAGAGAACTGCGTGGCAATTTTGCCGCAGCCGTTCGTGTCGCTTGCGAAGATTTTGGTGAACCCGCTCTATATCCCCGTCGACCTTACGGTGGAGTGGGATAAGGCGTTCGCCGATACAGGCAGCCAGGCGGTTACCACCACGACCATCGTGAACAAGCAATTTATGGAAGAGCACGAGCAGGCTGTGGTGGAGTATTTGAACATGGCAGGGCAGTCGGTTGCCTGGACGCTGGCGAATATGGACAAAGCCTCAGCTTTGCAGGAAGAATTGGGCACGTTCCTGAACAATTCAGTGGCTCTCGATGCCATGCCGTATATTTCCATGGTGAATTTGACGGGCGAGGACATGCGCACCGCGCTTTCGGGCTTTTTGGGCGAGCTGTATGCCGCCAACCCCGATTCCATCGGCGGAGCACTGCCCGGCGACGATTTTTATTACCTGCCCCCCGAAGGTGCGATCGATGAGCGCTATGCGCAGGCGGGCCTTCAAGAGGCGACCGAGCATGCGTCGAGCGCCGGAACGGGCAACGATGGCGTAACGGCCTCTGCCGAAGACGCGCAGGCGGCCGTCGAGGCCTTCGGCGGCACGGCGTCGGGCAAATAAATGGCCTGGGCAGAATTTAAAGAGCGTTTCGCGAAGCCTCGCACGGCAGGCGCTGGCGAGCCCGCGCCGCGCATGCAGATTTCCGCCATCGCGGCGAAAATCGGCCTGCCGGAGGAACGTGTGGCCCAAATAGCGCAGATGATTAAGTCGCAAGGTTTGGCCGATTCGCAAATGGGCCCCATGATGCGCATGGCGACCGAGAAGGGCGTGGAGCCTCGCGAGATTTTGGATATGCTCGCATCGCTTGGAGTGCCTCAGGGCCAGGTGGTGCGCGTAATGAGCTCCCAGGGGCTTATCGACGACGCCGAGGCGCAACGCCTTATCGAAGAGGAGCGCCGCGCCGCCGAGGCGCGGGCTGCGGCCGAAAAGAAAAGCGGGGCGCGCAAGTTCGCGCGCAAAGCGGGCATCATTTTCTTCTGGCTTGCCGTGTGGGAAATTCTTGACCGCGTAATCGACAACCGCCTGGTTCTGGCGGGGCCCATTCGTACGGCTCAGGCGCTTATAGCGCAAATCGCGCAACCCGACTTCTGGGTTATTTGCGGGGCGTCGTTCGGGCGCATCGCGCTGGGATTTTTGCTGTCGTTTGTGGTGGGCTTTCTGCTGGCGCTTTTTTCGTGTCGGCACCGCCTGTTCCGCGATTTCGTTGATCCCATCATCAGCTTGCTGCGCACCATTCCCGTGGCGTCGTTCATCATTTTGCTGCTTATTTGGGTGGGCAACCAGGCGCTTACGGTGTTTCTGGCGTTCTTCATAGTGCTGCCACTGATCTACACCAACATGGTGACGGGCTTCGAAAGCGTGGACAGGCAGATGCTCGAGATGGCGCGCGTGTACAAGCTGTCGAAGTGGCGCACATTTCTGTATGTCTATCGGCCGGCATTCATGCCGTTTCTCATGAGCTCGACGAAGATTTCGCTGGGCATGACATGGAAAAGCGGCATCATGGCCGAAGTTTTGGCCACGCCGAAGCCCTCCATCGGCAAAGAGATGGCCACGGCGCGCACGTTCTTGGACACGCCCGACCTTCTGGCGTGGACGGTTGTGGTTATGGTGCTGTCGTTTTTGTTCGAGAAGGCGTTCATGGAACTGCTGAAGCGCGCGAATAGGCCGCTGGGCGGTTTCATTGGAAGCGACGATGCCGGCCAGGCTGGCAACGGTGCCGAACATGGCAAGGAGGCGTGCAATGGATAGCTTGGCAAGCATCGCCGCGTGCGGCGCGGCGGAGGTGCGTTTCGCGGACGTGCGCAAATCTTACGGGGCGAACCGCGTGCTGCGCGGGCTGAACCTCACGCTGGATGGGGGCGGCATGTATTGCCTTATGGCCCCATCCGGTTCGGGCAAAACCACGCTGTTTCGCGTATTGCTTGGGTTGGAGCCGTACGATGCCGGGTCAATAACGGGCGTTTCTGCGGGCGATATTTCCATGATGTTCCAGGAAGATAGGCTGTGCGAGGCGCTTTCGGCGATCGAGAACGTGGCGTTGGTGCTGCCTGGCCGCGCGCGTCGATCGGACGTGCGCGAGCTTTTGTCGCAGATTCTTCCCGCGACATGCCTCGACCAGCCCGTTATGGAGCTTTCGGGCGGCATGCGTCGCCGCGTGTCGCTGGCGCGGGCGGTGGCATACCCCGGCAAACTTTTGGTGCTCGACGAGCCGTTCACGGGGCTCGATGCCCAAACTCGGCGCCAGGTAATCGATTTTCTGCTTGCGAACAGGCATGGAAGAACATTGCTCGTGGCGACGCACGGTGAGCAGGATGCGGAGTTTTTGGACGCGCGGCGGCTTAACTTAGCGGAATTGCAGGGCGAATAATGGGAAGTGGAACTTTGAGGTTTGGCGAAAAAACGATGCGCGTGCTGCAACGCTCGGCCGTGTTTTCCGGCTTCGCTTTAGAGAACATCGACAAGGTGCTCATCGAGGCCGAGGCGTACGAGCTCACATTCCAAGAAGGCGAGTTCGTGCGAAGGCAAGGCGAGAAACTCGATTTCTACCCCATAGTAATAACCGGCATCGTTCAAGCCGAAATGCCACGCGATTCGGGCCCTATGATTGTGGAGCGGTTCGCGCCGGGCGAGTCGTTCGCCGAGGCTATCCCGAAAGGGATGGGAATATGCCCGGTGAACATCGTAGCGTCGCAAGACGTGCGCCTGGTG
>CALBLG010000010.1 GCA_937895975.1 uncultured Slackia sp.
AGCTTAAGATGCAAATCACCAATGACCAGGGTTTCCATGGATACATCCCTCCTATCGCGCGACGCCGAAACCCAATTTTCGGCGCTTTCGCCATGCCGCGCCTCACAGCCCAATTGCGCTATGCTGGCATGGTAACGCAAACGCCGCGCCCGCAGCACACCACCGCGAGAAAGGGCTGCCCAATGAAAGAGCTGCTTACAGGATTGGGCACCGCTCGAGCGCGGCGAGCCCAATGCGCTCGCGCTCGCGATCGCAGTGTGCGCGACGGCCATGTTCGCCGCGTCGAAAGCATGCCCGGCCAATGCCGCGGCCGCAATGTGTCTGGCAGCAGCGCCAACTGTTATCGAAATCGTGGCGATTTGCGCGGCAAACGGTCTGTGGCCCGACGTGTATGAGGCAATCGTCACTTGGTCTACAGCAGGAGGCTTCGCGGGACTCATTCTGTCGAACGCACTCATATTGCTCGACGACGATCGCGAATGCCCAGCGACCATTTTCCAAGGCATTTTCTGGGGAATGGCGCTTGGAGCAACGCTTGCGACAGTCACCGAACGGCACCCTACACCGCCCGAGAAATAGCCTGTTACGATGGCCCGCGCCTGCTCGAGTGGTTCGAGATTCGCTAGCCGCCGCCTGTGTTTTCACCTTCAAGCAAATCAAACTGAAATTTTTGCAACCTGTTGCAGAAATTTCAGTTTACTTGCCCATTAATTTAAAAACGCGACTACAATTGAACTGAAGAAAATGCATCTGGTTGCAAAAATTTCAGTTAGGAATATGCATGCTCATTGACCGCCCAACATACATGAAACAACTCATTGCTGCACAAGGCAGCGATCAAGTGAAAATCGTCACCGGCATCCGACGTTGCGGGAAATCGTACCTGCTGTTCAATCTCTTCAAACAGCACCTAACCAACCAGGGCATTCCCAGCTCCAATATCTTCGAAATGGCTTTTGACAGGTTTGGCAACAAGCAGTATCGCGACCCGAACGCTTTCTACCCCCATGTCAACGGATGGCTGGCGTCCACCACCGGTCAACGTTTCGTTCTTCTCGACGAAGTGCAACTGCTGGATGATTTTGCAGAAGTGCTTATCGACCTCATAGCCAGGGAAAACGTCGATGTGTACGTTACAGGAAGCAATGCGAGACTGTTGTCGCACGATGTCGTCACCGAATTCCGCGGACGCGGCCAAGAAATTGCAATGGAGCCGCTCAGCTTCTCGGAGTTCATGAGCGTTTACGCGAACGACAAACGCGACGGGTATATTGAATATGCAACATACGGCGGATTGCCGGGAGTTTTGCAGCGAAAGACCCCCGAAGAGAAAACCGCATATCTGAATTCGCTTTACGACGAGCTCTACATACGAGATATAGTGGAACGAAACGGCGTCAAGAATCAGGGAAATCTTGAAGAGCTCATCGACGTGCTGTCGTCGTCAATCGGGTCGCTTACCAACGCGTCAAAACTCTCGGCGACATTCAAAAGCGCCAAGAACGCACAGGTAGCGCCCGAAACGATCGAACGCTACCTGTCGGCCCTCGAAGACGCTTTCCTTGTTCGCCGTGCAAAACGCTACGACATCAAAGGGCGACGATACATTGGAACCCCGTTTAAGTTTTATTTCACCGACCTGGGACTGCGAAATGCTCGCATGAATTTTCGCCAATTCGAGGAAACGCACATCATGGAAAACGTCATCTACAACGAGCTTGTGGGGCGCGGCTTAGGTGTTGACGTGGGCGTTGTTCCCGTAAGCAGAAAAGACGAAAACGGCAAGGCGCATCGTATTCAGCTGGAAATCGATTTCGTGTGCAACAAAGGCAGCAAGCGATACTACGTCCAGTCGGCCTTCGCGCTGCCCACGGCCGAAAAGCAGGAACAGGAGCAACGGTCGCTTTTGCGAGTTGATGACGCGTTCAAGAAAATCATCGTGACGAAAGACGGCATGGGGCCGCATTACAACGAGAACGGCATTCTCGTGATGAACGTGTATGACTTCTTATTGAACCCCGATAGCCTCGATTTCTAGAGAGCACCGCTTTTCAAACTGAAATTTTTGCAACCTGTTGCAGAAATTTCAGTTTGCGCGTCGCGGCAAAGAACGCCATCCCATGCGTGGGCGAGCCTGTCACGGCGGAAGCACGAGCGGCCAAGCAAGCGCCGCGCCCATACGCCGCAAGCGAGCCCCTACTTCATCGAGATCGACCTCGTGGGACACGCGCGCAGGCATTCACCACAACGGGTGCACTCGCCGAGCCGAATCGCCGCATCGGGCGCGTGCAGGTCGATATGCTCGGGGCATGCCTTCAAGCATTCGGCGCAGTTCTTGCCCGAGCAGGCCAAGCAGCTCGTCGTGGCAACTTTCGGCCGGAACAACTTCGCGAACTGCCCGAATATGCCGAGCAAACCCGCGATGGGACACAGGTTCATGCACCATTTTCGATACAGCACCAGCTCGATGGCAAGCGCCGCGGGAAACACGACCACCGACATGGTGACCTGCTTGTCGACGAACAAATGCCACAACGACGCCACGCTCCCGAACGTGAGCCCTATGGGGCACACGAGGCAAAACAGCGGCAGGCCGGCGACGAACGTAGCAACCAGCACGACGACGAGCGCCCACGTGCGCGTGTCGCGGCCGATGTGGCGCAAGCTCGCGACGAACCCGCGCGCCTCGGTGACAGCCGCGCAGCCATGGACCGCCTTGTCTTCCGCCTTCGCGGGCTCGGGGTCTCGTTTGAAGAAGCGCCTGATCACCGGCGCGGGGCAGCCCCATGCGCACCACGCGCGCCCGAACAGCAGCGCCAGCGCGCACACCACGGCCATCGAAATAGCCGCCACGGGAATGGGGCAGATTCAAGTGGCAGAAAACGACACGATTCAGTCCCCCTTCAAGCTCCGGGGCCATTTTGTGGCAGGAATCGCATCGATTCAGTCAAGAAATCAGGGGATTCAGCATGAGAACCCAAAGAAATCCCAGGTCAGAAAATATTGGAGAGTACTTCACGCTAGCGTTTCCGCTTTTTTGAAGCCGAAATGCGCGCACGAGGACTGAATCGATTCGTTTTCTGCCACAAAACGTGGAAGGCGGCACGCAGCGCTTGCGCCCGCGCCCAATCGCGCCCGCCGCCTTCATCGCCTACTACGACTCGAACAGGCGACAACACTTGCGCCCGCACCCGATCGCACCCCGTGCAAACGGGCTCCATTGCAAGCCTTCCCGCCAAATTGCGAAAACGGGACGCCTCGGCCAATGGCTCGGCAGATGCTCGAATTACGCCCGAGCCTCCCAGTGCCAATCGGCGCCGGCTTCGTTGGCGGCGATCTCGAAATTGCGCTTCACGATGCCCAGGTCGATGGCGTTGAAGCCGCCTTCGGGAGCCTGCGCGCGCACGGTTTTGCCGTCAGGTAGCAGCGTGATTTTGAAATGCTGGTTGTTCATGGCCGTCGGCGCAAGTTGGGCGGCTTCCATCGCCTGCGCGAACCACGCGGGAGCGGTTTCGCACTCGACGGCGGAAAGCTCCTCGACGCTCTTCGTTTTGCGGGACGCGCCTTGCGTTTTGCCGTGGCCCACCGCAACGACGAGGCGAATCTTTTTGCCGGACGCGACCGTCGCATGCGACTTCTTGCGCGAGCACAGCGCGCACCAGCACGTGTTGAGCCCCATGTCTTGCGCGGCGAGCACGATTTCCTGCCCCCAATAGCCGATGCGCTCGTCAGACGTTGCGCCGTCGACGCCGGCCGACACATCGACCACGAACGCCACATGTGTATCGCATCCGCGGACGACGCCGAAGCGGGCGAGCACGTTGAACGCCTCGGGATTGTTGCCGACGAG
>CALBLG010000011.1 GCA_937895975.1 uncultured Slackia sp.
AAAAAACAGGTCGAAGGTTGGTACGAATAAGCACCTCATACGAGCCATGGGGACAATCCCTTTGACCGACCCGCATTCCGCGCTCATATAAAAGGAAAGGCCCCACAGGGCCTTTCCTTTTATGCTCGATTTGCGACTCGAATCTTATTTCTTCCAGAGCTTTCTGCCCGTCTTGATAGTGAACGGAATGAGAATTGCAGCAATAACGTACAGGGCGATAACCACCATGAAGCAGCCATCGTACGAACCTGTATTGTCGTAAATCAATCCGTACACGGTGAATGAAATGGCCGTGGCGATAAAAATGCCCGTAGAAACCCAGGAGTAAATCTGTGAGTAATTGCGAGGGCCGAACGTGCCGCGAGTCAGCATAGGAGCAATAACGGTAAGGCCAGCATAGCCGAAACCGAAAATTGCCATGCCAGCGTAGAACACAGCAGCGTTGGAGCCCGATTGCCAAGCCAGCAGAATGCCAATGGCGCCACCCAACGTGGCAATGAGGCCCGTCCACTGAATGCCAATTTTGTCGTTCAGGGCACCAAGCAACAGCTTGCCCACAATGCCGCCGACCATGATGATGGACACCGCCATAGCCCCAACGGCAGCGCCTAGCTCGCCATGCGCGCAGAACGCGGGGATTTGCTGGAAAAACGCGGCGCACATGCAGAAAATGCCGGCAACCAGAATGAGCGTATACATAGCAGGAGACTTGCGAGCGTCTTCGATAGCCGCGCCCTCCTTTTCGGCGGCGGCAGCAGCGGCGGCGGCACCTTCAGACTTTTCCTCGGCAGAGGCGCCGAAGGGCAGCACGCCCATGACCGACGGAGACTTGCGCACGAATGCGGCGCATAGCACGACCGAAGCCACCGTGGTCACCAGAGACAGCACCAGGCGAGCAGTCTGCCACCCATATTCGGTGATAAGGGCCTGACCCACAGGGCTGGCGATAGCGGCCAACAGCGAAAGCGTGGCGGCCGAAATGGATACGGCAATGCCGGCGCCTTTCTCGAACCAAATGTTAATCAGAACCGGCGCGCACAGATACATGAAGAACGCAGCAGTCACGCCGAACACCACACCATAGAGGTTCCACTGCCACAGCTCGGTTGCAAACGCAGACGCCACCGAGGCTAAACCGAACACCGCGGACACTGCGGTCATAATCCAGCGCGGGTCATATTTCTCGAGCAGCTTGCCCGCAAATGGCGCGCAAATGGCCGAAACGATGGGCTGGATGGTACGGTATATAGTGGTATCGGTTTGACTCCAACCGAACTGATCCATAACCGGCGCCACGAAAATGCCCGACGTATTGGCGATGATACCCGTCGGAATGGAATAAAAGCCAATGCAGCCAATCAACACGAGCCAAGCCCACACCGACCCGCTTTTTACCTTAGACATTAAGGTCCCCTTTCGAACTTCGCGCGATGCGCGCAATCCTTCTCCTGCGTTGAAAAACTCTACGTTTCAGCCGCTAACAAACTGAACACGGCCGCATGCCGAAATATCGGCTCCCCAATTTCAGAAGAAGCAAAAAACGTGCCAAATACCCTGGAAATAGCCTTGATTTTGAATTATCTTGGCGCTTTGTTAGCCTTTTGTTTAAGTACAGTTTTCTTTGTTATGATGCCGAATACGGAATCGTCGGCGGCAAGGGAGCAAGCGATGACAAATTCAACTGTGCGCGTCGAAGTGCTTGGCGCGCCCCGCGTACTTATTGACGGCGCCCCCGCACCGCTTTCGCGCAAACGGGTGCGTGCGATTTTGTTTTACTTGGCAGCCGAACGCAAGCCTGCGCCCCGCACCACGCTGGCGTGGCTGTTCTGGCCCGACAAAGACCCCCACACCGCCAGCCGCAACCTCAGCATTCACCTTTCATACCTGAAGAGCGCACTTAACAACGACATAGTAGTGGCCTCACAAGGAACCGTTGCACTGGCCGATTTCGTCGAAACCGACGTGAACGACTACTTCGCTTTGGCGAACGGAACAAACCGCAACGATGCGAAAAATGCGCTTGGTTTGTTCCGCGGCCCTTTTCTGGATGGCTTCTCGCTGAAAGATGCCGACCCCTTCGACCAGTGGGCTGCATCCGAAGCTGAGCAATGGCGAAACCGCCGCATCGATGCGGCCATCGAGCGCTCATTCGAGTTGGAAAGCCGCGGGGCGCTTACCGAGGCCCTTAATGTCGTAGACAGCGCCATAGCCACAAACCCTATTCGCGAGGATTTGTATCGCCGCACCATGCGCATTATGGAAAAAGCAGGCATGCGCGCCCAGGTGGGAGAATTGTACAAAACCCTTACCGCGCGCCTGAACGACGAGTTGGGCTTGCCTCCTTCTCTGCAAACTGTGGAATGCTACCAAAGCATCATCGGCTCGAACGACGCATTCACCGCCACCGTAAAGCAAACCGGCCAACATGCGCTCAAAGACGTCGACATGCCCTTCATTGGACGAAAGCCCCAGATGGAGGCCGCGCTTGCAACGCCAAGCGGAAGTCTTGCGCTTGTAAGCGGCGCCTCAGGCATGGGCAAAACCCGGTTTCTTAGGGAAATGCCCCGACAAGCCGACGAGCGACGCATTGCCATATCTTTCACCCAGCAAACTCGCGAAATGCCCTTCGGCGCGCTCATCGATGCCGTGAAGACGCTTACCGCCCAGCCAGATTGGCCCAGACTAGCCCTGCGCGCCCAGCGCGCCATGGGAGCCGAGGCATGGGCCAGGCTGCGATGCCTGGTACCTTCAGTCGATGCCGAATCGACCCAGCCCACTGGCGCATTCGCACTTTCATCGCTTCAAATCCAAGAAACTCTGGAGGATTTCCTGGCTACTTTGGCCATCGAAAACCCGTTGCATGTCACATACGACGACATCCATTATGCCGACGCAGCATCGCTGAAAACACTGACGCATATCATTGGCGCTTCGGCTTTCACATCTGTACGGTTCACAGCCACCATCAACCCATCGATATCGGCGCCACACGCCATGGCACTGTTGAATGAGCTTCAGCGCTCCGGCCGCTTGACAAGCATTGCGCTACCTGGAATCGACGACGCACGTATGATGGACGCACTGCTGTTTTACTTCCCCGACATCGACGAAGAAACTGCCACAAAGCTCATTCGCCTGGCGGACGGCAGCCCGCACCTTATGAAGACAATCATTCAGGGGCTCGACTCGGGCTACACGGAGTTCTCGGGCAAGGCATCGCTGCAAAGCCTATTCGAATTCACCTTCAAATCGCTCTCAGCGAACGCTGCCGACGCGGCGACCGCGCTTGCCGTGCACAATGCGCCATGCGAGCGTGAGCTATTCGAAAAACTCTGCGGACGCGATGCCCAAGCCGCGCTTGAAGAGCTCTCGTCGGCAGGCCTTGCCTCGGTCGATGCTTCGGGCCGCGTCGCAATCCTGAACAAGCGTATGCAAGAGTTCCTGGTTTCTCGCCTTGCGCGCGACTCACGCCGCCTTGAATCGGCGCACCTGCGCATAGCCCAAGCCATGAACGAGCTTTATGGCTATGCGCCGGCCAACATGCAAGACATCGCCATTTGCCACCATTACAGCAAAAGCACCCATCCGCGCGAATGCGGGCCCTATGCGGCAAAGGCCGGTGACTACCTGTTGCAGATCGACGACGTAGACGCCGCCATG
>CALBLG010000012.1 GCA_937895975.1 uncultured Slackia sp.
CCCAGCCGCCAGCAAATTCGCCATACCCACGCTGGGTAGCGAACAGCTTGTTGTCTCGAACAATCAGAGCCGCAACAACATTGACATTTTTCAAGACAAGCGCCTCCTCATCAATCAGCCGACTCGCCCGCACGACGAGCGATTTCCCGAGCGATACGATGAACGACGCTCACAACAAGCGCGTTTCCCATACAAAACGCACGACGTCCATCGGTCATGCCAGTATTTGTCCAACCCTTTGGAAACGTTTGCAGTTGATCGAGTTCGTCGGGCACCAAGCGGCGAATACGACCGTTATTCGCGCGAACGGCATGTTTTGTGCGAGACGCGCCCGAGCCGCCTTCGCTCGTAAGAATAGTACGCGCAGGACGGTCGGCGGGATCGGGAAAAGCCATCCCGCCTTCCGAGTACATATACGTAAACCCGGAAGCGTGAGTGCGCTCTTCTTTTTTGCCGCCCTTGAAGTACTCCCAACGCTCTAATTTGTCGGCATCGATGTAATACGATTCGGGAACCTCAGTATCATCCACCATAACATCGCCGAGCGTACCGAACGGGCCCTCGTAGTCTGGCGTAACTTCAGCAGTAAATACATCGCCGTTCTGCATGGCTCCCGCCTTATAAAAAGGCGACGCCTTCAACCCTTTGCCGAAGTTCTCGCTAATCTCGTACGGTTCGCCCTCTACTCGTAGCCCATTTTGCTTTATCGCCTCAGGTAGAATCGGCAAAGCCGATGCCATCACGCCGTTTTCCAAAACGCGTTTTTCCAGGTCCCAGTTTTCTGCATCTTTTTGAGCATAAATATACACACGGCGTCGACGTTGCGGCGCACCATAATCGGCAGAATTCACCACGCGCCACTCGACAGAGTAGCCACGCTCATTTAAGCACGCCAGCATAATCGCGAAGTCGCGACCACGCTGCGACGCGGGAGATTTAAGCAAACGATCGACATTCTCGAACAGCGCATATTTCGGAGAGCAGAGAAAGAGGAAGCGATAGATCTGCCACCAAAGCACCCCTTTTTTGCCCTCAATGCCATTCGCTTGGCTCAATGGACGCGCGACGGAATAGTCTTGGCAGGGAAAACCACCAACAACCATATCGTGCTCGGGAATCTTCATTTCGCCGTTCTCGACCTTGTCGAGAACCTTCTCGATGTCTTCGTTTACGACCGAGTTTTCGCCAAAACGCTTTTTGTAGCAATCAGCGGCGAATTGCTTCGTCGCAGTTCCTGGCGGCTCCCACTGATTCGCCCAAATGGTTCTGTAATTTCCGGCAGGCGGAAGATGCCATCCGCGAGCCTCGTCGTCGTAGCCATCGAGAGCAAGGCGAAAACCACCAACGCCAGCGAAAAGCTCGGCAACACGAATAGTCATATCAAAACCCTCGGTCTATCTAGGTCAAATGCGAAATTATGATTTTAAGCCACCCGAGGATCCCAAATATCGCACCCGACGTCAAGATCGAAAAACACCATTTTATAAAATCAATATCCCCGCTCGCGAAGCAAAGCCTCGATTATTCCCTTATCGAGCCAAAAGCACTGCTTTGTCATCGCTCGCCCATCGGGTAGTTCGCTCGCATGGGAAGACAAATTTCCAAATTCCGTTCCGTCGGCCAAACGATACGCGCGCTGCGAAGCATGGGGCCTCACATGGGCGACGTGGTTGAAGTCAGAGCCGGGCAGATTGTTTTTTATAGTTGGGTGACCGTCCTTGCAGATAGGTGCGCATTCGAAAAATTGCACACCTTGCCGAACGATGCGCTTCGTCTCATCCCAGGTTGCCTCGGCCTCAGACACCAAATCTGCAGGCATCGACCAAAACTCGCACCCACGCAAGACATAGGCGCCCGAGTCATCTTTCTTATAAACAACGAAAAGGAATTTCGAGTTGCACACCTTACCGAACTCTGAATCTTCCCATTCGCTTTCATTAAGAAGATCGCCGAACTCGAACGCCGGGAAGGAAATATGTTCGCGAATTCTTCCATTAGCTTCAAGGCGAATGCTTCGCACAGTTATGCCAGCCTTCGAGAATTCAGCGACCTCGTTGTCCTGTCCAACTCCAAGCATGCGTTTGGTAAGCGCCGCATAGAATCCCTTGTCCCTCAGATTCAAACCAAATCGTTTACCAAGTTCAATATTGCTTTGACCCGTATATTCGCCGATACGATGCTCCACCAGCTCATCAAAAGAAAGAGCTTCCTCTCCTCGACGGCGCATAATCGATTCAAGATGGATGTTCTTGTCATAAAACGCTGTCATGTATGACGACTTCAAGGCAAAGGCGCGCTGTTTCGCCGGAATATCCGAAAACGGCTGCTTGCGAACGGTTTTCGCACTTGCTCCCTTTGTGCATGCTTCGAGATAGTTGGTGTCGCCACCGGAAATCTCATGGGCGAGGCCGGCGCGCATTTTGGCGACGATAGTTTCCCAGTCACCACGGATAACCGCCATGTCTTCATCAGGGATTGACGGCGTTCCAGCAAATTCAAACTCGTAGTCAAATTCATCTTTTTCGGATTCATGCAAGAACGTGATGAGCAGCATGTCGCCCATCTTTTTGAGCACCGTCGAATGCTCCCATGTTTCGTTTACAAGGCCGCAGTAGTCAATCATTGTAAGAACGAGACGTTCTTTCGCTGAAAGGGTCTTATCCTTTTTGCGCTTCACAGGGTTCGTCTTCAGCTCAAGCTTGACCTCGGGAAAATCAGGCTCCTGCGCAGAATTCGGTTCATACTTGAAATAGCAGTATTCAAGAGCCTGGCCCAACTTGCCTTTATTGCCTTTCTTGCTCGTGAAGCAATCGACGTCGCATGATTCGCGAAGCGTATGCCCCACCAACATTTGGGCGTACTCAACAATCGACTCCCTATTTGCGGGGTCGTACGGGAGTTCTTCACGAGGAACGCGATATTGGACCATGGCATTTTCCCTTCGTCGCAGCTAAGATAAAACGACGGTCAGCCCTTTCGCTAAAGCCGACCGCCGTTTTTCTAATCCCACAGATTGCTGGGCACGATTTCCAACCAACAACCGTCGGGGTCTTCGA
>CALBLG010000013.1 GCA_937895975.1 uncultured Slackia sp.
CGCTTCATTTCAAAGTTAAGCGCAGCCAGGTGAGCGCATAGTGAGCGAAGCGAACGGTAGCGAACCGTGGCCCCGAACAGACCAGTGCCCCGCCGAACCGTTCCGTTGTGGTGACTTCCAACCTTCTGCCGAAATCGCTTGCACTTTTGCACGCTAAAGTGGCAATATCTTTTTCTACGTGTACTGCGTTGTGAAAGTAGTCCTATGATCAAGATCACGAAATTTGGCGGTTCGAGCGTCAGCTCGGCCGGACAGTTTAAAAAGGTGAAGGCCATCGTTCAGGCCGATCCTGCGCGTCGCTTCGTCGTGGTAAGCGCGGCGGGCAAGCGCGACAAGTTCGATAGCAAGATCACCGACTTGCTGTATTTGGTGAATGCCCACCTGCAATACCATGTGACCTGCGACGATTTGCTGGGAACCATCGGTCAGCGTTTTTGCGAAATCGCCAAGGAGCTCGGCCTGAGCTATCCCATTTCCCAGGAGTTTGGCGTGTTCCGCGAGCTCGCCAAGCGAGGCGAGTATACGCCGGAATACATCGTGAGCCGTGGCGAGTATTTCACGGGTCGCATGATGGCCGAGTATCTGGGCTTCCCGTTCGTCGATGCCGCCGACGTGATCACCTTCCGCCCCGATAGCTCTATCGACATGGATAAGACGGCCGAAAAGCTGAAGGCCGCTATCGGCGAAGAGAAGTGCTTCGTGCTGCCTGGTTTCTATGGCGCCACCGAAGATGGCAAAATCAAGCTGCTCGATCGCGGCGGTGGAGACATTACGGGCGCCATTGTTGCGAAATGCCTGGGCGCCGATTTGTACGAGAACTGGACCGATGTGTCGGGCTTCCTCACGGCTGACCCGCGCATCGTTGACAACCCGAAATCCATCTCGCGCATCACGTATGCCGAGCTGCGCGAGCTGTCGTACATGGGCGCCAGCGTGCTGCACGAAGAGGCCATCTTCCCGGTGAAAGACGCGCATATTCCGCTGGTCATCAAGAACACGAACGCTCCGGAAGACCCGGGCACGGTTATTTCCGAGGAAACCGAGCCGGGCACGGCCGAGCCTCTTATCACGGGCATTGCCGGCAAGCGCGACTTCATCGCCATCCACGTGAAGACGAACCATATGTCGTCGAAGGTGGGCTACATTCGCAAAACGCTGTCGATTTTCGAGCGCTACCGCGTCAGCATCGAGCACCTTCCCACGGGCATCGATTCGTTTGCCGTGGTGGTGCAGGGAAGCGACGTGAAGGATTGCCTGTATTCCATCGTGGCTGACATCAAAAGCGAGCTGCAGCCCGATGAAATCAAGATCGTCGACAAGCTGGCGCTTATTTCCACGGTGGGCCGCAACATGCCCAGCCGGCCCGGCACGTCGGGCCGTCTGTTCGGCGAGTTGGGCCATGCGGGCATCAATATTCGCATGATCGCCCAGGGCTCCGAAGAGCTCGATATCGTGGTCGGCGTCGACAACGACGATTTCGAGCGTGCCATCCGCGTGATTTACGGCGCGTTCGTGGACGGTGACAACAACATCATCACCATCGACGAGGCCCCGAAGGAGGCTGAGCTGCATGAGTAACTACACGGTCGGCATCCTGGGTGCCACGGGCGCTGTGGGCCAGCAAATGCTGGAGTGCCTGCAAGAGCGCAATTTCCCCGTTGGCGAGCTGAAATTGTTCGCGAGCGCGCGCAGCGCGGGCAAAACGGTCGAATTCGGCGGCGAGCAGGTGGTCATTCAAGAGGCCACGCCGCAGTGCTTCAAGGGCTGCGACATCGTGCTGGGCGCTGCGGGCGACGACATCGCGAAAGAGCTGCTGCCGCATGCCGTGAAAGCGGGTGCGACGGTCATCGACAATTCGCATGCGTTCCGCATGGAAGAAGACGTGCCGCTGGTCGTGCCGGAAATCAACGGCGACGACGTGAAGTGGAACAAGGGCCTTATCGCGAACCCGAACTGCGCCACCATTATTGGCCTGGTGCCCACGTGGCCGCTTCACCAGGCGGCGGGCGTGCAGCGCATGATCGTGAGCACGTACCAGGCCGCAAGCGGCGCGGGCGTGCCCGGCATGCGCGAGCTCGAGGCGCAAATCGCCGCGATGGGGAAGGGCGAGCCGATCCCCGAGCCTTCCGCGTTCGCGGCGCAACTGGCGAGCAACCTCATCCCGCAAATCGGCAGCTTCAAGTATGAGGGCTATACGTCCGAGGAGATGAAGCTGCAAAACGAGGGCCGCAAGATCATGCACCTGCCCGAGTTGCGCGTGAACTGCACGTGTGTGCGCGTGCCGGTGCTGCGTTCGCACTCCGAGAGCATCACGCTGGAGTTCGAGCGCGATATCACGCTCGAGAAGGCGCGCGAGGTGTTGGCGGCGGCGCCGGGCGTGAAGCTCGTCGACGACCGCGAAGCCGAAAACGCGCACGACCGCTTCCCGATGCCCATCGACACCAGCGACCAGGACCTCATTTGGGTTGGCCGCGTGCGTCGCGATATCTCGAACCCCGAAGCGGCGCGCGGCATCACGTTCTGGTGCTGCGGCGACCAAATTCGCAAAGGCGCCGCAACGAATGCCGTGCAAATCGCTCAGCTGCTGGTGAAATAAAGCAGCAGACTTGGGGAACGGCGAGCTAGGAGCAGCTAGTAGGTAAAGGGCAGTGGGTCAAAGGGACTGTCCC
>CALBLG010000014.1 GCA_937895975.1 uncultured Slackia sp.
GTTGTCGCGCGAGGTGGAGCAAACCATGCGTTACTTCACGTTCGAAGTGGCGCGCTTCGGTGAAGACCGCCTGTCAATGGATGTGGATATCGAGCCTGGCCTGGAAAGCGTGATGGTGCCCGCGTTCATGGTTCAGCCGCTTGTCGAAAACGCGGTGCGACACGCCATGCCGCAAGAAGGCAAGCTGGAAATCCACATCACCGCGCACAGCGAGGGCGACGATTTGTATATCACCGTGGCCGATAACGGCGTGGGCATGGATGCCGAGCAGCGTCGCAAGCTGCTGCGCCCGGAAGCGTCGAAGGGCTTGGGCATCGCCATGAAGAACATCAACGAGCGCCTGCGCGGGTATTTCGGCACGGAATCGCACATGGACGTTGAGTCGAACCCCGGCGAGGGCACCAGCGTGACCATGTTCATGAAAGACGGCCTGGTGGAAGATTAGCGCGTCGCCGGGAAGGCGTCGGCAGCCGGCCGGGCGTGTCGGGGCCACGTCTCGCTACCGTTCGCTTCGCTCACTATGCGCTCGCCTGGCTGCGCTTAACTTTGAAATGAAGAGCAAGTTTGAGCGCAGACGGCCCCGACACGCCCGGCCGGCTGCCGACGCCTTCCCGGCGACTGGCTTTCCTACGCTGGTGAATGGACGTTTTTATGTCGTGAGCGGCACTTTTCATCAATGATATCTATAGCTTGCGTGGAATGGGGCCAAAGGTGTCCCATTCTGCGTTTTGGACGCTTCCACACGTCGCGAATTTGGGCTACTATGCGTTATGCGGACAACGCTTGCCGACGGTTTCCAGCCGCCGGCGCCAAGGCGAAAACCCGCTTTTTTCTTACGACGACTTTCCGATTGTTGGGGGATGCTGTGCTGAACGCGATTATCGTTGACGACGAAGCTCCTGCTCGTTCCGAGCTGCGCTATCTGCTGGGCGAAGTTGGCGGGGTCGAAGTGCTCGCCGAGGCCGCAAGCGTGCGCGAGGCCATCGAAAAGATGCAAAGCTACCCCGTGGACGTGCTGTTCCTCGATGTGAGCATGCCCGAGGTAAACGGCATTCAATTCGCCGAGGCCCTGCAGCGCTTGAAGAACCCCCCGGCGGTTATTTTCGTTACCGCGTACAGCGAGCACGCGCTCGAGGGCTTCAAGGTGAATGCCGTCGACTATCTGGTGAAGCCGGTTGAAATCGATCGCCTGCAGCAGGCCGTGAATCGCGCCAGCGAATACATCACGCTTCACGTGAAGGCCAGCCAGTCGGAACGCATTCCCGTCGAGAAGAGCGGCAAGAAGATTCTCATTCCCATCGACAGCATTCGCTTCGTGATGGCTCGCGACGATTACGCCTACCTGCAAACCGACAACGACCGTTATTTCTCTACCGTGTCGTTGGCCCAGCTGGAAAAGCGCCTGGATGGCCACGGGTTCTTCCGCGTGCATCGCGGTTACCTGGTGAACCTTTCGCACGTCGAAGAGGTCGAGCCTGTTCCAGGCGGCACGTTGCTTCTGTCGCTGAATGGCACCGACGAGAAGATTCCCGTTTCGCGTCGCCGCGTGTCCTCGCTTAAGAAGGCTCTGGGGTTGTAGCTGGAAAGGCCGTTCTGACGAACGGCCTTTTTTAACGATGCGAACCCGTTTCGCTATCTTTTCTGGTCAGGCAACTTATTAAGATTCCCCTCGATATGTGCCCTTGCCTTCGCGATGTCTCGCTTTATGTCGGCCGCAGTGCGCAGGCGACGCGCCACGTCGACGCCCGCCGCTTTCTCTATCTCGTCGGTCACGGGGCTTCGGTAGCTGAATAAAAACCAGTTTTCTGCCAAATGGCTGCCTTCCATGCGCAGCAGCGCGTCGGCCACTTGCGCAGCATTTCGGCTCCATCCCATGTCGCTTCTCAGCAGGCGCAGGGCGAAAAACGCCGCATAGCAGATGAGGAAGTGCGCGCGCATGTGCACGCCATGCGCCACGGGGTAGGGTGACGGCGAGAAATCCGATTCCAACAGCTGGAACGGCTCGGTAAGGCGCCACAGTTCGCGATAGATGTGGAACAGCGTGCCGGCGGAAAGCCGCGTTTCGCTTGACGATATGCAGATATAGCCGTCGAGCGACGTGTCGCGTGTGCTGCGCTCGGCGCGGCCTTTGCGCGCGAGCTTCGCATAGTCGCGCCCCCACAGCACCGTATCTTTCACGCGTATGCCGTCCATCTCGTCGGTGCGTGCCTTCACTTTGTAGCTGCCCGATTGCGTGGTGATGTAGTCGGACGCATCGGCCACCCACGCCTGCAAGTCGAAATCTTCGGTTTCGAGCGGGCGGAAGAACACGAATCCGTCCCCTGTTTGGTTGAGCCGCGTCGCAAGTTCGCGCGCGTTAGGCATGCGGCCGGCTACCACGATGACGCGCTGCGCGTCGAATTCGGCCTTCGCGCTGGCAACAAGCCCCGCTACCTCGTCGGCGTTGGGGGTCGCGCTGGTTATGTGGTAAGTCATGGGAATGCCCGTTCGGTCGAGCAACATGCCGATGCCCATCGACAGGCCCTCTTGCCGGTCTATGCCGCCTGTCGCCGAGCCGTTCGCGGCATTCACATCGCCCGTGTCGGCCAGCGAGAACGATGCCAGCACTAGCAGTACCGAATTCACCTGGTAAGGGCCGCGAATTGTCTGGTAGGTTCTGGCGAGATGCGCCACCAGGCTGCGCTCGTTGCGCGCGAAGCATTGGAAGGCTGCATACGTGTCGGCCAGGGTGAAGTCGCATACGCGCGGAAACGACGCGCGACGTTGCCACGTTTCGCGCTTGGGTGCCACGTGAATCATGCGTTCGGATGTGAGCATCTCGAAAATGCGCCCTGCGTGCGCGGGAAAGCCCCGGTGGCCGGCTCGGTTTTCGAAAAATGTGCGCACGCCCAGCGCGTCGAGGTATGCGAGCGCGATGGCACTGCCCCAGCGGGCTTGAGCCACATGACCCGCGTCGATGGTCGCGTCGCGCGGAAACGTGAGCGTGACGGGGGGATTCTCGCGCTTGTTCCTCTCGTTCAGACTGGCCACGTATTCCTGGAAATGCGCGATGGGGTCAGCGAATTGGCTCTCGAATTGATCGGCATAGCCAAGCGACTCGATGGTTTTCGTCTTGGTTTTGCCGCCTTCGCGGTAATTCTGCACCACCGAAAGATAGATGCGATTGCCGCGTTTCGTTTTCTTCAGATGCATGCTCGCCTCGGTTCTGCGTCATTTTGCTTGGCTTATTGTACCCCCGCTAGCCCCCGCAATGTTGCGAATGCGGCACTGAATTGCGTTGGGGTGGCGCACGGCGCGTACAATGGGAAAGTTACAAGTTCGGGGCGCCGCAAGCGCTCGAAGGGGAGGAGTCGGCCGTGCAGCCGAAAGAGAAGAAATGGACCTATCGCGAGAAAATGGCGCAAGCCAATCGCGAGGCCAAGGCGACCGTCGTGGCGCTTGTCGCGGTCGTCGTCGTGTGGATTGCGGCCGGTTTTGGTCTTTCCGCATGCGACATAGAGGTTTTCGGCACGCCCATCTGGGTGTTCGGCGGGACGCTGGGCACGTGGGCCGCGGCTATCGTGGCCGCCGTGGTGCTGGGGCGCCGCGTGTTTGCCGATTTCGATTTGGACGATGACGAGGAGGCCGCTCATGCAAAGCACTAGCATCGCGGGCCTGCTTCCCGTTCTGGTGTTCTTGGCGTTTGCGCTGGTGTTGGCCGTGGTGGCTCGCCGCCGCGCAAAGGCCGATGGCGGCGGCTTCGTGAACGAGTATTTCATCGGAAACCGAACGCTGGGCGGCTTCGTGTTGGCCATGACGACCATCGCGACGTATGGCTCGGTGAGCTCGTTTGTGGGTGGCCCCGGCCAGGCGTGGTCGATCGGCTTCGGTTGGGTCTACATGGCCGCCGTTCAGGTGACCACGCTGTTTTTGTTATACGGCATTATGGGCAAGAAAATGGCCTTGGTTTCGCGCAAGCTGGGCGCCGTTACCGTGATTGACGTGATTCGCGCGCGCTTCCGCAGCAATGCGCTGGCGAATGCGGCGGCGCTGATCATCGTGTTGTTCTTCGCGGCTACCATGGTGGCGCAGTTTGTGGGCGGCGCGAAGCTGTTTGAGGCTGTGACGGGCTATTCGTACCTCGTTGGGCTGGCCATTTTCGGCATCGCGGTTATTTTGTTCACCACCGTGGGCGGCTTCCGCGGTGTTGCCGTGACCGATGCGCTGTGCGGCATCGCCATGCTGGTAGGCATTGTGGTGCTGGCGGCGGGCATCCTTATTGCCGGCGGCGGCTGGGAAAACATCATGGGCACCATCCGCACCAACCATCCGCAGATGCTCGAACCGCTTTCGGGCGGCAATATGCCCGTCTCGCTGTACTTCACGCAATGGCTGCTGGTGGGTATTTTCACGTTCGCGTTGCCGCAATCGGTGGTGCGCTGCATGGGCTACAAAGACACGAAGAGCCTGCGTGGGGCCATGGTGGGCGGCACCATTATCATCGGTGCCATGATGATTGGCGTTACCGCGCTGGGCGTGCTGTCGGCTGGCGTGTTGACGGGCGACTTGGCATCGTATGGCGGAAGCGTCGACAATATTATCCCCCTAACCATCGTGGCTACGCTGCCGCCGTGGCTTGCGGGCATTGCGATCATCGGCCCCGTTGCGGCATCTATCTCGACGGTGTCGTCGCTGCTCATCGCGTCGTCTTCGGCTATCATCAAAGACCTGTGGTTGCATCGCGCCGAGGAGCGCAGTCGGCAGGTGAGCGACGCCATGGTATCGCGTTCGAGCCAAATTATTACGCTGGGCGTTGGCATTATCGTGTTCGTGCTTGCCGTGGTTCCGCCCGATGTTATTTGGAAGATCAACATGTTTGCGTTCGGCGGCCTTGAAACGGCGTTTTGCTGGGTGCTCGTGGGTGCGTTGTTCTTCAAGCGCGCGAATAAGGTGGGCGCCATCGCTTCCATGGTGGGCGGCACGCTGGTGTATTGCGCGTGCATGGCCGTGGGCTTCAAGCTGTTCGGC
>CALBLG010000015.1 GCA_937895975.1 uncultured Slackia sp.
GGCGGCCGAGCGTGGTTGCGTCGTAAACGGCTGGCGGCGTTTCGCTTTCGACGGCGGCGGAGCGTGCAATTTCGCTCATGGGGCGACCTTTCGCTGGACTTTTCAAATTGCCTCATTCTACACCCGCAAAACCTGGCAAACGCACGGGCGTTTGGCGCGTTTCGCGGGTTAGAATGGTTTTTCGCGTGAGCGGTTCGCATGACATGGAAAGGCCCCAGAAGCGATGAACATCCAAATTTTCGGCACCAAGAAAAGTTTCGACACGAAGAAGGCGCAGCGCTATTTCAAGGAGCGCCGCGTGAGATTCCAGTTCGTCGACTTGAAAGAAAAGGGTTTGAGCAAAGGCGAGCTCGAAAGCGTGGCGCGCGCGGCGGGCGGAATCGACGCGCTGATCGACCATGCGGCCAAAGACGCCGACACGGTTGCGCTGGTGCAATACCTCGCCGCCGACCAGAAGTTCGAGAAGGTGCTCGAAAACCAGCAGATTCTGCGCGAGCCCATCGTGCGCAACGGCCGCCAGGCAACGGTCGGTTACCAGCCCGATGTGTGGAAGGGTTGGGAATAACGACTTCACTCGCGCAATGGGCCACCGCTCTGAGCGGTGACCCATTGGCCTTGGCTTACAGGTCTTTCTTCTGGAAGATGCGCATGCTTATCGCGCAGCTTGCGGCGTAGAGCGCGGTCGCCGCTGCGCACAGGCCGCCTACGAGCAGCGCGCCGTGCGAATCGATCCATTCCGTCGCGGCGAGCATGGCGCTCGGGTCAATGAACTGGCCGATGATAACTGCGTCAAGGCAAAATGCCAGCATGAACGCGCACGCGGCATAGCGCACGCCTTTCGTGTTGCCGAATTTCACCATGAACGGCATCATGCATGCGGCGATGGCCAGCACGAGCGCCGTCGAGGCGACGCACGCGGAGGCAAGCTCCGCGGGTGCGACCTGCTCGAAGTCGTCGAACACGTGCGCAAGCAGCATTTGGCTTGCAAACCCCAACGCGACCGCCGCGACGATCGCCACGACGCTCGTAACAAGAACGCTCGCGTAGCGCCCGGCGATGATATCGCGCCTCGATAAGGGCAGCGCGGCGCGATAGCGCTCCCAACCGTTTGTGGTGTCGTATCCCATCAGGGAAAACGTGATAATCATGGGGTACATCGTGCATACGGCGCACAGCATCGCCGGCGTTTTCATCGCCCAACATATGAACACGCACACGACGGCGAACGTTGCGGCCAGGCTTGGGCCCATGGAGCGAATGATCGCGAATTCTGATTGCAACATGGCTTTCATGGCTGCCTCCTAAAGCGTGCGCTGTCCGCGCAGGGCGAATTGCAGGTAGTCGTCGATGGTCGCGCGGTCGCATGCGATGGCGGGGAAGTCTCGCGCGAAGGCGAAGCGGTCGGCAACGAGCACGTCGCAGCTGAATTCCCGCCGTAGCGCGCGCGGCGTTGAAATGGCGAGCTGCGACAGATTGGCGAGCTCGGCATGTGCGGCGGGTTGGCCGGCGTTGCGCCCTGGCGTTGGTGCGGTTCGATATTGCGCCGCCTCGAAAACGCTGCGTGCCTGGTCAAACGTGCAATGCGCGATTCCCGCTGCGTCTGTTATCGCTTCGCGCGGCATGTCGAATATAATGCTGCCGGCGTCGATGCCCACCACGCGATCGGCGATGTGCTCGAGGTCGCTCGTGATATGGCTCGACAGCAGCACGCCGCGCTCGCCCTCGCTCACGAAGGCCGCCAGCATGTTGAGCATCTCGTCGCGCGCAATGGGGTCGAGCCCCGCAGTGGCCTCATCGAGCACGAGCAGTTCGGCATCGTGAGACAGCGCCATGGCAAGCTGCAGCTTCATGCCCATGCCGCGCGAAAGCTCCTTCACTTTCGTTTTTGGCGATATGCCAAATCTGCCGGTCAAACGCTCGAATTCCTCGTTGTTCCATTGCGGGAAGGCAGGCGCGACGCAGCGCGCGGCCTGCTTCACGGTAAGTTCGCCGGGGTAGGGGCACGAATCGAATACCACCCCGATGCGGCCGCGCGCGGCACGTTGCGCCCGGTCGGGGGCGTTCGCTTCAAATGGCTGGTCGAACAGGCGAATCTCGCCCGAATCGATGTGCAAAAGTCCGAGCAGCGCGCGTATCGCCGTGGTTTTGCCCGCTCCGTTCGTCCCGACGAGCCCGACGATTTCGCCGGGTGCCACGCGGAGGTTGATGTCGCGCAACCCGAATGTGGCGCTTACCGCGCGGTCGACGTTTTCCAGTTCGAAGAGGTATCGCATGGCCTTCTCGTTTCCTAGTCTTGCGCGGCAATCGCGTCGAGCATCTCGTGCAATTCCCCGCGGCTTACTCCGAGCCGCACGGCTTCGCTTACCGCCTGGTCGAGAAGCCCCTCGATGCGCCGCAAGCCTTCTTCGCGAAGAAATTCGCGATTGCCCGCCGCCACGAAGCTGCCCTTTCCCTGCACGGTTTCGATGAACCCCGCCGCTTCCAAATCGGAATACGCGCGCTTCGTGGTTATCACGCTCACGCGAAGCCCGCTGGCAAGTGAGCGAATCGACGGCAGCTTTTCGCCGCTCGCGAGTTCGCCCGACATGATGTTCGCTTTGATTTGCGACGAGATTTGCTCGTAAATCGGCTTGTCGCTTGAGTTGGATAGGATGATGTCCACTGGTGCTCCCGTGGTCGAGCGGCCCGCGTGCGCCCGCGAGCCTCGTTCGCCATCGGCGTCCCGATTGCGAACGTGTATATAACCGGTAATCACAGTATATATACACTATGCACAGTTATGCAAGGGGAAATTCGAAATGGGGCAAAGGTGGGTCAAGGGGACAGTCCCTTTGACCAAAAAAATTCGATGCCGTTATTCCTCTTCTGCGTGTTTCGCATGCTCCTTCATGGAAATATGCACAACGTCGGGGCGCTGCTTGGCCATGTACACGTGATGGTAGTCGGTGTGGGCGTGCTCCCGGTGCTCGTGGATGTGCTGCGACACGATTGCGCCGGCATGGTGCGGGTCGTGGGCGATCTCGCGCACGGCGTCGATGGGATGGCGGTCGGCGACGCCGTAGGCGAGCCCGGCGAACAGCGGCATGATGAACACCGTGGTCGCGCCGGCGGCGACCATGATGGACGCCGTGCTGGAATCGAGCGTGCCGTTTTTCACGCACAGCGACGTGACCGCCACGATAATCGGCAGCGCCGTGGTGCTGTATAGCGCAACGGAAATGCGCTCGTGCATGGTGTATTGCTCGCGTGTTTTGCCGATCGACAGCGAAATCACGATGGGCGCCGCGCGCACCGCGAGCAGCAGCGCGACGAAGCGCAGCAGCATGGCGGGGTCGGCCGCGATGGCCGACAGGTCGATTTTCGCGCCCGACACCACGAAGAACAGCGGAATCAGGAAGCCGAACCCGATGGCGTCGAGCTTGGTTTCCAGCGACACATTGCCTTCGGGCGTGATATAGCGCAGCACGAAGCCGGCGGCGAACGCGCCGAGCACGATGTCGATGTCGAAGATGGCGGAAAATGCCACGAGCGCGACCAGAATCATGATGGTGCCGCGCACGAACGTCTGCGAGGTGGTGTTCGCTTTCGACTCGAGCAGCTTGTACAAGCGCGTGCCGTTTTTGCGCGCGAAGGCGGGCAGCGCCGCGGCGACGACGCACAACGCCACGAACGCGGCCAGAATCGCCGCGGTTTGCCAATTCGTGCGCGTCGACAACAGGATGGCCATGGCAAGCACCGGGCCAAGCTCGCCCCAGGTTCCGTAGGCGATCACCGCGCGGCCAACTTTGGTGTCCATCAGTTCGCGCTCGCGCAAAATCGGCATCAGCGTGCCGAGCGCCGTGGTCGTAAGAACGATGGCCATAGGAATCGCGTCAATGCCGCCAAGCGCCAAATTCGGATGCACGAACACAAGCGCCAGCGCGAAGACGAACGTGAACACCCACGTGCGCAGGCCTTTCTTGCCCTCGGTGCCCATGAGCATCTTCGGGTTGATTTCGTAGCCGGCGAGCAAGAACAGAAACGCCAGGCCCAGTTCGGAAAGAAGCGAAATGGGCTCCGTAATCCAAATATAGTTCAGGCAGTTCGGGCCGAGGATCGCGCCGAGCGCCAGCAGAAGCACCGTTTCGGGAATGGGCTTTCTCGGAATCGACTGCGCGATGACGGGCGCGAGGAATGCGACGAGGGCGATGATCGCCAGCGAGATGAAATCGTGTGCCATGGGGCCTCTTTCGATAGGCGCCGCGCGGGCGCCGGAATGTCTACCTTGCCAGCATAGCCTTTCGCAGCCGCGCGCATGCGGCGTGGCGCCCATTTTCATGATGCCGTTAACTAACGCGCGCATGGGAGAGCCGTCATTCCAAATGCTGGCCCATCCTCGCAAAACCGCCGCATTGCGGCCGATACGCGCCTTTTAACCTGGCCGCAACCATAGGCCCGCTTGCAACCCATACAATATATGCTTCGTGTGAGCGACGCCGCGACGCCGCCTAATGTCAGAAAGCCCGAGGTGCCCTATGGATATTGTCGAACTGCTGAACAGCATCGATGCTGCTGTATGGGGTCCGCCGATGATCGTGCTGCTGCTTGGCTGCCATATCTACACCACCATTCGCACCAAAGGAATCCAGCGCAAACTGCCGCTGGCGCTGAAACTTTCCGTCACCAAAGACGACGGCTCGGAAGGCGACGTGAGCAACTTCGCCGCCATGGCCACCTCGCTTGCCTCGACGCTTGGCACCGGCTCGATTGTCGGCGTGGCGACGGCCGTGCTCTCGGGCGGGCCGGGCGCCGTTTTGTGGATGTGGCTCACGGGCATTTTGGGCATGGCCACGAAATACACCGAGGTGTTTGCCGCGCTGAAATACCGCGTGAAAGACAAGAACGGCCAAATGATGGGCGGCGCCATGCATGTGTGGGAGCAGCGCTTCAAGCGCCCCGACGGCACGGTTCCGTGGTGGGCGAAGGTGTGCGCCATTTGGTTCGCCGTCATGGCATGCTTCACCATTTTCGGCATCGGCTCGGCTGTGCAGACGAGCGCCATTACCAGCGTGGTGCAGGCGAACTTCGGCCTCGAGCCGTGGATGGTGGCCGCGTTCGTGTGCGGCACGGCGCTGCTCATCATCATGGGCGGGCTGAAATCCATCTCGAGCATTTGCGAGAAGCTCGTGCCCATCATGGGCGGGGCCTACATTTTGGGCTGCCTCTATATATTGGTGTGCAATTGGAATTACCTGGGCGCGTCGTTCGCAATGATTTTCGAGAGCGCGTTCACGGGGCGCGCCATGTTCGGCGGTGCGGTCGGCTCGGGCATCGTGGTGGCGCTGCAGTTCGGCTGCGCGCGCGGCCTGTTCTCTAACGAGGCCGGCTTGGGCACCCAGCCCATCATCGCGTCGGCCGCCGCCACGAAAAACCCCGCGCG
>CALBLG010000016.1 GCA_937895975.1 uncultured Slackia sp.
GTGCACAGTGGGAAATTCGCGAATTGGCGCATCGCATGCTGGAGCTGGCGCGTCCCACGGCGCCGTTCATCTTCGCCGATGCGGGTGCCCCGTGCGTGCGCGGAGCATGCCCCGAAGGCAAGATGACCTGCGGAAATCCATACCCGAAGGTTACGCGCGATTGATTCGTCCGCCGGCGCGTAGGCAGAACGAAGCGGGACGGGGGACGGCCCTGTCCCGCTTTGCCAGAATGCGTTGTGATGACGGAAACCGATTTGCAAAGTGGGACGGGACTGCTCCCTGTCCCACCCGAGAAGAGAGCCCCAAGCGTGTCGAACGAAGTTGAACCAACTCAGGTCGAGAATCCTGCGAAGCAGAAAAGCGCCGTGAAGCGTGCATTTTCCGAAGACGGCGCCCTGAAGACCCATGTGGGCGGTCAGGCGCTTATCGAGGGCGTGATGATGCGCGGCAAGTTCAACTGGGCCGCGGCCGTGCGCGAGCCGTCGGGCGGAATCTATGTCGAAGAACATGATTTGGCCAGCGGCAAGGAAAAGAACAAGTGGCTGTATTGGCCCATCGTGCGCGGCTGCCGCGCCTTTGTGGAGAGCCTGGTGCTGGGATATAAGGCGCTCGAAATAGCCGCGCTGCATGCGTACAACGATGCGGAGGGCTCCCCCGTCTCGACGGACGGCGGCTCTGCCAACGGCCTCGCTGACGCCGACCAGCCCGATAACGCCTCCGCTTTCTCGTGGAAAGACGATTTCGGCAACCCCGATGAGGCGATCGACGCGCTGGGCGCCCAGCGCGGGCTTGACGTCGTGGTGGCCGACGCCGAACTAGCGGCCACCACACCTGCTGAGCATGAGCCTATCGCGCCGCGTGCGGCGGGCGTCGCAACGGCCGACCCTGCCGTCGAAGACGATGGATCCTTCGAGTTCGGCAAGAAGGAAATGGCCATTTCCATGGCGTTGGGCCTGGTGCTGGGCGTGGTGCTGTTCATCGTGGCGCCCGCGTTCATCGCGAATTTGGTGGTAGGCGAGTACGACGACAAAACGCTGCTGTGGAATATCGTGGACGGCATCGTGCGCATCGCCGTGTTTGTGTTCTACATCTGGCTTATTGGCCGCATGCAGGATATCAAGCGCATGTTCGGCTATCACGGCGCCGAGCATAAAACCATCCACTGCTTCGAGCACGGTTTGCCGCTTACGCCCGAAAATGCGCGAAGCTTCCCATGTTTGCACGTGCGCTGCGGCACGGCGTTCCTCATCATGGTGATGATCATCGCGATTTTCGTGTACACCATCACGCCGCTGAACGGCCTTATCGCCGCGTGGGGCGTGCCCGACGGTCCGGCGAAGCTTGCGCTGGTCATCGTGGCGCGCATCGTGCTTATGCCCATCATCGCGGGCATAAGCTATGAAATCACGGTGAAGTGGGCGGGCAGCCACCCCGAAAACCCGCTGGTGAAGGTGGTGTTGTGGCCCGGCATGCAGATGCAGCGCCTCACCACCAACGAGCCCGACGACAGCATGCTGGAGTGCGCCATCGCCGCCATGAAGCCCGTGCTCGAGCGTGAAGAGCGCGAAAAAGAGAAGGCCGCACAGGCCTCATAGCGGCATGGCGGCCATGCCCGCCGGCGCGCCTCGCGGCGAGGCTCGTTACTTGCGGGCTGTGCGCGGCGTCGCGTCTTCGCGGCCCGCTATCTCGTCATCGGGGCAATCGCGCGCACCACGGCGTCGGCCGCGCGGCCAGTGGCGGTGGAATCTTCGATGCGCATGACGATGGTGCCTTTGAAGCCGTATTCGGTGATTTCAGTGAACAGCACCTTCGGATCCTGCGTCACGGGCGAAATCGCGCTGGCGGCTTTCTTCGCGCGCTCGGCGATTTCGGCCGCAACCTCGTCGAGCTTGCCCGCATCGCCCGTCGCGCAGAACGGCACCTTGAATTGCTCGGCCGGCGGCAGCTGTACCAGCGCCGTTTTCGAGATGACCGAGTTGGGGATGACCACCGTTTCGCCGAGCTTCGTGACGACGGTGGTATGGCGCAGCCCCACGTCGGTCACCACGCCCGATTCCGACCCCACTTCGATGTTGTCGCCCGGGCGCACCACGCCCATCAGCGTCATCTGCACGCCGCCAATCAGGTTCGACAGCGTGTCCTGCAGGCCCAGCGACAGCGCAACGCCGCCAACGCCAAGGGCTGTGACCAGGGCGTTCGGGTTAATGCCGAAACACGATTGCAAAATAATCGACCCGCCGATCACCCATACCACGCCGCGGCCGATGTTGATGATCAGGCTCGATGCGGGCAGTGGGTTGTCGGGGTGGTCGAGCAGCTTGTGCAGCCCACGTTTCACCACGCGCGACGCGAATGCCGTCAGGCACGCCAGAATTACGGCCCACACGATGTTGCGCACGGCCTCCGACGTGATGAACGACAAAAGCGAATCCTCTATATCCATGCAAGCCTCCCGGCGGTCGAAACGTTGCCATGTGCGTCGTCTATTGTCGCACCGCCGGCCGCCGCGCTGCGCGGCTTGCGGGAATTTGCGGAAAACCCCCGTGCGCGCCCGGCCGCTTGCGTTCGTTATCGTACAATGACTTATAACTGCGATTTTGAAAGGGGCACTCATGCCAGAAGAAGCTACCAAGCCCGCCGAGGGTTACAAGTACCACCGCGTTCTGCTGAAGCTCTCGGGCGAGGCGCTCATGGGCGACAACGGCTACGGCATCGATCCGAAGGTCATTGATGACTTGGCCGAGCAAATCAAGCATATCGTGGAAGACGGCGTGCAGGTGGCCATCACGGTAGGCGGTGGCAACATCTTCCGCGGCGTTGCCGGCAGCGCCAACGGCATGGACCGCGCCCAGGCCGACTACATCGGCATGCTGGCCACGGTGATGAACGCGCTGGCCCTGCAAGACGGCCTGGAGCGCCATGGCGTTTCCTCGCGCGTGCAGTCGGCTATTGAGATGCACCAGGTCGCCGAAACCTACATTCGCCTGCGCGCTATCCGTCATATGGAGAAGGGCCGCGTGGTCATTTTCGCCGCAGGCACTGGCAACCCGTATTTCACCACCGACACCACGGCCGCCCTGCGCGCGTGCGAAATCAATGCCGACTGCATGATGAAGGCCACCAAGGTCGATGGCATTTACGACAGCGATCCGGCGAAGAACCCCGAGGCGAAGAAGTTCGACAAAATCAGCTATCTTGAGGTTCTCACCAAGGAACTGCAGGTCATGGATGCGGCAGCCATCTCGCTGTGCAAAGACAACGAGATGCCGCTTCTGGTGTTCGACATGACCACCCCCGGCAACATCAGCAAAATCTTGAAGGGCGAGCCCGTCGGCACCCTGGTGTATTAATCCCTGGCAAGCGTATGCGCCGGCGCCCGCGCGCCGCAACAAGAAAGGCAAGAATATGACTGCTGAAATCATGGACGCGGCGAAAGCCGGCATGGAAAAGGCTCTTGGCAACCTGAACGAGGCGTTCGCCAACGTGCGCACGGGCCGCGCGAACCCCATGGTGCTCGACAAGATTCGCGTCGACTACTACGGCGTGCCCACGCCCATCAACCAGATGGCCGCCATCAAATCCCCCGACGCGCATATGCTCGCTATCGAGCCGTGGGACAAGTCGGTGCTGCGTGGCATCGAGGCCGCCATCATGGCCAGCGATCTGGGCATCACGCCGTCGAGCGACGGCTCCGTCATTCGCCTGCCGTTCCCCGCGCTTACCGAGGAGCGCCGCAAGGAAATGGTGAAGCAATGCCGCGGCTACGCCGAAGAGGCCCGCGTGGCCGTGCGCAACCAGCGCCGCGACGCCAACACCAAAATCGAGCGCGCCAAAAAAGACGCCGAGCTGCCCGAAGATGAGGCCCGTCGCGCCGAAGAGCAGGTGCAGAAGATCACCGACAAGTACATCGCCGAAGTCGACGCGATGCTGAAGAAAAAAGAAGCCGACGTCATGGAAATCTAGGGTTTCGCCGGCCTTTCGGCCGGCGAAAGCTGCCGACGCTGCGCGGCAATCTGGCGGCGCATTTCGGGCTTACGCTGCGGCTCGCGTACCGAAGTACGCGTCGTCCTGCAACGTGTTAAATGCTCAGAGCGTTTAACGCGTTCTGGAGTAAGGAAGAGTTGCTTCTGAACGCCGGTCAGCGAGCAAGGGTTTTGGGTGAGCGAATTGCCTTGAAAGAGGAGCGAAGCGTACTTCGGTACGCGAGCGACGATTGAAAGGCAAGGCGCCGTCCAAAACCTTGCGCAGCGTCGACGGCCTCCGCCGTTCGGCAGAACGGCGGAACCAAAGTCTTTTCGAAAATTCAACGGCCAGGCAATCGTTTCGGCGTTGCCTGGCCGTTGGAGTACCCTTGAGGGGCCTATTTCGAAGGAGCTGCCATGTTCCATAAACCCATAGATGAAATGTATCCGAACCCGCCCGCTGGGCTCGATCCGCGCGAGCTGCGCGAAGACGCCGTTCCCCAGCACGTCGCCGTCATCATGGACGGCAACGGCCGTTGGGCGAAAAAACGCGCGCTCAACCGGCTGAAAGGACACAAGGCCGGCATCGCCGCGGTTCGCGAGGTCATTCGCGCCGCCAGCGATTCGGGCGTGAAGTTCCTCACCATCTACTCGTTTTCCACCGAGAATTGGAAGCGTCCCGAAGAAGAAGTCGTGGGCCTCATGGACCTGTTCGCCAAAACTATGCTGGCCGAGGTCGATGGCCTGCATGCCGAGCACGTGCGCGTGCGCACCATCGGCGACACGTCCATGCTTCCGCAAGAAACGCGCGACGCGTTCGACGAGGCATGGGAGAAAACGCGAAACAACACGGGCATGACGCTGCTCGTCGCCGTGAACTATGGCTCGCGTCAGGAAATGCTGCGTGCCACGCAGCGCTGCATCGACGTCGCCGTCGCGCGCGCCATGGCCGGTGATGCCCCTCGCGAGCTTACCGAGCAGGAATTCGAGCGCGGCCTGTACACGGCCGATTGCCCCGATCCCGATTTGGTTATTCGCACGTCGGGCGAGATGCGCCTGTCGAATTTCTTGCTGTGGCAGGTCGCCTACGCCGAGTTCTACGTAACCGACACCCTGTGGCCCGATTTCGATCGCTACGAATTCCTGCGCGCGCTGCTCGCGTTCCAAAACCGCAACCGCCGTTTTGGGGCGGTGTAGGCATGGCTGACGAAAATCAACGGCCGCAAGCCGAAGCGAGGCAAGATTCGGCTGCGCCCCAGCCAGCGTCCGAGCACGAACGCACGGGCCGCGAGAAAGCCCAGGCGACGTACGAGCACGTGAAGCAGACCGCCACGGCGAAAAAAGACGCCGCCAAGGCCTTCGCGTACGACAAAACGCCCGAGAAATTGAAGCACCCCACCGACTTGCAGGTGCGCTTCCGCACGGGCGCGGTCTATGTTACGCTCTCGGTGCTGTTTGCGCTGGTCAGCAACGTGACATGCGTCATCATGCTGTGCGTGTTGGCGGGTATTTGCGCCGGCGAGCTGTTCTTCATGCTGCGAAGCGACGCGAAGCTGCCCAACGAGATTCTGGGCATTCTGGCTGCTGTTGCATATCCCATCAGCATGTGGCGGCTCGGGCTTTCGGGCTCGCTTCTGGTGACGGGCGCGCTTCTGGTGGCGTTGCTGGTGTGGTACGTGTTCTTCATGCGCGCGCGCGTGGGCGATGTGGGCGTGTCCTTTTTCGGGGCGGCCTACACGGGCCTTTTGCTGTCGAGCCTTATTTTGCTGCGCATGTCGTTGCCGGGGCTGTGGGGCGGCGTGCTGGTGTGCGGCGTGTTCTTCAGCGTGTGGGCGAACGACTCGTTCGCATACCTGGTGGGGAGCAAATTCGGCAAGCACAAGCTGGCGCCGCGCATCTCGCCGAAAAAAAGTTGGGAAGGCTTCATCGGCGGCCTGGTTGGCTCCATGTGCATCTGGTGTTTGATGACGCTGATTCCCGGCGTGTCGATGGAAATTCCTCAAGCGCTAGCGTTTGGCCTGGTATGTGGTCTGTTTGGCGTGCTGGGCGATTTGGCTGAAAGCCGCATTAAGCGCAATTCCGGCGTGAAAGATTCCGGCACCATCATGCCGGGGCATGGCGGCCTGCTCGATCGCTGCGATTCGCTGTTTTTGGCATCGGTCGCGGCAGCGGTGCTGCTCATTGGCGCGGGCTGCGTGCCATACGTGTTTTAGGTCGAAAAGTATTTCAAGAACGTGACGTGTAAGGGAAGTAATCGCATGACGGAAGTGGCTCCTCGCAAAATCGTCGTTTTGGGATCGACGGGGTCCATCGGCACGCAGACGCTTGACGTGGCGCGCCGCCATCCCGACAAGTTGCAGGTAATCGCGCTCGCGGCCAACTCAAGCGTCGATGCCGTGGTGGCGCAGGCCCATGAATTCGGTGTGCGCCGCATCGCGTTCGGCAACGCCGAGCTCGTGCACGATGCTCGCTTGGCCAACGCGCACGGCGGCGTGACGGTCGGTTTCGGCCCCGAAGCCGTGGCTTCGCTCGCCGGCATCGAAGAGGCCGATGTTGTGGTGAACGCTTTGGTGGGCGCCGCAGGGTTGCGTGCCAGCTACGAGGCCCTCGCGGCGGGCAAAGTGCTTGCGCTTGCCAACAAGGAAAGCCTGGTGGTGGGCGGTGACCTCATTATGCCGATGGCCGCCAAGGTCGATGCGGCCCGCCGCGCTTCTGGCGTTGCGCCGGCGACTGGCCCCGCGGGCGCGCTCATGCCGATCGATTCCGAGCACGGCGCCATCTACCAATGCCTGCTGGGCGAGCGAGCCGAAGAGGTTTCGTGCCTGTGGGTTACCGCCAGCGGCGGCCCATTCCGCGGGCGCACGCGCGACGAGCTGCGCGGCATGACGGCCGCCCAGGCTCTGAAGCACCCGACGTGGAATATGGGCGCGAAAATCACCATCGACTCGTCTACGCTCATGAACAAGGGCCTCGAGGTCATCGAGGCACACCACCTGTTCGACATGCCCTACGACCGCATCAAAGTGGTCGTGCAGCCGCAAAGCGCCATCCATTCCATGGTGGAATATTCCGACGGC
This sequence comes from uncultured Slackia sp., assembly GCA_937895975.1. Taxonomy (GTDB): domain Bacteria; phylum Actinomycetota; class Coriobacteriia; order Coriobacteriales; family Eggerthellaceae; genus Slackia. Next base: position 7,040 of record CALBLG010000016.1, read on the forward strand.
AGCGTGAAGGCCCATCTGGGCACCACCGATATGCGCATCCCCATTCAATTCGCGCTCAGCTATCCCGATCGTTGGGACGCGCCGGTTGAGCCGCTCGACTTCACGAAGCTCGGCAAGCTTGAGTTCTATCCCGTCGATGAGGACACGTTCCGCTGCTTCAGGCTGGCCAAGTACGCAGGCGCCACGGGCGGCACGCTGCCGTGCGTCATGAACGCCGCGAACGAAGTGGCCGTGGCGGCGTTCCTGCGCGACGCGTGCGGATATTTGGACATCGACGGCTGCGTGGGTGCCATCATGGAAGCGCACGAAGCGGGGCAGGGCGGTGGCCTGCAGAAGGTCGAAAGCCTTGATCAGCTGGCCGAAATCGATGCATGGGCGCGTCAGGCGTCGGCTGCGTGGCTAGCGGCAAGGGCGAAATAGCGGCGGGCGGCTAAGAAGGGCGGCGCCGCTGGGCTGCCGTCCAACGGAAGGCCGACGAGTCTTGAAGTGCTGCCGATCGACGCGTTTCTGTCCCAAATTCCGATTTGTGACTGTGCGAAATGCCGCATTTCCAGGGAAGCTTGCGTTTCCTGCG
>CALBLG010000017.1 GCA_937895975.1 uncultured Slackia sp.
GCCGAGCGGCTCGAGCCGGGCTTTCACCTCGTCGATCGCGGCGTGCATCTCGCTTTCCGCGAATCCCGCCGCGCGCCATGTGAAGAGGTTTGCTGGCTTGATGCCCGCGAGCGTGGGCGCGGCGTGGCGCACGAGCTTTGCTTCGAAATTGTAGACCGCCATGCCTTTATGAACGGTATAGCTGCCAAGCGGGGCGGCGAGTGAAATGATAGGTGGCACGATTCCTCCAAACGCGGCGCGGACGGCCGCATTTCATCGATGGCTTTTGTGATGGCGCATTTAATAGTTGCCGTTGGCTAACATGCATACGCTTATACATGAGCTTGGACGCGATGCCAAGGCTTTTCGCGAAAAAAGTTATATAAGGATTACAAAATAGAAGACTGATGGCGTGCAACGGGAGGGGCGTCGGCTATTTTCGTGCGTTTGCCCCAGTGTTTGGCTTTCGCTGGCACTCGAGCACGCGATAGTGGGCTATCATGGCTGGGTTATGCGAATGGCCAAACTTGAATCTTGATGGAAGGGCGGAACTCCATGGTTTCACGCATCTACGTTGAGAAGCGACCCGGTTTCGATGTTGAGGCGCGCCAGCTTGCGGCTGAGCTGCGCCAAATCCTCGGCATCGAGGGGCTTTCCCACGTGCGCCTGATTAATCGCTACGACGTCGAGGGTATTTCCCGGGAGCTTTTCGAACAGTGCATTCCCACGGTATTCAGCGAGCCGCAGGCCGACAACGCCTGGGCCGAGTTGCCGGTCGAGGGCGTTTCCGTTGATGCGAACGGCAAGGCCACCGCGCCTGCGGGCGTGGCGGTGTTTGCAGTGGAATATCTGCCTGGCCAGTTCGACCAGCGCGCCGATTCCGCCAGCGAGTGCGTGCAGCTGATCAGCCAGGGCGAGCGTCCCGACGTGCGCTCGGCGAAGGTGTACGTGCTCGAGGGCGCGCTTTCCGATGCCGACATCGACGCAATCAAACATTATGTGATCAATCCTATCGAGGCCCGCGAGGCCTCGCTTGCGTTGCGTGACACGTTGCATATGCAGGCGGCCGACCCAAAGCCCGTCGAAGTGCTCGACGGCTTCATCGATTTGGACCAGGCGGGCTTGAAGGCGTTTCTTTCCGAGCGCGGCCTGGCGATGGATTTGGCCGACATCGAATTCTTCCAGAGCTATTTCAAGAACGAGGGCCGCAACCCCACCATCACCGAGGTGAAGGTCGTCGACACGTATTGGTCTGATCATTGCCGCCACACCACGTTCGGCACCGAGTTCACCGACGTGGCCATCGACGACGCATGCGTGCAGGCCGCGTTCGACCAATACCTGGCCATGCGTGCCGAACTGGGGCGCGAGCACAAGCCGGTTTGCTTGATGGACATGGGCACCATCGGCGCGAAGTACTTGAAGGCCAAGGGCGTTATGACCGGCGTCGACGAGTCCGATGAAATCAACGCCTGCACTGTGAAGGTGACGGTCGACGTTAACGGCAAAGACGAAGACTGGCTGTTCCTGTTCAAGAACGAGACGCACAACCATCCCACCGAGATCGAGCCGTTCGGCGGCGCGGCCACGTGCGTGGGCGGCGCCATCCGCGACCCCCTGTCGGGGCGCAGCTACGTGTACCAGGCCATGCGCGTGACCGGCGCGGCCGACCCCACGCGTCCCGTCGCCGAAACGCTTCCCGGCAAGCTGCCGCAGCGCAAGCTGGTGACCACTGCGGCCGCGGGCTATTCCAGCTATGGCAACCAGATCGGCCTGGCCACCGGCCAGGTGCATGAACTGTACCACCCGGGCTACGTGGCCAAACGCATGGAGGTGGGTGCCGTTGTGGGCGCCACGCCGGCCGACCACGTGCGCCGCGAATGCCCTGCGCCCAGCGACAAGGTGGTGCTGCTCGGCGGCCGCACGGGCCGCGATGGCATCGGCGGCGCAACGGGCTCGTCGAAAACGCAGAACGTCGACAGCATCGAAACCTCAGGCGCCGAAGTGCAGAAGGGCAACGCGCCCGTCGAGCGCAAAATCCAGCGCCTGTTCCGTCGCGGCGACGCGTGCCGCCTGATTAAGCGCTGCAACGACTTCGGCGCGGGCGGCGTGTCGGTTTCCATCGGCGAGCTGTGCGACGGCCTGTCGATCGACCTCGACATGGTTCCCAAGAAGTACGAGGGCCTCGATGGCACCGAGCTGGCCATTTCCGAAAGCCAAGAGCGCATGTCGGTGGCGCTTGCCGCCGAAGACGTGGACGAGTTCATCGGCTATGCGCACGAGGAAAACCTCGAGGCCGTGGTGGTGGCCACTGTCACCGAAGACCCGCGTCTGCTTATGACGTGGCGCGGCGACGCGATCGTCGATATCTCGCGTGAGTTCTTGAATTCCAACGGCGCGCCGAAGCATCAAGCGGCGCATGTGGTGGCGGCGCAGGCGTATGCGCCGCACTGGGAAGGCGGCACGCTGGCCGAGCGCATGCATTCGCTCGTGACCGATTTGAATGTGTGCTCGAACAAGGGTTTGGGCGAGCGCTTCGACTCCACCATCGGCGCGGCCACGGTGCTTATGCCGTTCGGCGGCGAGCGCCAGCTGACGCCTGCGCAGGCCATGGTGGCGAAATTCCCCGTCGATGGAGAGACGAACACCGCGAGCGCCATGGCGTGGGGCTTCAACCCCTACCTGATGGAGAAAGACCAGTTCCATGGCGCGTATCTATCGGTCGTGGAGAGCGTGTCGCGCTTGGTCGCCACCGGCTTCACGCGCGATGCGGCGTACCTGTCGTTCCAAGAGTACTTCGAGCGCCTGCGCGACGTGCCCGAGCGCTGGGGCAAGCCTGTGGCCGCCGTGCTGGGCGCGCTGAAGGCGCAGATCGATATGGGCATTGGCGCCATCGGCGGCAAGGATTCCATGTCGGGTTCGTTCGAAGAAGGCGACGTCGAAATCAACGTGCCGCCGACGCTTATCTCGTTCGCGGTTTCCACGGGCAAGGTCGACCGCGTGGTGTCGCCCGAATTCAAGGGAGCGGGCCATCGCGTGTTCCGCATCGCGCCGGCCTCCTACGATGAGGCGGGCTTGGTGCCTGCCGCCGACGCGCTGAACGCGACGTTCTCGCTGGTGGAGCAGCTGGTCGGCGATGGCGCCGTGCTGGCCGCCGCCACGCCGGGCTACGGCTGCTCGGCCGAGACGCTGTTCAAGATGTGCTTGGGCAACAAGGTGGGCGTGGTGCTCAACGACGTGCTTTCCGCCGATGCGCTGTTCAAACTGGCATACGGCTCGTTCTTCGTGGAGCTTGCCGATGACGCGCAGATTCCCGTGGTCGACGGCGTGCTGGTTGAACATGTGGGCGAGACGTCCGAGGCGTACGTGTTCGGCGCCGCTGGCGAGACGCTCGATATGGCCGAGCTGCAGGAGGCATGGGAACACGGCATCGAAGGCGTGTTCCCATATCGCAGCGCCGCCGACGATGCCGCCGCGCATGCGAAGGTCGAGAAGGTTTCGTTCTCCGACGCAAAGCCGCTCACGTTTGCCGGATCCATTGCCCGCCCGCACGTGGTGATTCCCGTGTTCCCGGGCACGAACTGCGAATACGACACGGCGCATGCCTTCGAGCGCGCCGGCGCCGAGGCCGAGGTGTTCGTGATCAACAACCTCACGCCCGCGAAGGTGGCCGAAAGCACGGCCGCGCTGGCCGAGGCCATTCGTCGCAGCCAAATCGTCATGTTGCCGGGCGGCTTCTCGGGCGGCGACGAGCCCGATGGCTCCGCGAAGTTCATCACGGCGTTCTTCCGCGCGCCGCAGGTGACCGAGGCGGTGCGCGACCTGCTGCAAAACCGCGACGGCTTGATGCTGGGCATTTGCAATGGCTTCCAGGCGCTTGTGAAATTGGGCCTGGTGCCGTATGGCGACATCGTCGATGCGACGGCCGCCGCACCCACGCTCACGTTCAACGAGATTGGCCGCCACCAAAGCGGGCTTGTGCGCACGCGCGTGGCGTCGAATCTGTCGCCGTGGCTGTCGCGCTGCGAGGTGGGCGACGTGCACACGGTGGCCATTTCGCACGGCGAGGGACGCTTCGTGGCCAGCGACGAAGTTCTGGCGCAGATGAAGGCCGCAGGCCAAATTGCCACGCAGTACGTCGATGCCGCGGGCGAGCCCAGCATGGCGCTCGGCGCGAACCCGAACGGCTCGGTGTTGGCGATTGAAGGCATCACAAGCCCCGACGGCCGCGTGTTCGGCAAGATGGGCCACTCCGAGCGCAGCGGCGCGGGTCTGTACAAGAACGTGCCGGGCGATAAGTATCAGCCGCTGTTCGAAGGCGGCGTGAGCTACTTCGCGTAAGGCGGGGCGCAATCCCCAGGCGCGGTGGGTTCGGTTTTCGATCGCGATTCAAAGGCCGGCTGGGCTTCAGCCGGCCTTTTTGCGCTTGGAATTTGCTGGAGCGTCCTGCGCATTCGTCGTGCGCCATGCGGACTGGGCGGAAGACGTGGCTTTGCTTTCGCGGTGGTCGAAAACGCCGCGAGTCGGCCTTTTTGCGGCCGCCAACGTTCGAGATGGCAGAAAAACGCGACGATTGGGTCCCGTTTTGATGCTCTAGCGGGTTTGAAGCTTGGCTTCAGCTTGATTCAACGGCGAAACTCCAGTTCGCAATGGCTCTTGTTGGGGCTGGGCGATGGACTGAAGTTCGCACCCTTCGCAAAAAGACCTATTCGCCGCGTTTTCTGCCACGACTTTCGTCCAGGCGTGCTGTGGCGATGCGCTACTCCAGCACGCGATTCTGATACAGGCCCGCATCGTTGAAGCCGAGGCGCGCGTAGTAACCGCGCGTGCCAACGGCGCTGATCACGTTGATGCTGGCGAAGCCCTCGTCGGCTGCGATTTCGCAGGCGCGCTCGACAAGCGCCTTGCCCAGGCCGCGGTGCTGCGCGTTTTGGCCGGCGCCGTGCAGGGCGGCAACTTTGCCATACACGTGCACTTCGCGAATCATCGCTTGGCCTGGCTTGATGGGGAAGGCGGGCTCGTCCTTCGCGAGCTTGGCGACTTCGTTCTGGCTTGGCAGCGAGAGGCGCAGAAAGCCCGCGATTTTGTTTTCGGGCGTCACCCATTGCAGAAAATGCTCGTGTGTATTCGCCGTTTCATATTCGTAATCGGCAAGCGACAGCTCTGCGATGTCGGTTTGGGCGCCCGCCAATTCGCGGTGGCGAATTTCTTGCACGGAGGCGTCGGTTTCGTTGGCAATGCGATCGGCCGCAGCCTCGACCACTTCGCGGAGGTTCACCTTCTTGTTGCCATCGACGATGTCGCCCGAAGAGAAATCGCGAATCATGCGCGAGATGCGCGTGCAGGGCGGCGTGGCGATAACGTTGTCGGCGAGCACGCCAACGAGCTCTCGCTCGGAATAGGGATGCCAATCGCCCGCACGCCAGCGGTGGGCGAGCCCCGTGCCGTCGATGAGCGCGCATGGATACATCTTCACCTCGTCGGGAAGGAATCGTGCGTCGGATACGAGCGTGCGATAGTCGGCGGCGTCGCCGGCGGGAGTGGCGCCCAACAGGTTGGCCATGAAATGAGCGTGTGATTTGAAGCCGAAGAGACGGCAGAGCGAAAACGCCTGCGCGATTTGGTCGGGCGTGGTGTGGCGCTTGTTGGCGTCGAGCACCCGGGGGTCGAGGCTTTGCACGCCCATCTGAATTTTCGTGCAGCCCAGCGCACGCATCAGCGCGAGCGATTCGCAGGTGATGGAATCGGGGCGCGTTTCGATGACCAGGCCCACATTGCGGTGGGCGCCGTTCACGTTGCGCCCATGCTCGGCGAAGACGTCGGCTAATGCAGCGGCTTGCTTGACGGCCGCGGCTTGCCATGCGGGGCTGTCGAAATACAGCCTGCGAACAGCCTGAGAATGCGTGAGCTCGCCTGCGGCCACGTTCTTCTGCGTTTCGGCGCATGCTGCGGCAAGCGTATCGGGGTCGTGGGAAACGCCAAGGGCGTCGTAGAAGGCGCGGCGTTCGGCTTCGGTATGGTGGGCGAAGCCGTTGGCGGGTGCGTTATTGCTGGGCGCTGCGTTATCTGCATCGTTGAGTGCGCGGAACAGCTCGCGCACGAACCAAATGCGGTACGCCTCGGGGTAGTCGTTCCAGGTGCCGCCCAACACGATGAGCTCGATTTTATCGGTGACGTGTCCCATGCTGGCAAGCGCTCGCAAACGCGACGCGACCTGCAAATACGGGTCGAAGCAATTGCGTTCGGCGCGCTGGCAGGCGGGTTCATTGTGCAGGTAGCTTTTCGGCATGCGCACGTCGTTCGGGCAGTAGATGCATGCGCCCGAGCATGTCCACGGTTTCGTGATGACGGTGATGGTTGCCACGCCCGATGCAGTGCGGCGCGGCTTCATGCGCAGCGTCTGCAAAATGAGCGCGTCTTCGGCGGGGGCGACGCCCCAAGCTTGCCAGCGAACTGGGTCGCTTTCGCGCACCCGCAGGAAATAGGGCAGCGCTCGTCGCTTCGAGATATGATCTTTGTTGTCGCGAATGCCTTGGTTATGAGCACGAACGATGTCTTCCAACTCGTTGGCGGAAAGCGCGCGCCCCAAATCGCGCACGCGCGCGAGTATGTCCAAAATGAAATCTTCCATATGCGAATTGTAGCGGATGGGTCAATGAGACGATTTGCTTGGCCCGTGGCGTCGCTTGCGCGTGCGCGCGCAAAAAAGCCGCAAATGTGCAGCCTGGCGCACGGTTTGATACGAAAGACCATGTGGGAAAACATTTGACCTGGTGTTTTGTTGGAGCGTAATAAAGATTCCGGTGACCGACGGTCGTAGGTTGCACATTTGCGGCTTTTTTTTGCACACGGGAGGTCGACGCCTCGGCGAAAAACGCGCCGTAAACTCTTTCGGGCGTTACTCGCGCCCCCAGGTCCAGGTTGCGGGGTCTTCGGGCGTGCGCCAGTTGCAAGGATCGGGCGCGGCCAGCGCTTTCGTGCCGGCGATGATGAAGTCGATGCCTTGGCGGAAACGTTCGAGCTCGGTGTCGTTTGCCGAGATGCGCGACCATTCGCCGCCCATGTTGGCATCGTCGCCCTGGGCGATTAATTCGAGCTGGCGTTTCGCCGCGACGTCGATGAACCCGGTGAGAAACGAGCGCAGCACGCCGTACATTACTTCGTACACCTCGAGCGGCATGCCTTGGTCGGTGTGCAGGTAGTACACGCTTTTCTGGTGTTGCTGCGGCGGGTTCAGCTGGGTTTTCAGCAGCATGATGCGGATATTGGGGTGGCGCAGGTTCGCTCGCAGCAGCGATTCGCATGTGCGGTGCAGCGTGTCTTCCCAATATTCGCCGGGCACGGGGGCATTGTCGTATTCGTCCGTCATTTTCTGGATTACCAAAAACAACAGCTGCTGCTTTGAGGGCACATAGGTGTAGATGCTCATGGTGCCCATGCCCAACTTTTCGGCCAGCGCGCGCATCGAGAACTTCGCATAGCCGTGCGTGTCGATCATGTCGAATGCGGCGTCGACGACCTGTTGCTGCGTGAGCGAGCGCTCCATGCCCGGCTTTGATTTGCGGGCGCAGGTCGTCGGGCGTTCATCGAGTGCGGGCGTTTCGGCCACGGTTGCTCCTTGGATGTTTGGGCGGACGCGTTTTTGTGCGCCGGGAGGGGTCGATATTGCACCGATTCTACCGCGCGGCGCCTCTTTTCGTGTTTGCATTGGGGCGTTCTACCCATAAGCAGCACCGATGCGTGCAGCTGTCTGCCATATGCGCGAAGCGGCTTCACGAATTGCTGCTTGAAATACTCCGTACAGCGTACTAAGATAGGCAACGCTTTATCGCCGTACTATGTACGGTCTTGTGCGACGAAGGAAGCGCAAGACCGCGCAATCGGCAAGCGAAGGAAGGGCGCCGCGGGCGAGAACGTCGCGCGGCGCTGCAACGATTAAGGGAGGAACATTGGCAGAAGGGACTGAAGGGCTTTCCCGCCGCGGCTTCGTGCGCGCGGCCGGTTTGAGCCTGCTTGGCGCTGCCGCCGCGGGCGGCGCGCTGGGCCTGAGCGGCTGCTCGGGCAGCGATGCCCAAAGCGGCGTGGCCGTTGAGAACAAGGGCGGCTGCGGCGACTTCAACGAAAGCCTGTACACCGACGCGTTTCCGGTGAAAACCCGCAACGTGCCCGTGCTCGATGTGGAAAGCGGTATCGTTCGCCAAGGCAACGTGGCGTTCGAGATGCGCACCATCGCCGAAAGCGAAATCAACCGCACCGAAGAAACCGACGTGCTGGTGTGCGGCTGCGGCCTTACCGGTTCGGTGGCCGCGCTGGCTGCGAGCGACGACGGCAAAACCAAGGTCTTGTGCATCGAGAAGATGTCCAAGGGCCGCGGCATGTTCGAGGGCATGGGCGTCGTCGGCGGCAAGGTGATGGCCGAGGCCGGCAACGAGGTCGACAAGGCCGAGATGATGGACCGCATGCGCCACGCCGCGTACTATCGCGTGCCCATCGACCCCATCAAGCTGTGGGCCGATCGCTCCGGCGAGGCCGCCGACTGGCTGCAGGAAAAGTTCGACGAGGGCGAAGCCGGCATCCACGAGTACTACAAGGCGAACAACGCCAACGCGCACAATTTCGAGGTTCCGCAGACCGAGCTCGAGTTCAAGTGCGAGAAGTGGAGCGAAACCACCACGAAAAACGCCGGCGGCGCGGGCATCTACATCGTTGCCGACTTGGCGAACACGCTTAGCAAGCGCTCCAATGCCGACCTGCGCTACAACACCGCGGCCGTGCAGCTCGAGCGCAACGCTGACGGCCGTGTGACGGGCGCCATCTGCAAAGACGCCGACGGCTACTTCCGCGTGAACGCTTCCAAGGGCGTCGTGCTCGCCACTGGCGGCTTTGATGCGAACCCCGCCATGCTGAAGGCATGGTGCCGCGCCGAGGACATCGCCGCATGCGCCAGCTGGTGCCCCAACGAAGGCACCACGGGCGACGGCCAGCTGATGGGCCTCGCCGTGGGCGGTCAGATGGATCCGCTGCCGGCCGCCATCATGAATTTCGACTTCGGCAGCCCCGATTCGTTCTACGCGAGCAACCTGGGCATCACAGCGCTGGTCTCGCAGGGCATCATGATCAACGAGCAAGGCCGCCGCTTCTGCAGCGAGGGCCTGCCGTTCCAGGCGCGCTCCAACGCCATTACGGCTCAGGCGCACTACGGCACCAAGACCTTCCGCGTGGCATCCACCACGCAGCTCGGCAAAAACGCCGCCACCATTCTCGAGAAGCTGCAGCCCTACATCGAGAAGGATTGGGCGCACGAGGCATCCTCGCTCGACGAGCTGGCCGAGTGGATGGATGTTCCCGCCGAAACGCTGAAGGCCGAGGTCGCGCAGTTCAACACCTACGTCGACAACAAGAAAGACGAGATGTTCAACCGCCCCATGGCCAAGGCTACCAAGGTCGAAGGCGAGAAGTACTACGCCATCAAGCACCAGTCGTCCATCTTGGCCACGGTTTCGGGCCTGGTCGTGGACTACCACTGCCGCGTGCTCGACTACGACAACGAGCCCATCGAGGGCCTGTTCGCCGCGGGCGGCGCGTCGGGCGGCTTTTTCTCGGGCAATTATCCGCGCCATATTTTCGGCCCGTCGGTTGGCCGCTGCGTGACCTTCGGTTACGTGTCGGGCCAGACCGCCGCGCAGGGGGTGAACTAAATGACTGAAGAAATGAAGGAAACCGCACAGGCCGAAAACGCGAAGGCCGAGAGCGCGGCTCCCAAGGTTGCCAAGAAGCGCTGGCCGATCGTCGTCGGCGTCGTTGTTGCGGTGCTCGTGGTCGCCGGCATCGGCGGCTTCGCGTGGCACAACACGCCGGGCTTTTGCGGCACCGTGTGCCACAATTCCATGAGCGAGCACGTTGACAACTATTACAGCACCGATGCCTCCAACGGCGCGGGCCTTGCCAGCTGGCACGGCGACAACGAGGGCACCACGTGTCTGGATTGCCACAAGGCCGACATCAACACGCAGGTGGCCGAGCTCGGCAGCCAGCTTTCGGGCGACACCGGCAACCTGGGCCTTTCCGATCGCTACTACGTCGACAACGACACGTGCCTGTCGTGCCACGGCGATTCCTACGAGGCGCTCGCCGAGCAGACCGCCGATTTGGACCCGTACAACCCGCACGATTCGCCCCACGGCCAGCTGAACTGCAACGAATGCCACAAGGGTCACTCGCAGCAGGTCGACACCTGCGGCCAGTGCCACCCCAACGGCGGCCAGACCATGCGTGGCACCAATTAAGGTTTTGGTTCGGCGCTAAACTGCCAATTAAAGCTTCACACGTCTTCCCTTTGGAAAGCCCCTGCTTCGGCAGGGGCTTTTTGCGTCTTGCGGAAGATCGAGTGGGGCAGGGGGTTCTTTAGTTCATTTGCCTCGTCTTCTTGCATGGCCCGGTGAAACGCATTTCGGGTATTGGGCCTGATGGATGATTTTCTTCGGTTTCGCGAACCGTTTCCGCAGATGTTGCGCCGCTTGGCGGGTCGGGACACGGGTGCTGTCGGCGTGCGGGTATAATCGGCAACGTTTGATGGGCGGCCGCTCGGCTGCCTGCGTCGTGTGCGGCCGAACGGCCGCGGGTGAAAGGAATCGCTTCATGGATATCGCCGCAGAATCGCTGCGTTTGCACGAGCAGTGGCAGGGCAAGCTGAACACCGTGCCGAAGATGGACATCAAGACCAGGGAAGACTTGGCGCTGGCGTACACGCCGGGCGTCGCCGAACCGTGCCGCAAGATTGCCGACAATCCGGCCGATGCGTACAAGTACACCATGAAGGCGAACACTGTGGCCGTGGTCTCCGACGGCTCGGCCGTGCTGGGCCTGGGCAACATTGGGCCTTTGGCGGCCATGCCCGTCATGGAGGGCAAATGCGCGCTGTTCAAGGCGTTCGGCGGCGTGAACGCGGTGCCCTTGTGCCTCGACACGCAAGACGTCGACGAAATCGTTGAGACCGTGAAGCGCTTGGCCCCGAGCTTCGGCGGCATCAACCTGGAAGACATCTCGGCGCCTCGCTGCTTTGAAATCGAGCGCCGCCTGATCGACGAGCTCGACATCCCGGTTTTCCACGACGACCAGCACGGCACGGCCATCGTGGTGCTCTCCGGCGTGATTAACGCGCTGCGCCTGACGGGCAAGAAGAAGGAAGAGTGCCGCGTGGTGGTTAACGGCGCGGGCTCGGCGGGCATCGCCATCGCGAAGCTTCTGCTGAACTACGGCTTCCGCAATCTGCTTCTGTGTGACAAGTGCGGCATCATCTGCTCGACGAGCGAGGGCATCAACGAGGCCCAGCGCGCGATGCTTGCCACGACGAACTTGAACGACGAAAAGGGCGGCCTGGCTGACGCCATGCGCGGCGCCGACATCTTCGTGGGCGTGTCGGCGCCGGGCATCGTGAGCGCCGAGATGGTGCAATCGATGAACGAAGACGCCATCCTGTTCGCGATGGCCAACCCCACGCCCGAGATTTTCCCCGACGTCGCCCGCGCCGCCGGCGCGCGCGTGGTGGGCACGGGTCGCTCTGACTTCCCGAACCAGATCAACAACGTGGTCGCGTTCCCGGGCATTTTCAAGGGCGCGCTCGAGGCCCGTGCGACGCGCATTACCAAGCAGATGAAGCTCGCCGCGGCCGAGGCGCTCGCCGCGCTGGTGAGCGATGACGAGCTGTGCGAAGACTTCATCATGCCCGAGCCGTTCGACCCCCGCGCAGTCGAGGTCGTGGCGGCTGCCGTGCGCGACGCGGTAGAGTAGTCGAAAAACATCTCGAAGCGGGACAGGGGACAGCCCCCTGTCCCGCTTTGGAATGGGTCAAGGGGCTGCCCTTTGGCCCATTTTTTGTTGCTTGGGGGATATGAATGGATGCTTCGACCGTTGATTATCTGCGCCAATTGAATAATCGGTTTTACGGGCGGTGCGCGTCCTCATTTTCGGCCACGCGCAATGCGCCGTGGACGGGGTGGCGGCGCTGTTTGGATGCTGTTCGTGAATGCGGTGTTTGCGCTGGTGGCGAGCTTAGCGTGCTCGATGTGGCGTGCGGGAATATGCGCTTTGCGGAATTCCTGCGCAGCGAGCTTCCCCAATGTCGCATAGCATATCGCGCTGTTGACGGTTGCGAGGGGCTTGTGCCGAATTTCGAATCGAGCGCGGCTTTCTCGGTGGACTTCCAGCGGGTTGATATTGTAGGGGGGATTTTGGCCGGCGACGGGCTTGCCGATGCCATCGATGTCCCCGCGTGCGGTATGGTTGCGTGCTTCGGCTTCATGCATCATGTGCCGTCGTTCGAATTGCGCGAGCGCGCGCTGCGGGCGCTCGTCGACAAAACCGCCTTGGGTGGCGTGGCGTGCGTGTCGTTCTGGCAATTCATGGGCGATGCCAAGTTCGCTAGGAAGGCCGAGGCGTGGCATGCCGCTGCGATTGACGACTTGGCCGCGCGCGACAGATTCGATGCTGCGGCGATCGAGCCAGGCGATTATTTCCTGGGCTGGCAAAACGAGCCCGGTTTATGGCGCTATTGCCACCATTTCGACGAGAACGAAATCGATGCCTTGGTGGCATCGGCGTGCACTGGCGGCGTAGCCGAGCAGGTCGCTCGTTTTTCGGCAGACGGCAAAAGCGGCGCGATGAACCGTTACGTGGTGTTGCGGAGGTCATAAGGCAGTTCGGGCTGGGTGCTCCTTGGGCTCCCAGAATGAAAAAAGTGGCAGCCTTTGCGGTTGCCACTTTGCTTTGATCCGTTATCTCAGCGTTGCCTAATTGTCTTTGTGCGAGCACAGCAGCAAAACGCCGCCGATGAGGTTCACGAAGATCAGCGTGCACACGCCGAAGGCGACGGTGTTGCGTTTCTTGCCTTTATAGATGCCCCAGCTGATAACCGTCATGGGAATCATCCAGCAAAGCGGGAGGATGGCCAGCGCGCACACGATGGTCGAAATTAGGCACAAAATGAAGTTGATCAGGCGCAGCGTGCGGTCGGTTTCGGTCATGGGATAGATGGCTTCGGCGTAGCCGGGCTGGTAGCCGGCTTGCGCGTAGGGTGAGGCTGGCTGGCCATACCCATATTGCTGCTGTCCTTGCGGCGGCTGGTAATAGTTCGTCTGCTGCGCCGCGCCATTCGGCTGGTAATACCCGTTTTGGTTCGCGGAATAGGGGTTCGACGTTTGGCCGGCGGTTTGCGCGGGCGGTTCGTAGGCCGCGGCGTTTTGCGGCTGGGCCTGCGCATTCGGCTGCTCGGGCTGGGCGTTGGCCGCGGTTGCGCTGTAGGGCGACGCGGGCGGTTCGGGCGCGGCGCTGCTGGCGGTGGCGGCGGCAAGCGGCGCGCCGCACGATTCGCAGAACTTCGCGCCTGCGATGGCTTCCTTCCCGCAATTCGGGCAATTCATGGTGGCTTCCTTTCCTCGGCGCGCGGCCGAATGCCTCGCGTCCGTTAGTTTCGACTGGGCTGATTGTATCGCAGTTTAAACCCGTCGATTGTCGCGTCGAGACTGTTTGCCGTGCTGCCAGATTCGCGTCAGATTGCCGTAAGCCGACCCGCAGGGAAACACGCTTGGGATGGGCTCTTACGAAAATGTGAGATGCTTTTCCTCGGCGACGCATTGGCCCAGGTAAAGATTGATAATCGTTTGATAGGGCACGCCTGTTCGCGCCGATTCTTGTTTGAAATACTCAATGACGTCGATATCGAGATTCATGGTGACGGGCTTGCGAAGCTTTTTAACGTAGGGGTTCTTCTCGGCGTTTTCGAAGTCGTATTCAGGCCTCATAGCAGTACCTCCAATATTGCTGCGACTCCTTGGCGGTGGCTTTTCGCGCCGAAATGAGCCGAATTGAATTGCCCTGCGCGCGAAGGCGGTGGCATACGACAAGCACGCGGCCTTGGCGGCTGAGCCCTATAAGAATGAATCGTTCCTCGTCGGTCGAGTGGTCGGGGTCGGCAATGATAAGCGCGTTCGCGTCATAGAATGCTGTTGCCGCTTCCTCGAACTCGACGTTGTGCTTTCGGGCGTTTACTCTGGCCTTCCTGTGATCCCATTCGAATCGCACGACGCATCCTCCAATCTTTATATCATCAATATGAAGTAAATACAATCGATTTGAATGACACGCTAGACCGAAAACCTTGCTCGCCTTTGCGCAATTGCCTCGCGTTTTTCTATGCTTTTCTTGCAACTATCTGAATGCTTTTCGTCGATTTTCTGCGAGGCGACTCTGGCTTTGGATTTGCGGTCGGCTGAACGCGTCGTTTTACTGGACGGTGTTATGATTCTTGGCGTTTGAGAGGAGGCGCCGTGCATATTCTCGTAAGCGCGTGCTTGTTGGGCGAGCCGTGTCGCTACGATGGCGGCTCGAAGCCGTGCGCGGCAGTGCGTTCGCTTTCCGATGGGGGCCACGTTCTGCATCCCGTGTGCCCCGAGGTCGACGGCGGCCTGCCTACGCCGCGCGTGCCGTGCGAGGTCGTCGAGTCGTCGACGGATGCGCGTGTGGTGTCCGCCAGGGGCGTTGACTGCACCGACGCCTATCGGTCGGGTGCGCGGCATGCCGTGGAGGCGGCCCAGCGCGAGGGCTGCTCCGTCGCGGTTTTGAAGGCGAAAAGCCCCGCATGCGGTTCAGGCCGCATATTCGACGGCACGTTCTCGGGCGTGTTGCGCGATGGATGGGGCATAGCCGCCGCTGCGCTGCGCGACGTAGGCGTGCGCGTGGTCGATGAGGAGCATGTGGCGAATCTCGGCTTGTAGGCGCGTGCGTTTTTCGAAGGTCGTACAATGCTTTGATACTGTCGGGCCGCGTTGCGGCTCGCTTCACTTCGACGATTTAGATAGGCGAATGCAATGGCCGATACGAAACCCCAGATCGAGCAGCCCGAAGGCGAGCAGCGCGAGCAGATTGATACCCCGGCGAAAAAGAAGGCCGCCGTTGTGGTGGGTTGCCTGATTGCCGTGGTGCTGGTCGCTGCCGTGATTTTCGTGCTTATGCCGCGCGATGGCGGCAAGGGCGCGAAGCCGGGCGATGCGTCTGCGCAAGAACAGGCGATCGAGTCGCAGCAACCTACTGCCGAGGAGCAGGCCGCGGCCGAAAAAGGAACGCTTGGCCTGCGCATTTCCGCCGATGGCTACAATGCGGAAACGGCGTCGCCGGCCATCGCGCACATCACGGGCCAAAGCGACGCGGGCGAAGCCGTTGAGACGTGCGCAGCCATCACGCTGAACGCCTCGACGCGCGTGCAGCTCGACCCGGGCACCTACGAGGTCGAAATCATTGCTCCGGTGAACGCTGATGGGTCTATGTTTGCCGCGCCCGAGCCGTTCAAGGCCGTGGTGAAGGCATCGGGCATCGCCGAAGTGGCCAAGAAGCTGACGTTCGTGCCTGCATCGGACGCCGCCGATGCCGCCGCCGAAGCCGTGGACAAGGTTGCCGCTGCCATGGCGCTGAACGACGGGTCGATCGCCGATAACGCCGCCGAAGTCGCTGCGGCGAATGCGGCGGCTGCGAAATAGGGCGAGCGGCACAACGTAGCACGGATGCAGCAGGGGCGGCTTCAGGCCGCCCCTTTTGTGTGCGCTTCGCTTGGGGTCGATAACCTGGTGCGTGCCAACTAGGCGGCCCGCTATCGTAACGGCGGTTGCGGTTGCGACGCATGTGGCCGATTCCTGCCGTATGTACATGGGGTCCCGTAGGGGTTTCGCTCGCATTGTTTATCATGCGGGATAAAAGCGGTCGTGATGCGAGTATTTTTCCGATGCCGCCTCGCGTTCTGCTGCGCGGCGCTCCTCTGCGGCGATCAGCTCGTCGAAGCCTTTCAGGGCCGAAAATGGCATGAATTGCCGTGCTCGCTCGGGAAACGCCCGCGCGACGTGTTCGGGCGGGCGGGTCGTCGTCGCGCTCTCGGCGATTTTGTGACACGCCGCGTTTGCGTTTGCATCAAGGTCGCCGGCGCGCGCAGGGCGCTTCGAGGCGGCCTGGAAGTTTTTCGGCTCCATTTCGGTTCCCGTTTCGGGGTCGCGTGCCCGTGCCATCCGTTTGTCGTTTCTTGCTTCGTCGACCTCGCTCCATGACAAGCTGCCGAGCGGTATGTCGCCCGCGCCTCCCGCGCCAACTTCGCGAATTCGTCCCATGCGTCGCAGATATTCATCCCACTCAGCCGGCATTGTGTCCTCCGATCTGGCCATTGCGTTCGCGCATGGTCGCCTTCTCGCGATAGCTTGTGCCGAACAGCACTGCGTTCTTGCCGAATTTCGTCTGCACGGCCAGCATCGCTTTCTGCAAATCGCGTTCGCGCCGCTTTTCTTCGGGCGCGGAAAACAGGCTTAGCTGCGACCCCTCGGCGGGTTCGATCAGCGAAAACCCCAGCATGATGCGTTTTACGCTGCGGCTGCGGTCGACCTGCTCGTCATAGATCGAGGCCGCTGTCTCGAACAGCGTGCGGAACGAGTTCGTGGCCGCGTCGAGCGTTTTCGCTCCGCCGCCCGATTCGTGCCAGCCGTCGTTGCGCGCGCCCGGCCCCACGATGCGCAGCCCGTGCCCGCCGTCGAACACCTGCGCCTCGCGCAACTCGGCAGCCTTCGCGGCGCTGATGTTCTCGTACCCCACGTGCACAGACACACGTCGCGCGGCCAGGCCTTTATCCAGCATGTCAAGCGCGCTTGACTCCACCATCTCGCGCAGCACGATGCGCGCGTCCTCGAAGGCGTAACCGCTTGCGAGCACTTGCCCGTTCGCGATCGATTTGCCCCTGGGTTTGTATGCCTTTATGTCGGCGATGGTGCAGGGCTCCTGACCCCAGGCATGATCGATGAGAAATTCCGCATTCACGCCGAACTCGCGGTACAGCAGTTCTTCCGACAGGCGCGTGACGTCGAACAGCGTGCGCGCGCCGTGCTTCGCGAGCCGCGCGGCGATGCCTGGGCCAATGTTCCAGATGTCGGTGATGGGCTGGTGATGCCACATGCGTGCGCGAAACGACGCCTCGTCGAGTTCGCCGATGAAGTGCGGGTCGTGTTTGGCCAGCACGTCGAGCGCCACTTTCGCCAGAAACAGGTTCTCGCCGATGCCCGCCGTGGCTCGGATGCCCACTTCGCGCTCCACGTCGTCGATGAGCGTTTGCGCAAACTGGCGCGCTGTCATGCCGCACGCCGACAGGTAGCTGGTGGCGTCGATGAAGCATTCGTCGATTGAATAGGGATAGATATCGGCCGGTGAGACGCGCCGCAGGTACAGCGCGTAGATTTCGGCCGACTTCTGCATATACAGGCGCATGCGCGGTTTCGCCTTGAAATACTCGATGCCTTCGGGAATTTCGAACACGCGGCAGCGGTTGCGCACGCCAAGCTTTTTCATGGCGGTCGAAATCGCCAGGCAGATGGTCGTTCGTTCGCGCGTGGGGTCGGCCACCACGAGCTTCGCCGTGTTCGGGTCCATCCCGCGCGCCACGCACTCGACCGATGCGTAGAAGCATTTCAAATCGATGCACACATAAGTTTTTTGCTCGAGACCAGGCATTTTGGTGCGCCACCATCCTTCAATAATAGCGAACAACCGTTCTATTATAAACTAAAAAAGAACGAATGTTTGCTTTTTGATGCGGACGGCTGGAAACGGCGAGCGAATAGGTGCCGGCCCTGGCGCGCAAGGCGATTTCTCAGAGGCCGATTTCTCTCCGTAGATGCCGCGATGCGTCGGCGAAGTTTGCGGGCAATTTGATTTGCCTCCCCATTATGCGGGCGATTGTTTTTGCCAAATCCTCAAAGTCGAGCGGGTCGAGGATTTGCGCACCTGTGATGCCAATCGACGATATGCCCAGGCCCTCGAGCGCCGCCCGCCTTCGAGCGTCGGCAACGAGGCGCTCTTTCGAAGCGTGGAATTCTGCGCTGTCGTATTCGACGTCGACCTTTTCCTTGGGCCAATACAGATCGCATACGAAGAAGCGCTTTCTTAACAACATTTGCCGCTCGACGCTCAGGTCGATGCGGTGGTTCATTGATGGTTGCGCGAAGCCGTACCCGCCAAGGCGGTAGGGAAGGCTCAGCAGCATCGCGAGCTGGCTTTCCTTCGGCGACGCCGATGCCTTAAGCACATGCTTCGCCGCGCGCAGGGCTCGCCGCCTTCCTTTGCAAGGTGGAAGCGACTCTAGGAAGCGGATGATTTTTTCGGGCGATGTTAGCGGAAAGACGTTGGGGACGAAGTCGTTTTGCGCCGAAGTCGCGTAAGTTCCGCACAGTTGAAACCCAAGGAGTATGAGGCGCTCAATCGATAGGGCGCTCGCCATTTGCAGAAAGAGGAATTCGGGAACGCTTACGTAAAGCCCCTCATCGATTCGCACGATGGCGCAGTCGTGGACGAAATCTTTGAAGACGTGGTTCA
>CALBLG010000018.1 GCA_937895975.1 uncultured Slackia sp.
TAGCTGGTTCGCGATGCCGCCGCCGCTGCGGAAAAGGGCCAGCTCGACGAGGGGTTTCTGGTTGACCTGGCTTCGCGCGCTGCCAGATCGTGGGGAGGCGTCTCGCCGAAGGCGACGCTGGCGCTTTCGGGCGAGTGGCAGTGTGTGTTCGATGACGCCCTGGTCGGCGGTGCGTGGCGCAGGCTGGAAGAGGCGGGCTATCGAGTGTCGCGCATGCCGCTTTCCGAATACCTGCTGTTCGCGTGGCGCGATGCCGCTCAGGAAGATTCCCGCGAGCGCACCAGCACGCCGTTTTTCATGGACAACGTGTCCGAGGCCGCGGTACTCGCCATGCCTAATGCCGAATGCTGCTCTCATGACCAAGGTAGGCAGGGCGCCCGCGCGCATGGCGATGGGGAGGCATGCGGTGGCTGCGGCGTCGAGGGCCGGGCGGCGGGTTGCGGCGCGTGCGGCGATGTTTCGGCGACGCTGGCCGCGGCGCAGGCGGCAGCTGCCGACGGGATAGATGCCGCGTCGGACGCGACGGCCTTGCCTCCTTTGGCTGCGGCCGCCGACGAGCCGACGTTCGAAGAGAAGGCTGCGGTGCTCGACGACTTCGCTGGGCTTATGGCGCGCGTGTCGGCGGCGCTCGGCGATGCGACGTCGTTCAGCGACCCGCGTGCGCTGGGGGCTGCGGCCGATAGCGATCTGCTGGGCTCATACATAGGCGCGAACGGGCGCTATCGAGCGGCGAAATCCCAGGCGACTTCACGCTCGGCCAATGGCGTCATCGTTGCGGCGTCGATGTACGAGAATACCGATATCGTGCTGAAGCTCGGCCAGAAGGCTGGCGATTTCGACGCGCCCGTGTTGCGCTTGAACTTTGACGGCACCTTGGACGCCAGCGTAGACGAGAAGTTGCGCAGCTTCCTCTATTACCTGCAGTAGGCCAGCGCCGTTTTGCCGGGTGGCACAGGACGGTCCTCCTCCGCCCCGCCCAAGGCGCCCCCCCGACGGCAACGTCATGTGGGGCGCATGCGGGACGGGGATTGCCCCCTGCCCCGCATGAGGGGGATGGCGTTTGTGAACGAAAATTTTGAAAAAATATCCGAGATTTCAAGTTTTGTCCTCTTGAATCTTCCCGAGATATCATTTTGGACTGATTTATCTGCACAAAACCGCAAAATAAGCCAGTTTAGGCAAGATATTCGTCAAATTCGAGCGACGCGATAGGACATAACTTGCGATTTCGGATATGAAACCGAGGAAGCGGTTCACGCGTATGAAAAGACGGCCTCTTTTCTGCGTCTTGCTCCTTTTACGCGATGGGATTTTCTGCCGGCAGATTCCCCATGGTTTGCAGTTGCGCCATGCTGCCGTAACGCTTTACGAACAGGTCGTATTCGGCCTGTTCGTAGAAGCTCAGCTGGCCGGCCGTGAACGCCTTCGCCGCTTCTATCATGAACGTGCCCGCCTCGTCGAGGTCGGGTAGGCGCGTGGCCCCGGTCGCGCAGCCCGGCACGGCGGTTTGCGTGGTGATGGCCACGCCCACGACCGGCGCGTCGGTGCAGGTGCACGGCTGCATAATGGAGTTCAGATGATACAGGCCGTTGCCGTAGGGGGTGATGTCCAGCGTGGATATGGCGAACACCTGCGGGCTGCGCCCCGTGGCGATTTCGGCCAGGCCGAGCAGGTCTTCGCTCACGCGCATCACGACGCCTTGCTTCACTGTGGGCGAGATGGCGAAACCGCGGTTGTTGGCGATGCGGTTGCCCTTGGTGGTGTCCACCACCAGAATGGCGTCGAGCTCGGGCGTCACCTCTTCGGCGTTGATGGCCGCAGTTGACGTGGGCGAGCCCATGAATGGCACGGGCTTATGGGGGCTCGTGGGCGCGTGCGGGCACACGTGCGTGCTCACGAATACGTCGCCGGGAAGCACGTCGCCGCGCTTGTGCATGTCGAGCAGTTTCGCGGCACATGCCAGCGCGGTAAGCGCGCCGTCGCCGTCGGACACGAACCCGATGCGCTCTGGCCGCGCGCCAAGCCCGCCCAGACGGCCCAACAGGCCGATGGTGGGCGCGTCGCCGCCGACGGTTTTGCCGCGCGATCCGGGGATGCGTACGCGCACCATGTCGGTAGTGCCTTTCGGGCCTTCTAGCGGGTAGGTTTCCACGGTGCATTCGGGGTCGATGGATTTCAGGTGGTCAGCGACGGCTTGGCCCGAGGCCTGGGGCGAGTCGAGCAATTCGTACAGGTCGATGAGATGTTTGAACAGCATGGCGTTCCTTTCGGTTGTGCACTAGCGCCATTGTAGGCTCGAAACGTGTCAAATGCTCTGAGCATTTGACACGCCTGCCAACAAACATGTTGCTTGCGCCGCGGGACGCCTTGCCGCATAGTGGAACAATCGCAAGCGCGAGAGCGTTTGAGGTCGGACGATAGGGATGCTCGATTCGAAACGGCATTCGATCGCGGCTGGCCGGGGCGCGGTCGGTGGGACGGGAACGGTCCCTCGTCTCGCCTGGCGCGGCGCTATGTGCCGCACCGTTTTCCGTATGGCGAACAAGTAGTAAGCGAGGCGGTTGCTTTCGGGTGCCTCGGCTTTCGAGAAAGGGGAATGAGAGAATGGCGAAGATGAAGCTGGCGCTGGTGCAATTCCAGAGCGTGCTGGGCGATGTCGAGGCCAGTCTGGCACGCGCGCTGCCTATGATCGATGAGGCTGCGACGGCCGGCGCGAATATGGTGGTGTTCCCTGAGTTGTTTACCACGGGCTATCACCTCGATACGGTGGGCCCGCGTATGACGGAGCTCGCCGAGCCAATCGATGGTCCCACGGTGCGCGCGCTGCAGGAATCGGCGCGCAAAAACCACGTGTACGTCGTGGCCCCCATCGCGCTTCTGCATGGGCTTTCCGGCGTGCCGTACAACAGCGCGGTGTTTATCAACGCCGACGGCACGGTGCAGGGCAGCTTCGACAAGGTGCATCTGTGGGCGCTCGAGCGATTTTATTTCCGCGCGGGGCGCGAGTTCCCCGTGTTCGAGACGGAATTCGGAAAAGTGGGCATCATGATTTGCTACGACATGGGCTTTCCCGAGGCGGCGCGCACGCTGGCGCTGAAGGGCGCCGAGCTCATCGTGTGCCCGAGCGCGTGGTGCGTTGAGGATGCGGACGTGTGGGAGATCAACGCGCCGGCGCGCGCGTTGGAGAATACGGTGTTTTTGGGAGCGGTGAACCGCATCGGCCACGAGGGCGGCGACTTGTACATGCACGGCGCGTCCATGGTGTGCGGGCCGCGCGGCGGCAAAATCGCGCAGCTCGGCGAGGAAGAGGGCATCCTGTACGCCGACATCGATTTCGATGAGGTTCGCAAAAACCGCGTGACCAGCCCGTATCTGCGCGACCGCCGCGCCGACGCGTATGGCGAAGTGGTGCGCGGCTGATCTTTTCGGTTTTGCGTGCTGGGATGTCTCCGCTTTTTGTCTCAATCCCGATTTGGCGCGATGGCACTTTTTTTCGCGAAATCTCTGCTGGAAAACGAGATCGTTCTGCCAAATCGGGATTTGGGACAAAGGCAGGCGTCCTTTGCGCTCGTTTGTCTCGCTTTGGCATCGTTGGCTTAACGGGTTGGCTTCAGGCGGCGCTTTGCTTGCTTTATGCGGGCGAGGCGGTACCATTTCTGTGGGTGGGGCACTTTCCTTTGAGGCAACTGTCCCAGTTGGGGCATATGCCCCGAATCGTTTAATAGAGAGGTGTCTATGGGACTTCGTAATTTGCCGACCGACGAGGCGCGCTCGGTCGCGGGGCTTATCGAGAACCGCCCGGGCCAGGTGTCGAGCATGGGGCTTGCGACCGGCGGCTCGGTCGACTTCATGCTCATGGCGTTTTCGGCGGGCGAGAGCGTGAGCGAGGAAGAATACTTCGGCGACACGCTGTACCACGTGGTTGAGGGCGCGGCCGATGTGGTGTTGCCCGATCGGCGCGTGGCGGTTGCTGCCGGCGAGATATTCATGGTGCCTGCGCACATTCCGCATGCCGTCGAGGGCCACGAAGGCATGGCGTTCAAGCTTTTGCAACTCACAATTCCCGAAGAGAGGAACTAGCGATGGAACTTATCAAGAACGTGAAGCATGGCGAGGAATTCAACCTGCGCAACCTGGTGAAGCTCGAGCCCGGTCGCGTGAACAGCCTTACCCTGTCGCAAACGCCTGGCTGCAAGATCACCGTGTTCGCCATCGCCGCGGGCGAGGGCATGTCGAGCCACGCCGCTGCGGGCGATGCCATGGTGACGTGCTTGGAGGGCAAGGCCCAAATCGTGATCGGCGATATTTCGCATGAGGTGTCGCCCGGCCAGACCATCGTGGTTCCGGCGAACGCGCCGCATTCGGTGAAGGCACTCGAGCCATATAAGATGCTGCTCGTGGTGGTGAAGCCGCAGGCATAGTTCGGCGTTTCGCACGATTCGCTCGGTGGCGGGTCCTGCGTCATAAGGCGCACCGTTCCAGGTGCGCCTTATGACGCAGGACCTTCGCTGTTTGTTGCCGCAAGCGCGCTTCGGCGCCTCTTTAGAAGCGGTTGATATCGGTCAGGCTGAATTTCGAGATGCGGCGCAGCGAAATAGCCGACACGATGGCCGAGAACGCCGCGCACAGCACGGCGCCCGTCAAGCATGCTTTCAAACTGGGAGTTTTCAGCATGCACAGCGACGAGTTCTCCAAACTCGCCACCGAGAAGTAGCCCATGACGCAGCCCAGCGCGCAGCCAAGCGCAATGCCCACGACCGTCATTACGATGGTGTCGCGGTAGATGTAGCGCTTCGCGTCGCGCTGCGAGTAGCCGTTGATCATGAGCACGATGAGCTCGCGCTTCTTCTCGTTGATGAACATCACATTCAAATTCAGCAGCACGATAATCGCCATAAGCGCCGACAGCGCGATGTAGATGGCCACCATGGTGAACGACAGGTTGTTGAACATGGCCGAGATGCTGCGAATCGATGCGGCCTCGTCGCTGTATCCTGCGAAATCGACGGTGCTTTCGGCCAGCTGCTGCTGGAAGGCGGTGCTGTCGAGGTCGCGCGCGTCTACCAGGTAGGCGTTGTACTCCACGGCCGAGCCGGTAATGCGCTCGTAGGCGGCCGGCGAAAGCACGATGGCCGAAAGCGACGAATAGTATTCGAAGAAGCCCGCAATGGGGATTTCGAACTTCTGGCCTGCGGCATTCTCGATTTCGACGATGTCGCCCACCTTGGCGCCGAAGAAGTTCGCGTACGACGAGCACACCCACGCGCCCTCGAGCACGCCCGTGCCCGCCGGAGTGTCGTAGGTGTTCAGGCGGAACAGCTTGCCGAAAGCGTTGGGGTCGGCCGGCGTGTAGACGCGCACCACGCCTTGGGTGCCGTCGGGCTTGTCGAGCGCGAACGTCTTGCGCTGCACGGCGGCGTGCTCCAGACCCTCGCTATCCAAATACGCGCCCACGCTGGGCTTGGCCTGCTGCTGCGCGGCGGCATCGTCGCTTGTCTGCTCGGCCGCGTTGGGTGTGGCGGCGGTCGCGTCGGGCGTGCTTTCCGAATCGTTCTCGTCGGGGTCGCAGTACACCACGGCGTTGTAGGCGCACACGTCGGCCAGCTGCTTGTCGAAGCTGGCGTTCACGTTATCGTCCATCGTGATGGCCGACACGATGAGGGCCGTGCAGCCGGCGACGCCCACCAGCGTGCCCAGCACGCGGCGCTTGTCGTTCACGCAGTTGTTGACGACCGTTTGGGCGAGCAGCCCCAGGCGGCGCCACAGGCGCCAGCGCTCGTAGAAGCGCGTGCGGTTCGCCGGTGGGCGCTCGCCCTGCAGAAGTTCCACGGCTTGGCGCTTCAGTACGCCGCGGCAGGCGATCCACGTGGACAGCAGGATAAGCGCCAGGTCGATGAGCGATACGGCAAGATAGTCGGGCAGCGACACGATGGGCGCGGGGTCGTCGATGACGCATTGGTTCATGGTGGGAATGAGGATGGGCTCGACGATTGCCGCGCCCACGGCGATGCCCAGAAGCGCGCCAAGCACCACGGCGGTGGCCGTGTACGCCAAATAGCTCAGCGTGATTTCGTGCGCGTAAAAGCCGATGGCCTTCTTCGTGCCGATTTGCGTGATTTGCTCGTGCACGATGCGCGACACCGCCGAATAGCACACCAGCAGGCCCACGATTACGAACAGCGACGCCATGGAGAAGCGCAGGCGGTACAGGACGCCTACCATCTCGTTGGTTGCCTGCACGGTGCCGTTGTAGTAGGCCGGGGTAACAGTCCAGCTCATCGTCGCGGTTTTCGACACTTGGTCTTGCGCTTGCTGCAGCTTGGCTACGCCCTCGTCGTATTCATCTTGCGCGGCCTCGAGCTCGGCTTTTTTCGAGTCGATTTGGATCTGCGCGTCGGCCAGCTGCTGTTTGCCCGAGTCGACCTGGGTCTGGCCTTGGGAGACTTGACCGCGCGCCGAGGCCATTTGCGCGTTGTAGCTGGCGCGGCGCTGCGCATACAGCGAGCGCACCTCGTCAAGCGACGCCTTCGCGGAATTCATCTGCGCCGTTGCCTCGTCGGCCGCCGAGCGCGCCTGTTGCGCTGCTGCGGTAGCCGTGGACGACACGCTGTCGAGCGTGTCGAGCATGCGCGAGATTTGCGTCATGGAAATGTCACAGGTGGCACCACTCATCAGGTCGCATGCCGCAAGCAGCGCGTCGATGGCCTTTTGGTTTTGCGCGTAGGCTTTTGGCGCGTCAGTCTTCAGCGCATCGCCGGCCTTGCGCATGTCGGTACGGAACGTCGCGCAAGCCTCTTCCAGCTGCTCGTCGTATTCTTCGTTGTCGATGGCACCGCTTGCGTACGCCTCCGCAAGCTCGTCGCGCCGTTGCTCAAGCGTGCGCAGCGCAGCACGCGATGCGTTCGAGAACGCTACAACGGCCTTCGCCTCGCTTTCGAGCTCGTCGACCTGCTTGACCTTCTGCTGCACGTTGGCGGCGGCGTTGTCGTAGGTTTTCTGGTAGCGTTCGATTTGCGCCGCCGCCTGGTCGAGCGCTTCTTGCGTCATGCTGTCTTGCGACGTGAGCATTTTGCTGGTGACGTTCAGCTCGAGCTGGGCGTCTTCCAGCTTGCGCGTGTTCGCGTCTACCTCGCTTTGCGCGTCGGTCAGCCTCTGGGCGCCGTCTTCCAGCTGCTGGCGCGCGGCGTCGAGGCGTGCCTGGCCTTCGTCGATCTTCGCCTGGGCCGCTGCTATGACGTCGCGGTAGCGCGCGTCGGCGCGCGATTCGCCCAATTGCTCGATGCGCTGCTGTATTTCATCGCTTTTCGCGCGATACTCGTCGGAATACACATCCAGGCCGCGTAGCTCGCTGCTGGATACCTCCAGCGTGACGTATGCATCGTTGAAGGCGCTGCGGTTGAAGGCGGTTTCGGGCACGTAGGCCAAAACATCGATGGCGCCTCCCGTGGGCGATACGCCGAAGTATTCGGTGCTGCATGCCAGGTACGCGGGGCTCGTGACGAGTGCAGTGATTTTGAATGTGTCGTTGATCAGGTATTTCATGCCGTTTGTGGCAGACTGGGAATCGTCGGCGGCATCGTGCGCAAACGAGATGGAGTCGCCGACTGAAAGGCCATGGCTGCTTGCGAACAGGCTGTCGATAGCGATTTCGCCATCGTTTTCGGGCAGCGCGCCCTCGTCAACGGTCGGGGCATCGATGTCGCGCGTGAGCGAGCGCATACTTGCGGAATACGATTTGCCGTCGAGCTCGATCGACTGCGCGCTCGCGTAGCCCGGCTCTGCGGCGTCTACGCCGTCTAGGCTCCGAATGGCGTCGATATCTTCGTCGGTGAAACCGTAGGGGAAGGCCATTTCGAAGGCATGCAGGTTCCCTTCTTCATAGGCGGCGTTGGTGGCCTGCTTCACGCTTTGGCCCGTCCAGCACAGGCCCGAATACAGGCCGACGCCCAACGCGACGAACATCACGATGGACGCGAACGACACCCACGTGGCGCGGATGTTGCAGAGCAGTTCGAGGATTTGGGTGCGTTTCATGCGACGTGCCCGCCTTTACCACACCAGCTCGGTGGCGTGCACCGGGCGGCGGTTGACGGTGACCTCGTACGTTTTGCCGTCGCGCATGCGCACCACGCGGTCGGCCATGCGGGTGATTTCCTCGTTGTGCGTCACCATGATAAGCGACGTGCCCGCGTTGACGATGTTCTCCAGGGTTTGCAGCACCTCGATGCTGGTGGCATAGTCGAGCGCGGCGGTGGGCTCGTCGGCGAAGATGATTTTCGGGTTCTTCACCAAGGCGCGCGCGATAGACACGCGTTGCTGCTGGCCACCGGAAAGCTGGCTGGGGTAGCTGTGCTTGCGCTGCTCCAGGCCCACAAGCTCTAACACGTGCTCGCAATCCATGGGGTTGTCGACCAGCTCGGCTATCAGGCGCAGGTTCTGCAGCGCGGTAAG
The DNA here is from genome assembly GCA_937895975.1 of uncultured Slackia sp. Lineage (GTDB taxonomy): Bacteria > Actinomycetota > Coriobacteriia > Coriobacteriales > Eggerthellaceae > Slackia. The sequence goes on from CALBLG010000018.1 coordinate 8,452, forward strand.
GTTTGGCATAAGGTTGTAGCTTTGGAAGATGAAGCCGATGTTGTCGCGGCGGTATGCGGTGAGCTCGGCCTGGCTGGCCGTGGACATTTCGCGACCCTCGAACGTGAACGAGCCCGATGTGGCGCGGTCCATGCCGCCGATAATGTTGAGAAACGTCGATTTGCCGCAGCCCGATTCGCCCAGCACCACCAAGAATTCGCCCTCGTAGACGTTCAGGTTCACGCCTTTGAGCACCTGGGTTTCCGTGTCGCCGTTTTGGAACGTGCGCGTGATGTCGTGTGCCTCGATGATGGGTCGGCCGAGTTCGATAGGGGACTGCAGAGCATTGTTTTCCTCGAGCGCCAGCGCCGCCGACATCGACATGATTTCGGCCACGTCGGCGTCTTCATCGGTCCAGTGCGAGCCGTCGTTTTTGTTGACCAGTTGAATGCAGCCCAAGTCTTCGTGCAGGGTAGAGAACGGCACGCAGATGGCGGAGTTCACCTGGATGCTGGGAAAATCGTCGAGGGTCGCCGCGTCGCCCGTGCGTGAGAAGTCGAGCAGGCGCTCGGCCTGCTGCGTTTGATAGACGCGGCCAACTAAACCTTCGCCCGCGGCGTGCGAACGCGACGTGAGGTCGTCGGGGCCGATCCAAAACGTGGGGTGCAAACGCCCGTCGCCGTGCTTGTCGGCGTACCAAATGACGGCCGTTGCGGCGTCGCAGTTTCGCGCGATGGTGCGCAGACCGTTTTGCAGCGCCTCTTCGAGAGTGGTGGCGTTGGCGATGCACGATTGCACCTCGCCGATGGTTTTGACGTAGCTGAGCAGCTCTTTATCCACGTTGGGGCCTTAATCTTTGCAGGCGAATCTAAAAAATATCAATACACAATCATAGGCGAAAAAATGGCCCAAAAGGGCATCAAGTCATTTCGGCCTTTCTTCGCTTTGCGATTCGAGCTGTCGCTTGAGACGCGTGTTCGTCATTTTCCTCACGAGCCAAACAGCGCTTAATGTGCTGTTTGCGCGAGCCAGGACTTTGATGGACACGCGTCCCAGGCGACAGCTTGAGCTGGGCGTTGTCGTATTCAGAAAAGGGAAGCGGACCGAAGGCTCGTCGGTCCGCTTTGAAATCTTCCGCTCGGCGAATGGCGACTGCCGGGGAAGCGTGGGTTGTTGCGAATGCGCCGTGCGTGGGCCACGGGGTTGTTCCTAGCCCATCGGGCTGCTAGGCTTCGATGAGCTTTTCGAGTTGGTCGGCCATGGCGTCGATATCGGCGTTCGTGGCGACAAGCGGTGGCAGGAAGCGCAGCGTGTGCGCGCCGGTATAGTTCAGCACCAAGCCCTGCGGCGCGTCGAGCGCGGCAAGCACCAGCTCAGGGGCGTCGACGGTGTCGTCGAACTCGACGGCGCGCATAAGGCCTAGGCCGCGCAC
>CALBLG010000019.1 GCA_937895975.1 uncultured Slackia sp.
ACCGAGGCGATTCCGCCCACGGCAAGACACGCCAGAATAATCACGGAGCCCAGGAAACGAACCTTGCGAAACTTGCCGGTAAGCTCGCCAATTCCCAAGAACACGAACGCGCCAGATGCCACGCCGAGCAACACGCTGAAGATCAGCAAAGGCCACTGAACCGCCATTACTGCTCACCTCCCTGCCACGTGAATTTATCCAAGCCGTACATCGTGCCGGGATGGTTGCCCACGTCCACAAGCTGATGCATCGACTTCTTCTTGCGCAGCTTCGACACATCAGACTCGGGATCGTCCAAATCGCCGAAGATGCGCGCCTGCCCCGGGCAGTGGTACACGCACGCGGGCACTTCGCCGGCATCGACGCGGTGCGCGCACATGGTGCATTTCTCGATGACGCCCTTGTCGCGCGACTCGTCATACGTGCGCACGCCGTACGGGCAGGCCATAACGCAGTACTGGCACCCGATGCACTTGCTGTGGTCAACCAGCACAATGCCGTCTTCGCGCTTATAGCTCGCGCCCGTGGGGCACACGTTCACGCACTCGGGGTTGTCGCAATGCTGGCACGCCACCGGCAGGTAGTACATTTCCAGGTCGGGGTAGGTTCCGGTAGGACCCACCGTCCTCACCTTGTTGTAATACGTGCCCAGGCCGACGTTGTTCTCTTGCTTGCACACAACCGCGCAAGAATGGCAGCCAACGCAGCTGTCAAGGTCGACGTCGATCACATAACGCGTCATTTACTTCGCACCTCCGTTCAAGGTCGGCATAACCACGCCGTCGTTCTGGCCATCGGCGGCCAGCTGTTCGGCCGAAAGCGGCAGGAAAATCTCCAAGTCTTTCTCGGTCATGCAGATGTTTTTCGGCGCGCCGTCTTCCGCCTTGTAGATCTTGCACAGGCCGCCGTAGTTGTCGGTGCCAACCGCGGGATCGTATGGGCCGTTGTTCTCGAACAGCACGTTGCAGTTGCAGTCGAACGCGCCGTGCAGATCGTCGGTGGCCTCGCGCTCGGGGAACCACCAGTCGTGCTCGACGTGAATCATGTCGGGCTTGATGGCCGCCGTCAGGTTCGCGCGCTGCTTGATGCGGTCGACGTACGTCTCGATGTAGACCCAATCGTCCTGCTGTATGCCGTGCTCGGCCGCGGTTTGCGGGTTGATATCCACCGTGGGGAACATGTGCACCTCGCGCATCCACGGGCTGTTGCGATATTCCGTGTGGAAGAACGCATGGCTGCGGCCGCCGGTGATCAGCGTATACGGGTACTCGTCGAGCAGATCGGGGCGCGAGCGCTTCGTGATGGGCGGCTCTATGTAGAGCGGCAACGGACCGTTGCCATACAGGAACAAGTCCTCGCTCCACAGCTCCATCTTGCCGTTGTCAGACTGCGGGTCGCCCGGAACCTCGGTGCCATCGGGCAGCGTGTAGCCCGGCGTGCGGTAGACCGCGCCCTGCTTGTTGCCGCGATACATCGTGGTGAAGCCGGGTTTCATGTCGCCGCTCTTGCGCATGAAGCCGGTCTCGTACTTGGGCGCGCCCTTCACTTCCGACATCAGCGGGCCGGTGAGCGAAATGCGCTCACGGAATTCCTCGAACGTGCATGACAGGTTCGCCGGCAGGGTTTTGGGACCGGTGAGCATGAAATCGAACCACTCGTACTTGTCTTTCCAGAACATGTCGACGTTCATGTATTTCGCGAACTCGAAGATGATGTCCATGTCGTCTTTGCATTCGCCGAGCGGCTTGTGGAACGGCTGGCGAATGAGCAGCGTGTTGCTGGTCGGGTAGCCGTGGCCCGAGTGCGGCCACTCGACGCGGTCGACCTCGCTGGGATGCGCCGGCGGCAGCAAGATGTCGGCCAGCTCGCCCGAGGGCGTCATGTACATGTCGACGTTCACGAAGAAATCGAGGTTCTTCATGCCGGCGGCGATTTCCCGGCCCGCCTCGATGGACAGGATGGGCTCGGAAGTCTGTTGCCAGTAGCCATGGATTTGGAACGGGTCGCCGTTCAGCATGGCCTTGGTAAGCGCTGCGCCGAAGCCGCCCTGCTGGCCCAAAATCACCTGGCCGCCGTTTTTCTGCTCGGTGGGAATAAGCTCGCCGGTCTTATCGTCGGCGACCAGAATGGTCTGGTGGCCGGTGTTTTGGCACACCGAGAGATTCTTGATGTTGCGCGCGGTCTGCTTGCGCAAATCGCTCATGCGACCCTGCATCTGCGGACGCACGTCGAACATGGAGTTCTCATAGCCGGTGGCGGGCTCGCGACCGATGTTCTGGCCGCCCTTGGTGTCGAAGTTGCCGGCCAAAGCCATCATGATGGTGAATGCCTGCGAGATGCCCGACGTATTGATGGAGAATTCGACCTTCTGGCCGCGGCAGAAGCACGCATGCGGGCTGGCGTCGATATACCAGCCGATGGCGGTGCGAATCTTGTCGGCATCCAGCTCGCAGAAGTCGGCCGCGCGCTCGATGGTCCACGGGGTTACGTGCTCGACCAGAATGTCCCACGACGTGCGGTATTTCTTGCCGTTGATCTCGCGCGTGCCGGAAAGCGCGGGCTTGGCGTCTTCCACGATGTTGCCGTCGGCGTCGAGCCACTGCAACGCCTTGTCTTTGCCCAGGCCTTTAGAGTTCTGCCAGTCGCCGTTCCAATAGATCAGCTTGTCGTGGGCTTCGTCCCACACCGGGTACAGCTCGTCGGAGCCTCCCTCTTGAATCATGGATTGGCGCAGCTGATAGCCCGTGCCCTCTTCGTCGATGAAGAACGGCGCATTGGTGTAGTAGCGCGCGAAATCGGTCGCGCACTTCTCGGAATGCACGATTTCATTGATGAATGCCAACGCAAGCGCCATATCGGAACCCGGGCGAATGGGCAGCCACAAATCGGCCTTCGACGCGGTGCAGGTATAGCGTGGATCGACGCAGATGACCTTCGCGCCGCGTTCTTGCGCGCGCTTCACAACAAGCCAGTCGTAATAGCCGCGGCTGCGTTCTTGGCGACACCACTGCAGAATGCAATCGGCGTTGTTGCCGTCCCAGCCGGTGTACTGCGTTTCATCGCCGTACAAACGCTGGCTCGTAAAATACGAGCCCAGCCAGCACAGGTTGCCCACACCGAACGTCGAAGTAGAGCCCAGCTCGAGCCACATGCGGTTGATGGCCTGGAATTGATGGTTGTCGCGGCCGGTGCCGTATTGGTGGGCAATGGTGTGCCAGCCGTACTTCTCGCCGATTTCGGTATAGCGGTCGCGCGCCTCGGTGAACGCCTCTTCCCAGGTGATGCGCTTCCACTTGCCCTCGCCGCGTTCGCCTACGCGCTTCTGCGGGTAGCGGATGCGGGTGGGATTGTACAGCTCCTGCGGAATGGCGAATGCGCGCGAGCACAAGGTGCCCTCGTTGAACAGATCGGGATTGCCCTCTACCTTCAGCAGACGCCCGTCTTTCACGTAGCCGTACAGCGCGCAGCGACCATAGCATTGGCGGCATGCGCTGGGAATCTTCTTGGTGTCGCCGTCGCTCACCGACGAGCTCTCGTGAACCTCGTCGGCGGCCGCGGGCACCGCGGATGCGCCAACAAGCAGCGTCGAAACTCCCGCGAGGGCCGATGCCTTCACGAAGTTTCTGCGGCTCATTTTCAGTGCCATGTCCTCCTCCTTCTGTCTTTCTTCGAAAGCCACCTTTGGCCAAAAGCGGCTCGCTCCGCATGCCGTCGCTTCAGTGGAGCTCCCCCACGGCATGCGCTTGAGCTTGAAGTATGACTTCGGGACGAGTGGTATGTCCTACCCCTTGCAAGCATATTTCCTTCTGCCAGATAAAATACCCCCTCAGGTGGTATATATGTCTGACCAGGTAAAACAATGGAAATTTGTGCTGTATTATTTCATTTTGAATCTATTCTGAATAAAAGATACTCCAACGAAAACGGGGCTATTCCTGCTTCGATTTCTCTTCGGTTTCCTCAACCAGGGATATAAGTTCCTGCTTGGAATGCACGCCCAGCTTCTGGTACAGGTTGCGCGTATGCACCTTCACCGTGCCTTCCGAAATGAAAAGCTTGGCCGCGATGGATTGGCGATCTTTGCCTTTGGCGAGCTCCACCATGATTTCCTGCTCGCGAGGCGTCACGCGATGCGCGTGGGCAAGAACGCGGCAGCCCTGTTCGACCGTCATGCCCACATTGTCGTTCGAATCGTCGATGGCAATCATGCCCCAATGCGTTTTTGTGTTGGTGGCGTCACTCAAATACATGGCCGCCACGAATATGAAAAACAAGAGCATCACGATGAACGTGGGCGACAGAAGTTGCCCCTCGCCGAAAGTCGGCGAAAGCGTGCGGAACAGCAGCTGGCCCGCCAAGCTGCCCAAAATTGCGCCCAGCATAACGCCCAGGCTCAACAAATAGTAATCGGATTCGTGGTAGCGAATGAGGTATACGGTAAGCGCCATGACGACCGATATGAACATCTGACGCCCCACGAGCAAAATGAAACTGCCCACGTTCAACGCCGGCGTGCCGCCCACGACCATCACGGCTATGCCCGCCGCCATAATGGGAATGCATTGTCGGAAGATGGCGCTGTTGTAGCTGCCGCGCCATTTCAGCAACGTAGCGTAAATCACCATAGGCGACACCACGAACGCGCTCGAGAACACCAGCAGCTTGCCCTGCCAATTCATGGCCATCTCGTCCAGTCCGGCCACCACGCCTTCCATCAAGCTGCCCAGCATGATGGTGAGCAACAAAATGCGCGGCAGCTTTTGCACATGCGCGCCATCGACGCGGGGCAAAGCGGGTTGGGCGGGTTCGGCCAAAATGAAGCATGCAAGCATGCAGAGCGGCACCAAGCACATGAGGGCCGCGAAGGCCGAAAACGGCAACACGTTCGACAGCGGCGCCGCAAACAGCAGCACCGCGCAGCTGGCGATGCAACTGCGCACCATGTTGGTAACGCCCAGCTCTGCCATACGTCGCACCAACTCGGGCACGAAGCATGCGCAGCCGAACGAGGAAAGCGCCACGCACGGCAGCGACGTCCAACCCTGGCTGAAGCCATGGCCGAAGAACAGCTGCGCAAGCGACGACAAAGACATGCACAGCGCAGCCGCCACAAGCCACGAACGCTTCGACACGCGCTTCCCGGCTCCCATATACGCCGCAAGCATTCCGCAGCACACCACCAGCGCGAAACTGGCCGCCACCAAGCTGCCCAGCATGGGAATGCCATAGCGCCCCAAACCCATCTCGGGCATTCTGAAATTGCGATAGATAAAGAAGATCTCGCACGCGAGCAAGCAAAACGCGGCGTTCGTCAGCCTATCGGCGCGACGAATTCCCCATTGCTTCACGCGCCGCCTTTGCTGCGCAGTATCCAATTGTCCCCCTATTGGTTCCCTGCCTCGATGCCCGGCCCCCTCAGCCTGACAGAGTCTATCTAGTATACGCCCAGATGGGACAGCTGCCCCTGAGGAAGGTGTCCCATTCGAGGCGCAATCTTCTTGATCCAACGCCCCCGAACATAAAGAAAGGCCCGCCGCATAAGCGACGAGCCTTTCCATTTCGCGTGAAGTATGCGAGCAGATTAGCGCTTGCTGAACTGCGGGCGCTTGCGGGCCTTCTTCAGGCCGTACTTCTTGCGCTCGACCATACGAGGGTCACGAGTGAGGAAGCCAGCCTTCTTCAGCTCGGGACGATACTCGCCAGCCTGCAGCAGCGCGCGGCTGATGCCGTGGCGCAGAGCGCCAGCCTGGCCAGAGATGCCGCCGCCATTGCAGCGGGCGATGACGTCAAAGTGACCCTGGGTATCGGTGACCTTGAACGGCGTGGTGGCGTAGTTCACCAGGGCCTCGCGGCCGAAGTAATTCATAGCGTCACGACCATTGATGGTGACCTTGCCGGTGCCGGGAACCAAGCGGACGCGAGCAACGGCGTTCTTGCGACGGCCAGTGCCGTAATAGACAGCTTCGTTTGCCATTGTTAGTTCTCCTCCAGCTTGATCTCGACGGGCTTCTGAGCGGCATGCGGATGCTCGGGGCCAGCGTAGACCTTGAGCTTGGTGAGCTGCTTGCGGCCGAGAGTGTTCTTCGGCAGCATGCCCTTAACCGCGTGCTCGATGACGCGCTCAGGATGCTTCTCGATGGCCTCGGTGAAGGTCTCGCACTTCTGTCCTCCGGGGTAGCCAGAGTGACGGTAGTACTTCTTGTCGAGAGCCTTGTTGCCCGTGACGCGCACTTTCTCGGCATTGATCACGATGACGAAGTCGCCCGTGTCAACATGCGGAGTGTACTGCGGCTTGTTCTTGCCACGGAGAATGTGGGCAGCCTTGGCGGCAACCTTGCCCAGCACCTGGTCGGCGGCGTCGATAACGACCCACTCGCGCTCAACCTCTTGAGGCTTTGCGTAATACGTCTTCACGATTTCCTCCAAATACGTTTGTTCTGGTTCAAAAGTGCTGCTCTACGAAACTGTTCGGTTTCCTACGCCAAACCAACGGTCCAGAATCTGGACATTCTTTCGCGTTGTGTCCCGTTTTAAGCAGCGTTTAGCGGGGCTTTTGAAAGCGAACTTTTGCAGTATACGAACCACAGCGGCGCGCGTCAACGGAAGATTCGACGTTTTCCCAGGCAAGACCCTATGTCTTCACGAAATCGCGACAAATTGCGTCGAAGGCACTGCTACCCTTCTCGAGAAGACGAACATGGCCTTTCCCCAGAGCCAACCGCGTTTCGCGCTTGCAAGACAACCAGCAGGGCATACATATATGTACGTTCCAGGAAATTTAATAGATATACATGAAACGTGTTTAGAAGCGTACTAATATGCATAAATCTGATTTTTTATGCATTTGTCGAAGGGAGCGCGCATGATTAAGGCGGGTATCATGGGGGCCACGGGCTATGCCGGAGCCGAAGTGCTGCGACTGTGCGCGAACCACCCCGAATTCGAGGTCGCCGTCATCACATCCGATTCTGAGGCCGGCCAGCACATCGCCGACATCTACCCGGCGTTTCGCGGCGTGTACGACGAGCTGGTGCTCGAACCCCATGCCACCGATAACCTGCTTTCCTGCGACGTGGTGTTCATGGGCGTGCCCCACAAGGCCGGCATGCTGCACGCGCCGCGCCTCATCGACGCGGGCGTGACCTGCATCGACCTTTCGGCCGATTTCCGCTTTGGCGTGGCCGCCGACTATGAGGCCGCCTACCATGTGCAGCATGCCGCTCCCGAGCTGCTACCCCGCTCGGCCTTCGGTCAGCCCGAAACCAACCGCGCCGCGCTTGAAGCATTGGCCGCCCGCCGCGCCGCGGGCGAAGCCGTCATCGTGGGCTGCGCCGGCTGCTACGTGACCGCCTCCATTTTGGCGGCGACTCCAGCGCTTGCCGCCGGCTTCGTCAATCCCGAAGCAACCATCGTGATTGACGCCATTTCGGGCGTGACGGGCGCCGGCCGCAAGGCCAACGCGCGCACGCATTATTGCTCGGCCGACGAATCGCTCGAGGCCTACGGCCTGCCGCTTCATCGCCACCAGCCCGAAATCGCGCTTTCCTATGGCCGCACCCTTTCCGCCGCCGGCATGCCCGTGGCAGGCGACGCCGCCCTGCGCCCCGCTCCCGCGCATGTCGTGTTCACGCCGCACCTCGCCCCATTGAAGCGCGGCATTCTGGCAACGGCGTATTTGCCCGTAGCAGCAGGCGTCGAAATCGACGACGCCGCTTTGCATGCAGCCTATGCGTCCGCCTACGGCAAATCGAGCCTGGTTGCCACCTTGCCGCAAGGTGTATGGCCCAAAACCGGTTCGGTGGCCGGCACCGCGCGTGCCCATGTGAACGCATCGTACAACGTCGACGAGCGCATGATTGTGGCCATGGCGGCCATCGACAACCTGGGCAAGGGCGCCGCCGGGCAAGCCGTGCAGTGCGCCAACATCGTGTTCGGCCTGGCCGAAGACGCTGGATTGGGCGGCGTGGCATGCGCGTCGTAGCTTTCGTGAAACATATGCGCTCCCTGGGGAGAAACGAGCGACGAAGCTAGGCGTTGGCCCGGCCCGTTGCTATATTCGAATACGCCCATGCGAGCGAATTCGAACCGGGCCCGGCACCATACGCCCTGCCTCACGTTTCCAACCGTTTCAACCCCAAGCGCGTTAGACGCGTTAAACGCTCCGAGCGCTTAACGCGTCTCGCCTTCCAAGGAGCCACCCATGAAATTCACGAAAACCGGCCTGCGCAGCTCGAGCTATGCGACAAAGGTAAACCTGCTGGTGGAAGCCCTGCCGTGGATCAAAAACACCACCGGCAAAACCGTGCTCATCAAATACGGCGGGTCGGCCATGGAAAACCCCGAGCTCATGCGCCAGGTGATGACCGACATCGTGCTTTTGAAGATTATTGGCCTGAAGCCCATCATCGTACACGGCGGCGGCAAAGACATCTCGGCCGCATTCGAGAAAAGCGGCATGCCCGTGAAATTCAAAGACGGCCTGCGCGTAACCCCCGACGACGCCATGGAGCTGGTGCGCATGGTGCTGGTGGGCAACGTGAACCGACGTCTGGTCGACGCGCTGAACGAACATGGCCACTTGGCCGTGGGCGTGAGCGGCGGCGACGGCTGCACGATTCGCGCCACGCAGCTCGACCCCGAGCTCGGCCGCGTGGGCAAGATCACCAACATCGACCCCACGTACCTCGAGCACATTGTCGACGACGACTACATCCCCATCGTGGCCACGGTGGCCGCCGGCGACGACGGCAAGCCGTTCAACATCAACGCCGACATCGCCGCAGGCCAGCTGGCCGCCGCCCTGCACGCGCACAAGATCATCTTCCTGTCCGACGTCGACGGCCTGTACAAGGATTTCGACGACAAGGACACGCTCATCAGCTCGCTGACCACCGACGAGGCGCGCGAAATGATCGAGTCGGGCTCGCTTTCCAGCGGCATGATTCCCAAAATCGAGGCCTGCCTGTCGGCGCTCGACGCGGGCATTCCCGCCGCGCATATCATCAACGGCACCATGCCGCACGCGCTTTTGCTTGAACTGCTCACCGACCACGGCGTGGGCACCATGATGAAGCCCTCCACGCCCGACGAAACCTATCAGGCACAGCCGCTCGACGCGTTGGCCAGCCGACTGGACGCCAACGTCGAAGACGAACAAGAATAACGAAACCTTTGCGCACCGCGCACCATATATGTTAGGAGCACACCCATGAGCCTCGAGACGCAGCAGAAACTCGAATCGAAATACGTAATGGGCACCTTCGCCCGCAAGCCCGTCGAATTCGTCAGCGGCAGCGGCATGACGCTCGTCGACGACAAAGGCAAGCAATACCTGGATTTTATCGGCGGCATCGGCGTTATTAGCTTGGGTCACTGCGCGCCCGCGCTGGTGGAAACCCTGCAGCAGCAAACCGCGAAGCTGATGCACGTGAGCAACTACTACTACATCGAGCACCGCGGCGAGGTGGCCCAGAAGCTTTCGGGTATTTTGGGCGGCACCGACGCGGCCGGCGAGGCCATCACCTGGAAGACGTTCTTCTCGAATTCGGGCGCTGAAAGCAACGAGTGCGCCATCAAGCTGGCACGCCTGTACGCCAAGAGATTCGGCAACGGCGGTTCCACCATCGTCACCATCACGAATAGCTTCCACGGCCGCACGCTGGCGACGCTCGCCGCCACGGCTCAGCCACTGAAGCAAGAGGCCTTCAAGCCGCTGCCGGGCGGTTTCGTCGACGTGCCGCAAAACGACGTGGCCGCGCTCGAGCAGGCATTCGCCAGCCACGACGTGTGCGCCGTGATTCTGGAAGTGGTGCAGGGAGAAAGCGGCGTGCACCCCTGCTCGCAGGAGTATATGGAAGCGGTGCGCCGCCTGACCAGCGAGCACAAGGCGCTCATGATTTGCGACGAAGTGCAGTGCGGCATGTATCGCTGCGGCGTGCCGTTCGCGTTCCAGCACTACGGAGTCACCCCCGACATCGTCGCCATGGCGAAGGGCATCGCCGGCGGCGTGCCCATGGGCGCCTGCGCCGCGCGCGCCGAGGTGGCCGACGCATTCGGCCCGGGCGACCACGGCACCACGTTCGGCGGAAGCTGCCTGGCCATTGCCGCGGCGAACTGCGTGCTCGACCAACTGGGCAAGCCCGGCGAAGTTGAGCGCATCGAGGCCGCCGGCGAGCATTTGGCCGAGCGCCTGACGGCCTTGCCGCACGTCAAAGAAGTGCGCGGCCTAGGCCTTATGCGCGCCGTCGAGTTCGACGACACCGTCGACGCCC
>CALBLG010000020.1 GCA_937895975.1 uncultured Slackia sp.
AAAGCCTCCTCGCGATTCGCTAAAAACAGCCCACTGGGCTGTTTTTCTTAACGCGAATCGACCTCATCGGTTCAAATCCCCCCAATTTTGTCCAAGCAAAAATAAAGCAGGCACGATTACCGTGCCTGCAAAATGTTACCTGGCGGAGGAGGGGGGATTCGAACCCCCGTGACCCGGGTTGCGGGCCAAACGGTTTTCGAGACCGCCGCATTCAACCACTCTGCCACCCCTCCGAGGGTGCGGCCATAAAGGCCTTATGAAAAAGCGCCGTTGGAAACAGCGCTTAGGTTGTCTGGCGGAGAGATGGGGATTCGAACCCCAGATACGCTTTTGGCGCATACACGATTTCCAATCGTGCTCCTTCGGCCAGCTCGGACATCTCTCCGTTGCGTCGATTGCCACACGTATTGCGCGTAGCGAAAAAGCAGTATAGCAAAAAAGTCGAAAAGGTAAACCCGATTTTCCGAATTTATTCTTCGGCTTCTTCTTCGTCCTCGATAATCGCGGGAACTTCCTCGTCGCCGGCCAGGAAATTTGGGGCTTCGGCCAAATACACGACTTCGTCTTCGAACGTCAGCACATCGTCGCCTTCTTCGTACATCAGGCACACCGCGACGCCCTTGCCGCCGTCGGCCGTGCCGCCCTCGGCGATGATGGCGTCTTTGCGGCCGGCGTCGGTGTCGATGTATCCGTCGTAGCACAGCACATACGCGCGCGCGCCGGTTGCGGCTTCGACGGTTTTGCGAGCCGAATCGAAGCATTCCTCGGTGGTGCCGGTATGGGTGTCTTCGGTCACGGTCTCGCCAGTCAGCAGAGAGGTGAACGGAACAACTTCCGAACCGGCCTCCATGCGGTCTTGTGCTTCTTCTATAGCCTGCAAAAGCAGAATTTCCAGGGTTTCGTCAATCGGGGGAACGCCCAACGCGTCGCTTTCGACATTGCGGTCGGCCATGCTCACTCCTATCTATCGCGGCGTGCCGAAAAGCTCCGCCGCTCCTTCTTGAATATATCGGCATCTTAACAAACACCTATGCCCATGCCGTCAAACCGTCGCGTTTCGGTTGAAAACACACGTTGCTGGAATCTTGGGGTCTTATGAATGGAAAGGGGTGCGCGTGTGGAGAATGCAAAGCGATGGCACAAAGATAGAAGCAAACGGAAAACGTGCGCGCGGGCAAGGTTTCGGCAAGAAATGCGCGCTAGAGTGGCGCTCGCGAACGCTGTTCCGCGGAATTGTGGGCGGCGCGTGGAATTGGGGCGCAGGCAGGAATTGGTGATTGCCCAGGTGAAATTTGGTTGGTATCATAACCAAGTTTCCTGTCCCGGGTTACGCCTTCATATGTCCCGGGACCGTTATAGTCCAGAGGAGGTGACACAATGAAGGCTTATGAATTGCTGTTCTTCGTCGCGCCCACCATCAACGACGAAACCCGTCTCGCCGTCATGAAGCGTATCGAGACCACCATCGCCGAGGGCGAAGGCAAGGTCGACAACGTTGAGGATTGGGGCAAGCGCAAGCTCGCCTACGAGATCAACGGCCTGACCGAGGGCGATTACACCCTCATCGATTTCCACGCAGACCCCGCCAATATCGCGGAGCTCGATCGCGTGCTGCGCATCACCGACGCGGTGGTCCGCCACAAGATCGTTGTTCGCACCGACCGCGAGTAATCGCAGGTCAACTATCGGGCAGGGAGCAATTGCTCTCAAACTTCAAGAATTGAGGAATGGTCATGAGCATCAACAAAGTGGTTATCACGGGCAATCTTACGCGCGACCCCGAGCTTCGAGAAACCCCTAGCGGTTTCCAGGTCCTTTCGTTCGGCGTGGCCGTCAACGACCGCCGCAAGAACAGCACGACCGGCCAGTGGGAAGATTACGCGAACTTCGTAGATTGCACGATGTTCGGCAACCGCGCCGCAAGCGTGTCCCGATTCTTGAGCAAGGGAAGCAAGGTCGCTATCGAAGGGAAGTTGCGCTGGTCCCAGTGGCAGGCGCAAGACGGCTCCAAGCGCAGCAAGCTGGAAGTTGTCGTCGACGAGCTCGAATTCATGACGAGCCGCGATGGCGGTCAACCGGCTCCGCGCATGCAGGCAGCCGCTCCGCAACAGTCGTATGCTCCGGCACCGGCTGCGGCGCCCGCAATCGATACGTCCGTGTACGACGACGACATTCCGTTCTAAGTCGTCCCTGTCAATCAATATTGACACAGTTCTGAAAGAGGAAATCAATGGCTGAATACACCAAGCAGCCGCGCCGCAAGTACTGCCAGTTCTGCAAAGACGATGCGCAGTACGTCGACTATAAAGACACGGCTATGCTGCGTAAATACGTTACCGACCGCGGCAAAATCAAGCCCCGTCGCGTGACTGGCGCTTGCGTCCAGCATCAGCGTGACATCGCTTGCGCGATTAAGAACGCCCGCGAGATGGCCCTCATGCCCTACACGGTTCCGGCCGTCAGCGGCCGCGGCGACCGCCGCAATCGCTAGGAGGCACCAATGAAGGTTATCCTGCTTACCGAGGTCCCGGGCAAGGGCGGCGAAGGCGACGTCGTCGAAGTTGCTCGTGGCTTCTTCAACAACTACCTTGGCCCTCAGAAGAAGGCCGTGCTGGCTACCGCCGGCAACCTGAAGCAGCTTGAGCAGCGTCGTGGCAACATCGCCAAGCGCGAAGAGAAGCGCATCGCTGACGCTGAGGCTCTGAAGGCTTCGCTCGAGGGCAAGAAGGTCTTTGTCGACGCCAAGGTCGGCGAAGAGGGCGTGCTGTTCGGCTCCGTCACCGCCGCTATGATCGCTGACGCGGTCAAGGCCGAGACGGGCGTCGAAATCGACCGCAAGCGTCTCGATATCCGCAAGGCTATCAAGACCGCTGGCGCTCACACGGTTGCTCTGAACATCTACCGTGACATTCATGTCGACCTTCAGCTGACGGTCGGCGCGGAAGTTGCCGAAGAAGAGACCGAAGAGGTCGAGGCCGTCGAGACCGAGGCTGTTGAAGCCGAGGCCACCGAAGAGGTCGCCGAGTAGTTTTTGCATTCGCGAAAATCATCGGTTAATAAAAAAGGGAGCGTTCGCGCTCCCTTTTTTGATGGCTAGGGGATTTTGTTTCTGCGACCCATCAAAGGGATACCTCTGGCGAGCCATACGTGGTTTAGTGGGCGGAAAGGGCGCTGCTTCTCTTAATTCGACCGCAATTGTTTTGCGACCTTATAATAGTGGCGAGATGGATGAAAGGGCGAAACCATGCCAGATAGGAACAATCGTTACCAAGGCGAGCGAAGCGATCAGGCGCCAGTGCTGCAAAGCACGACGGGCCGTCCGCTTCCGAACAATATCGAAGCCGAGAAGTCGGTTTTGGCGGCATGCATGCTCAACCCCGAGGCCATCGATGAAATTGCGACGAAGCTTGTTCCTGAAAACTTCTTTCGTCCTGCGCATCAGCTTATTTTCGCGGGTATGCTCGAACTGAACGTGCGCCATATTCCCATCGACCAAATTTCGTTGGCCGATCGCCTGTCTGCCGAGGGGCAGTTAGAAGCGGTGGGCGGCCGCCCCTATTTGGTGGAGCTCGCGAACAATACGCTGGCCCTTACCAATTGGAAGAACCATACCGAAATCGTGAAACGCAACAGCGTGCTGCGCGATTTGGTGTATGCGTCCACGAACATCAACGCGCTTGCCTACGATGCTCCCGACGACACGAACGAGGTCATCGAGGAAGCCGAAAAGATGCTTTTCGAGGTTACCCAGAAGCGCGTTTCGTCGTCGTTCCAGAATATCACCGACCTGCTTACTCAGGCCTTCGATGAAATCGACGAGCTTGTGAACAACAAAAACCAGATGGCGGGCACGCCGACGGGCTTTACCGACGTCGACAAGCTGTTCTGGGGCCTGCGCGGCGGCGATTTGCTTATTTTGGCTGCTCGTCCTGGCGTTGGCAAAACCTCGTTTGCCTTGAACGTGGCGACCAATGCCGCGAAGTCGGGTGCGGCGGTCGCGCTGTTCAGCTTGGAGATGGGCGCTAACCAGCTGGTTCAACGTATCCTGTGCTCGGAGGCACGTGTGAATTTGGGACAGTTGCGCCAGGGCAATTTGCAAGAAGGCGACTGGAACGCCATCATGAACGCGGCCGCCACGCTTTCGGGTTTGGAGCTCTATATCGACGATACGCCGGGCCTTTCGCTGCTCGAGATGCGCGCGAAGGCGCGCCGCCAGCTGCGCGATAAGAAAAAAGGCCTGATCATCGTCGACTATCTGCAGCTTATGCAGCCCCCGTCGAACCGCCGCGATGGCAACCGCGCCGTCGAAGTCGCCGAAATTTCCCGTGGTTTGAAGGTGCTTGCGAAGGAAATGGACATGCCCTTGCTTGCCCTGTCGCAGCTCTCGCGTGCGGTCGAAATGCGCGGAAGCAAGCGCCCCATGCTTTCCGACCTGCGCGAATCGGGCTCTATCGAACAGGACGCCGACATTGTTATGTTCATCGACCGTTCGATGGACGAAATGGAAGCCGAAACCGACGGGCGTCCCGAATGGGGCACGGCAGAACTCATCGTGGCCAAGCACCGCAACGGCGCCACGCGCGATATCACGCTGTCGTTCAATCCCGAATACACGAAATTCGGCAATTATATCGACGCAAGTCAAATATAGGTAGGTTAAACTCGCCATTATGAGCGAGCGCATTACATTCATTCATTCGGGCGACATCCATTTGGGTGCGCCTTTCCGCGGGCTGCGCGGCCTTTCGTCCAAATGGGCCGAGAGGCTCGTGCGAGCCATTCCCGAAGCATACGATCGCGTAATCGACGCGGCCATCGAGCGCGGCGTCGACTTCGTGTTGTTTGCTGGCGACGTGTTCGACACCGACAAGCCCAGTTATGCGCACCACCGCCATTTTCTTCGTGGGCTCGAGCGCCTGCGCGAGGTTGGAATCCCCGTATACCTCATCGCAGGCAACCATGATCCGTATGCAACATGGGCGGGCTTGCGCGACCAGCTGCCGGAAAATGTGCATATGTTCGGCTCCGATGCGCCGAGCTACGCGGTGTATGAACGCGATGGAGCTGCGGCCGCCATCATCGCCGCACGGGGTTTCTCGAACCAATCCAGCGGCGATATCGCTGCGGGCATGACGCGCGCGGCGGCTCAGGCCGCGTGCGCGACCGAGGCGCCTTTCGTCATTGGCATGCTGCACACGGGTTTGTGGCTGGATCCGTATAAGGCTCCCACCAGCGAAGACGCGCTGTATGCGTCGGGAATGGATTATTGGGCGCTTGGCCATATTCATAAGAATTTCCGCTTCCCCCAAAGCGAATCGGCCGAGACGAAGCTCGCGTACTGCGGGTGCGTGCAGGGGCGAGACATCAAGGAAACGGGCGAGCGAGGCTGCTATGCGGTGACGCTCGAGCAGGGCATCCCAAACCAGGTCGAGTTCATTCCGTGCGCGTCGGTGGAATGGGAGAAGCTGCGCGTCGATGTGTCGAAATGCCCAGGCGCGGAAGATGTGTTGGGCGCGTGCGTGCGAGCCATGTTCGATGCGAACGCCCAGGTTCCCTGCGAAGAGATGATCGCCCGCGTCACGCTCGTCGGTGCTACGCCTTTGCATGGCACGCTTGCGCGGCCTGGATATGTGGAAGAACTTCGAGACGAACTCAACGAGCGGTATCCGTCGTTTTTCTGCGATGCCTTGATTGATGAAACCACGACGCCGTTCGACAAAGATGCGATGCGCGCATCGGGCCTGTTCGAGGCGACGCTTCTGCGCGAATCGGAAAAACTTGCCGCCAACAGCGATGCGACCATCGAATACCTTCAGCAGGAATTTGCTGCTCGCGGCCTTACGCTTCCGGCGGGCATAGAGCGAAAACTCGGCGATTTGATCGAGCGCGCCGAAGACCTTTCCCTTGAACTTTTGGAAGGACGTGAAGAGTTATGACGGGCAAGCATGCAGCGCCGAGCCAGGCTGCCGATGCCGTCGAGCGGCCTGATGGCTCTTCCATCTTTTTGCAACGCGTCCACATGGCGGCGTTCGGCCGGTTCGTTGACCGGGCCATAGGGCCTTTCGAGCCGGGGTTGAATGTGGTGTACGGTGCGAACGAAGCGGGCAAGACCACGGCCCGCGCTTTCATCGGCGGCGTGCTGTTCGGCTGGCCCGAGGCGCGCGGTATGCGCAACGCATACAAGCCTCGTGCGGCCGAGCGCGAAGGGTCGTTGCTGTTTTTCGACCAGCGTCGCGGCGAGCTGGGCAATATTTCACGCGCGAAAAACGCCGAGGGCCTTCTTGGCGATGACGAATGGGTCGACGCGGTATGCGGCGACATCGACCGCGAGACGTTCCAAACGCTGTTCTCGCTCGATGCCGATGAGCTGCGCTCGCTTGAAGCCGCGCCCGACATATCGTCGAAGCTGCTTACGGCCGGCTCGGGCACGCGGGAAAGCCCGGCGTGCGTGGCGAGCGGCCTCGACGGGAAAATCGCGGCATACACGAGCCGCGCGGCAGCCGAAACCGAATCGTTCCCCAACCTTAGGGGCGAGCTCGAGCGCGTGAAGCTGCGCCTTTCCGAAGCGCGCGCCGCTGCGAGCGAGCTGAAGGACGAAGATATAGAGCTGCAATCGCTGCTTGAAGAGCGTGAGCGCGTGCAACGCAGGTTGTCGCACGCGCATGCCCGCATCGAGGCGGTTGCATCGTGCAGGGGCGAGCTCGAGCGAATTGATGCCTCGAGCCGCCGCTTGTCTCAAGACGTCGCCCAGGCGAAGGCCGATATGCGCACGTGCGAGCTCGACGCGAAGGCCGAACTCGCGGCATACGAGACCACGCCCCGCATCTCTGCCGAAGCCGAAGCCTCGCTGCGCAGCGCCATTGCGCCTTTGGCCCAGCAGGAGGATTCGGTCGCGCATCGCGTCGATTCCGCACGCATGGCATACGAGCAGGCGCGGGGAATGTGGCAGGCGCAGTGCGACGCCGCCGAGC
>CALBLG010000021.1 GCA_937895975.1 uncultured Slackia sp.
GGGCAGTGAACTCTGGCCGTATCGCCGCGAAAAACGTCGCGAAACTTTTGGGCAATTAGCCTCGCGCCTTATCTGCTGCGCTCTGGCAAACCCCTCCTTGACAGAGCCCAGGCACCTTACCTGCGCTTATCCGTTCGCGGCCCTTGAGTCCAACCCCTCCCCTTGAAAGGGCCGCGTCTTTTCAAAGGCCGCAGTGCTGTTTTGGCGAGAAGCCCACAGCGCTGCGGCCGATTTCTATATAATGGCCCAGTTAAATGGTGACAGATTACTCCTTGTGACTTTGATGGGAGCCATATATGTTTGAAAACCTATCCGACCGCCTGCAGGGCATTTTCAGCGGCCTGAAATCGAAGGGCCGACTTACCGAAGACGACATCAATGCGGCCATGCGCGAGATTCGCATGGCGTTGCTCGAGGCCGATGTGAACTTCAAGGTAGTGAAAAGCTTCATCGCCAACGCGAAAGAGCGCTGCCTTACCGCCGAGGTGCTCGATTCGCTCACACCTGCGCAAAACGTTGTGAAAATCGTGCTCGACGAACTCACCGCGCTGCTCGGCCAAACTGATTCTGGGCTGGTGCTTTCCAGCCGCATTCCCAACGTCATCATGTTGGTGGGCCTGCAGGGCTCCGGCAAAACCACCGCTGCGGCCAAACTCGCCTACTTGCTAAAGGGCAAGGGCCACAGCCCGCTGCTCGTGGCTTGCGACGTGTACCGCCCTGCCGCTGCCGACCAGCTGCAAACGCTCGGCGACGAGATGGGTGTGAAGGTCTACCGCGGCGACGGGCAAGACCCGGTGAAAATCGCCAGCGAGGGCGTGCGCTTCGCTATCGACAACCTGCGCGACGTGGTGATCGTCGACACGGCGGGCCGCCTGCACGTCGACGAAGAGATGATGGACGAGGCCGCCAATATCAAGGCCGCCGTGAAGCCCGACCAAATTCTCATGGTCGTCGACGCCATGACCGGCCAGGACGCCGTGAACGTGGCGCAAGCTTTCGCCGAGAAGGTCGACTTCGACGGCGTGATCATGTCGAAGATGGACGGCGACGCCCGCGGCGGCGGCGCGCTGTCGCTGAAGCAAGTCACTGGCAAGCCGATCAAATTCATCAGCGCGGGCGAGAAGCCCGATTCGCTCGAGCCGTTCCATCCCGACCGCATGGCTAAACGCATTCTGGGCATGGGAGACGTGGTTTCGCTCATCGAGCACGCGTCGAAAATCAAGGCCGAGGAAATCGAAGCCGAAACCGCCGAGCGCGTGCAGAAGGCCGACATCAACCTGAACGACTTCTTGGAAATCAAGAAGCAGGTTTCCAAAATGGGCGGCATTTCCAAGCTCATCAGTGCGCTGCCCGGCGGCGACAAGGCCATGGCGCAGGGTCAGGTCGACACCGGCGCGCTCGACCGCATGGAGACCATCATCTTTTCCATGACGAAGGCCGAACGCGAAAAGCCCGAACTCTTGAACGGCAGCCGACGCCAACGCATTGCGGCCGGCTCGGGCACCACGGTTCAGGAAGTGAACCAGGTGATGAAGCAGTTTAACGAAACGCGCAAGATGATGAAGAAGATGATGCCCGCTGCGGCCAGCATGGGCCGTCCCACGAAGAAGGGCAAAAAAGGCAAGAAGGGCAAACGCCAGCGCTTCGGCCTGCCAGGCATGGGCGGCATGAAGATGTCGGACATGAAGCAGCTGCAAGAAATGATGCAAAACATGGATCTTAAATAATTGCGTCGTTCTACGAACGACGCAATCGCTCGACGCTGAAAACGACCCTGGCGGCCGACTTGGCTTTCAATCGTCGCTCGCGTACCGAAGTACGCGTCGCTCCTCTTTCAAGCCAATCCGACTCGCCAGGGTCGTTTTCGCTGACGTTGGCGCGAGCGTAACATTGGCACCCGCAGACGGTGCATTTCTTCCGTTCGCCGTGCTTTTAGGACGCTTCTTGTTGCCCTTCTATCGAGCTTACCTATAATTCGTAAGCGTAATGCACCTAAGAAAGGGGTTTGCACATGGCAATCAAGGTTGGCATCAACGGCTTCGGCCGCATCGGGCGTCTCGTCTATCGCGCGATGGCGAACGATCCCGAGCTCGACGTCGTCGCGATCAACGACCTAGGCGACATTCCTACGATGGCCCATTTGCTGAAATACGATTCCGTTCACGGCCGCGCGTTCGACACGGTCGAGGTTACCGAAGACGGCTTCGTGGCCGACGGTCACGCAACGAAGGTACTCTGCGAGCGCGATCCCGAGAATCTTCCCTGGGGCGAGCTGGGCGTTGACGTCGTCGTCGAATCCACGGGCATCTTCAAGACTGGCGAGCTCGCTTCCAAGCACATCAATGCCGGCGCCAAGAAAGTCATCATCACATGCCCGGCCAAAGGTGAAGACATCACCATCGTGATGGGCGTGAACGACGAGAAATACGACAAGGCCGCCCACAACATCATCTCGAACGCCTCGTGCACCACGAACTGCCTGGCGCCTGTCGCCAAGGTTCTGCTCGAGAACTTCGGTATCGAGCGAGGCTACATGAACACCATCCACAGCTACACGAACGACCAGAAGATTCTGGACCTTCCGCACAAAGACCTTCGCCGCGCCCGCGCCGCCCAGCTGTCCATGATTCCCACCACCACCGGCGCCGCCCGCGCAGTTGCCTTGGTGCTGCCCGAGTTGAAGGGCAAGCTCGATGGCTTCGCCACCCGCGTTCCCACCCCAGACGGCTCGATGGTCGACCTTACCGTGCAGCTGTCGCGCAAGGTGACCAAGGAAGAAATCAACGCCGCCATGAAAGCTGCCGCTGAAGGCCCGCTGAAGGGTATCCTGGCCTATACCGAAGACCCCATCGTTTCGGTCGATATCGTGGGCGACGCCCATTCTTCGATTTTCGATTCGGGCCTCACCATGGTTATGGGCGACGATTCCGACCTGGT
>CALBLG010000022.1 GCA_937895975.1 uncultured Slackia sp.
CTGCTGCGCATTGATGGCAGCCACGGTGCCGTAAACCGCCGCCTTGTCGTTGTCGTCGATGGTATAGTGCTTCGTTTGAACGGCCGCCGCAACCAGCTCGTCTTTCGTGAAAGGCGAATCGACGTCGTCGGAAAAGGCGCTGGCCAGAGTTTTGGTTGACACGTCGGGCACCGCGCACGCCGCAAATCCCGCCGCCACAAGCGATACCGCCAGCGCAGCGGCGGCAACCACCGACACGGCAACGGTTACCGCGCGCGATTCAAGAAACTTTCCCATGCTATTCGTCCACCCAAATGGTTGCGGCGGTGATGCCGCCCGTCTTCTTGCAGATGACGGGTTGCGGCCCCATGCGGCTGAACACGCCCGTGAAACGGCCGTTGTACATATACAAGCCCTCCATGTTGTTGTAAGGCGTGGGCGTCGCTTCGGCATCGGCCTGGGTGCCGTACAACGGAATGGCCGGCGTTTTGAACGGCGTGCAGTAGCGTTGAATCAAAAACGGCGCGCCCGCCTTGCCATCGACGTGCGCATCGACGATTCTGGCCCACTGTTCGTCGGTGAAGTCAACGCCCGCGAACACGTCTTTTGAGCCGTACGCGTCGGTCGGCTTGATGATCCACTGCTCGCGGGTGGCGCGCACATCGCGAGAGTCGGCGACTTCGCTCGTCAAGAACGACGTGAACGGAACCGTTGCCTGCACAAACGCGTTCTCTTCATCGGTGAGCAGCGCCTGCGTTTCGGGCATATAGAGCACTTGGAAAATTTGCTTGTCGTGTACCAAGTGGCCCGCGAAGCTGCCGATCAGCGCCACCTTGCGGTTGCGTACGGCTTCGATAAGCGGCTGGGACGCTTCCCAATTGTCGATGATGTCGTTGGTCACGCTGCGGCGCCAAATGGCGTCGATTTTGGCGTTGTCGCGCCCATAGAACGCCTTCGTACCAACGAGTTGGCCGTCTTCGAAACGCAAATCGCGCACATCATAGACCGAGCATTCGATGCCTCGCTTGGCAAACAGGCCCGCGAAAATCTTGAATTCCTCGGTAATGGCGTTTTCCAGGAAGTCGACGATGGCCACATGCGGATGCTCAACCTTCAAATCGTACGTGTCATAGATTTTCAGGAATTCATCCACCCAGCCGTCGAACAACTCTTCGTTGCACGTGTGCACGGCGTGCGCGGCGGCGAACTGCTCGAACGGTCGCGAATGCGCGATGCTCGCCGTGATCTCGCGGTTCTCGTTCATGCCCGACGAGCCGTCGGCGTTGAACTCGCAGAATTGCGCCGTCATGTCGTCCTCGTTGAGGAAGAGGTCGACGCGTGCAAACGGCAGCAGCGCATCGTAGCCGCGCGGCAGCAAAATGAGCTCTTGCAAGCGCGGGTCGATATCGTACACATGGCGATACGCAGGATTCTCGAGGTACTCGCGCATGACCTTCGACAAGATGGAATACGTGGTTTCAGCGATGTATTCGAAACGGGCGCGCGTCTCGCGGTTGTACAGGCGCGGCACATACGAGGAATCGACGATCACGCCGTGGTAAATCGCGGTCGAATGCTCCATGTGGCTTCGGGCCGCGGCTCGGCCGGCCTTGTCGCCGTCGAGCGCATCGATAAGCGCGAGATATTCTTCAGTGAGCTGGGCGTTGGTGGCCATGGCACTTCCTCCAATTCGAATTCGTACGGCGAAAGCATACGTCAACCCCGCGAAGACGCGTGAAACGCGTGGGCATTCTCCCAAAGCGCACCATATATAAGTTGGGTGCGCTATGATGAAACGACCATTTCATACATGCATGCAAAAGGAAGAAACGTGAGCAAAGCCCCCGCACAAACAGCGCGTCCCTCTTGGTCGAGAATCGCCGGGTTCGCATGCTACCAGGGCTTTGTATTCGCCGCCTTCTACCTGGGCACGAACCATCAACTTGCGCTGGGTCCGTTCACGTTCGAGCGCGCTGAACTGCTGCTGACGCTTGCCTTCATGGTGGCCGCGTTCATCGGTGAGCGAAATGCCCCCGACGTGGCCCATCGCGCGCTCTCGCGCAGCGGAACGCTGGCAGCCTTCGCCGCATTCATGAGCGCGGGCGCCGCCGTAAGCGCCATGCCGGGCACCACCCCTGCCGAGGTGGTCGCGGAGGGCTTGCTGATTGGCGCGCCCATGGCGCTGACGCTTACGGCTTGGGGCAAAACGCTTGGCGAAAACCCGCCGCGGCTTGCCGCGACCGAGATTTTCGCCGCAACGGGCATCGCCGCGGCGTGCTGCATAGCGCTGTGGTTCCTTCCGGAGGCGATAGGCTATGCTGCGCGATGCGTGCTGCCGTTCGCCGGCGTAGCCTTCATGGAAATTTCCAAGCGCGACACGAATGTCGTCGAAGGCGACGCGGCCGCGCCTATCAGCGCAGCGCCGAAACGCATCCGCAGGCTTTCGACCCGCATGCTCGCCGGCGCGCTGCTGTTTGGAGTGGCTGCCGGCTTTGTGGAAGCATACCGAAGCGACCCTGGATCCATCGCAACGCCCTCCCTGCCATACGCCATGTTCATCGTCGCCTTGTTTTGCGCGGGCGTGCTCGAAACGCTGCACGCTGACGAGCGAGGCGAGCGCGACGCGTTCTCGATGAGCTATCGCATCGCGTTTACGCTGACGCTTGCGGGCTTCTTGTTCACGCCCGTGCTCGAGGGGCTCGACATCACGGGCGACGCCATCGTGCTGGCGGGGTATTTGGGCCTCTCGGCCGCATTCGCCTCGCTGTTCTGCGCAAGCGCCCAGCTCGAGGGCGCAAACTGCGCCCTCGCATTCGCGCAGGGCTTCGCCGTGCTCTACGGCGGCGAAGCGCTGGGCATTTTCCTCGCGAACGGCTTCGACGCGGCATCGCCTCTGCATGTCACGCCATACGCCGTTATGGCCTTCGCGGGCTTGGCCGTGGTATGCGCGTTCACGTTCCTGTTCACCGAACGTGATTTCCGCGCGCTCTCGACCCAGGTCGATGCCGTCGACAATACCGAGGCCGTGCGAGACGCCATCGCAAAGGCCACCGGCCTGTCGGCGCGCGAGACCGAAGTGCTGGCGCTCGCGCTGCGCGGGCGCACGAACGAGCGCATCGCCCAAGAGTTGTTCATTGCGAAAAGCACCGCCGACACGCATCTGCGCCGCATTTACACGAAGTGCGGCGTGCACGGCCGACAGGAGCTTCTCGATCTGGCCGAGCGCACAGCGCGCACACTGGCCAATACCAGGTAGGAGCGATTATGCCCGACATGAAAAACACGGCGGATATTGCCCGCGCGCTTCCCTCGCCCAGCCGGCAGAAATTCATGGCCGATTTTTTGCGCGAGCACCAAGAGGGCTTCGATCGGCGGGCCTTCACGCCGGTGGACAGTCTCGTATTATCGTCGCTCGTGTACCTCGACCTGAATCTCTACCGCTATGCCGACCTCAATAGCGGCGAAATGGTTCCCGTCATCGACATACTGCGATTCACGCCCCTTGAGGCCATGCTGTCGGGCGGGTGGCTGAAAGACGCCGATCAGCTCCCTGACTTTCTGATGGCGCTCGCACGCAGCAGACGCTATGCCGATTTGAAGGTAGGCTTTTTCGCGAACGAAACGGCTGAAGTCATAGAGAAGCAATTCTGCGCGTGCACGTTCACGGTGGGCGCGAAAGACAACGCCGAATTGGCGTATTTGGCGTTCCGCGGGACAGACGGAACGCTTGCCGGTTGGAAAGAAGATTTCAACCTGAGCTACCTGCCCGTGATTCCCTCACAGAAAACCGCTACGGCATATGTGTCGGGCGTTCTGTCGGCGCTGCCCACGCACATGCCAATTTATGTGGGCGGCCATTCAAAGGGCGGCAACTTGGCCGAGTTCGCGGCGTTGACCATAGACGAAGGCGGGTATGGGCGAATACGACGCGTGTTCAACCACGACGGACCAAGCTTCCTGGAAGCCCCCTCCCCGCGCATCGATGACCCGCAATTCCAAGCGAAGCTCGACAAAACAGTGCCCGAATCCTCGGTGTTCGGCATGATTTTGGAAAGCCGTGACGATTTCCGCATCGTGCAATCGGACGCGCTGGGATTCTTTCAACACGTGCCGTTCACATGGATGGTCGACGGATCCGATTTTGCGACCCAGGAAACGCTCAATCGCGGCGCGCAAATGTTCGACACCACACTCGACCGTTGGCTGCGCAGCTGCACAAGCCAAGAGCGCGAGGTATTCATCGACACCATGTACGAGCTCATAACCTCGAGCGACGCAAAAAGCTGGGCCGATTTCCAAGACGGCTTCATGTCGAATATGGCAACCTTCGTGCGCGACGGGCGCAACCTCGATGACGCCACCAAGGAAATCATGGGGCAGGCGATACGCAACCTCGGCGAAGTGGCCGGCTCCACCTTGCGCGAACGATTCGAGGGCATCACCCAGCGCATGCGCGAAGCCGTGCCATTTATTGACACCGGCAAAGATGAGCGAAAGCCCCTCAATGACGAGCAACGATGAAAAGAGACGATAGCACTTTGAACACCACAACCTACCAGTCCTTTACAGTCAAAATGGCAGTCCAACTGGCCGCGCCGCACACCTGGCCGGCGGCGATTCTGCCCTGCATGGTCGCCGCGGCCGCCGCGGCATGCGCGTGCCCCATCTCGCCAATCATGACGATGGTGCTTTTGGCTATTTGTATCCTGATGCAATCGTCTGTGAACACATTCAATGACTACTACGATTTTGTGAAAGGCGCCGATTCCGCCGACGACAATGTGGAAGAAAGCGACGCGACGCTGGTCTACAACAACGTGAACCCGGCGTGCGCGCTGCGCCTGGGCGTTGGCTTTCTGGTTGCGGCGTTCGCGCTGGGCGCATACGTCATTTGGCAGGCTGGCTGGATTCCCCTGGCTATAGGTGTAGTTGGCGCCATATTCGTAGTGGCCTATTCTGCGGGCAAAACGCCCGTATCGTATTTGCCTATCGGCGAGATGGTAAGCGGCGGCGTGATGGGCGGCCTTATTCCGCTGGCCTGCTACCAGGCGCTTACGGGCGATTTGAATTGGTGGATGTTGCTATGGGCCGCGCCCGAGATTATCGGCGTGGGCCTCATCATGATGACGAACAACACGTGCGATATCGAAAAGGACATTCCCGTCGGCCGCCGCACCCTGCCCGCGAACCTGGGACGCGAGAAAGCACGCTCGCTCTACCATGCGCTGGTGGTCGCATGGCTCGTCGCCATCGTCGCCATCGTCGCCATATTCTTCACGAACGGACTCATTGTGGTGCCATTCATGATACTGGCGGCCATTCCACTTTTGAAGGCGATGTTCGCGAACCCGCTCGTCGCAGCTTCGCGCATCGGCGCCATGGCGCAAATCTGCAGCCTGAATATCGCACTCGGCGCATTCTACGCCGCCGCGATTCTAGCCAGCTCAGGAGTAGTTTTTACGCTGTAAGGAATATAACGCATCCCATCGAAAATGCCTTGATACTCTCTCCGGGACAACGTTCCAGGCGTCCCTGCGAGAGCATCAAGGCATTTTCTTGGTCGGCTTCAATCGCAACGAATCGAGCGAAGCTACCGCAATCTTTGCAATACGCAACGAGTTTCCTTTCGTTCGCCTTGGCTTGGGCGATGCCCTGACTCGAACGCCTGGAACGTTGTGAGAGGCAGGGCACCGCCCAAGCCAAGGCGAACGAGATTAATGCCACTGGATTTGGACTAAATCGGGAAACAACGTCGTTAGGCTTCTGATATCGAATGTGCCCAGCAATTCTTCTGGCGTAGTAGGGTCGCACGTTGGCGCAAGGCCGGTAATTCCAGCGATATGGCCAATGATGGCCTCGGGCGTTTTGAACCGCTCGAGCAACACGTCGAGCGCGGCATCGTGGTCGCGCTTCGACAGGCGGCGGTCTTTCTCTCCCACCATCAGCGGCACATGCGCGTACTGAGCGTGCTGAATGCCCAACAAATCTTGCAGATACATCTGCTGTGGCGTGGAGCACAGCAAGTCCATGCCGCGCACGATGGAATTCACGCCCTGCTCGCCATCATCTACCACTACAGCAAGCTGATAGGCAAACGCCTGGTCGCTGCGACGAATAAGGAAGTCACCGCAATCCTCTTCCAAATTCTGCGAATAATGCCCTTGAATCAAATCGTCGAACGAGATTGTTTCATCGGGCACGCGAAGACGCATCGCGGGCTTGCGCGAGACTGCCCTTTCCATGCGCTGCTGCGGCGTAAGATTGCGGCACGTCCCTGGGTACACAAGCTTTTCGCCATGATGCGGCGCCGATGCAGCATGCAGATCGGCACGCGTGCAGAAACAAGGGTACACCAGACCTTTGTCAACAAGCGTATCGAACGCCGCCTGGTACGCATCGTCCCGATCGTGCTGGAAATACGGCCCCTCGTCCCACGTAAGGCCCAATGTTTCGAAGTCACGTTGCACCGCATCGATGAACCGCGGTTTCGAGCGTTCCCGGTCGAGGTCTTCGATGCGCAGCACCATGGTACCGCCCTGGGATTTGGCCACCAGCCACGCCATCAAAGCAGAGAAAATATTGCCGGCATGCATGCGACCCGTAGGCGAAGGAGCAAAACGTCCCTTAATATGAGTTCCTTGAGTTTCCATGCACGGTAGAATACCACTCCAGCAAAGGCAACCGCTTCCAAAGAAGAGGCCACGCCCCATAGACTCGCATAGTTTCATCCGCCATCGCGTCATATCAAGATTCCGAAAAGCTCATGAAGGCATGGAAAACTCGGCAGAATGATGGTCACGCGCAGGGGACGCCAACCTCAATATGGCAGCGCCAAGGCGGACTGGCTGGATTTCTGAACGCCTGGAACGTTGTGAAGAAATCTGGCCAGTCCGCTTTGGCGCGATGGGATAAAACAAGCGGCGAGCCAAAACCCGCCGCTCCAAAAACTGCTTATTTTCGCAAATCCTCAACATGCTTGGTTTTGCCCGTGGAACGCTCGATTCCGCCAGGCTCAACCAGTTTCACCTTCGAGGCAACCAGCATCACACTCTTCAGCTTCTCTTCAATTTTGCGACGGAAGTTGTCCATTTCTTCGAAGGAATCGCTGAATGCCTCGGGCTTCAGCTCAACATGCACAACCATGCGGTCGAGACCCGTTTCGTTGTCTACGACGATACGATAGTGCGGCGTGACGCCTTCGATGGTCGACAACACGTCTTCCACCTGCGACGGGAAGACATTCGTGCCGCGAATGATAAGCATATCGTCGCAGCGTGCGCGCACCTTCTGCATTCGGGCCGTCGTGCGGCCGCATGCGCACTTGTCTTTGATGACGCGCGTCAAATCGTGCGTGCGGTAGCGCAGCACGGGAATGGCATGCTTGCCAAGCGGAGTGAGCACCAACTCTCCCATCTGGCCGTCGGGCACAGGCTCGCCCGTTTCAGGGTCGACGACTTCCCACAGGAAATGATCCTCGGCAATATGCTGCATGTCACGGCTCGCCAGGCACTCGCCCGAAACGCCCGGGCCCATGACCTCGGTCAGGCCGTAGTTGTCAGTGCATACGATATGCATGCGGCTCTCGATTTCCGCCTTCAAGGCGGGCGTGCACGGCTCGCCGCCAAACAGACCGACGCGCAGGGTGCTCTTCTCCCAGTCGTAGCCCATCTTCTCGCCCACCTCGCACACGTGCAAAGCGTAGCTCGGCGTGGCAACCAGCACCGTGGTGCCGTAATCTTGAATCATCTGAATCTGGCGTTCGGTATTGCCCGAACCGGCCGGAATCATCATGCATCCAAGACGCTGCAGGCCGTAATGCAAACCGAAGCCGCCCGTGAACATGCCATAGCCGAATGCCATCTGCACGCGGTCGCTGGGCACGACGCCCGCCATCTGCACAAGACGCATAATGCAATCGGCCCACAGATCCATGTCGCCCTTGTCGTAGCCCACGACAATTGGCTTGCCCGTGGTGCCCGAAGACGCATGCAGCTCGACGATCTGGTCGAGCGGCTCGGCGAACAGGCCATACGGGAACGTATCGCGCAATGCGCTCTTGTCAGTGAATGGAAGTTTGCGCACGTCATCGAGGCATTTGATGTCGGAAGGCTTCACGCCCATCGCGTCCATCTTGTCGCGATACCACGCCACGCGGTTGTATGTCCATTCCACCTGATCGATAAGGCGAGCCAGCTGAATGGCCTCGATGCGCTCGCGGCTGGCGCACTCGATGGACGGGTTATGGATGGGAAGCTCGTCAAAGCGCCCCTCGGCCGCCGCCTTCAGCGCGGCGCCTTTCACGGTCATATCTGCCACAGGGATACCTGCCTTCCTAGGCATTCTACGCGTCGAGCTTCGCCAGCGCAGAAAGCTGCGCCTGGTCGATGAGCTCGACGGATTCGTTTTCCAAAGCCTGCTCGGCTGCCGCCAAATCCTTCACGGAAAGGGCGATATAGGTGGATACGAGCGAATAACTATACTCCACATTGATGCCAAGCTTCGCGATAACACCCATGATGCGAGCCAGCTCGCCCGGAGTGTCAGCCAGGCGAAGGCACAGCACGTCTTTCGTCACCACGGCGCAACCCATGTCGGCAAGCACGGCCTTAGCCTTTTCCGGATCGTCTACCACAAAGCGAACTATGCCGTAGTCGCCCGTATCGCTCATGCAATAGCCGCGCACCTGCACCTCGGCCTTATACAGCGCGTCGAGCACGCGAGCAACGTGCCCCGATTGGTTCTCGACGAAAACGCCGATTTGAGAAATGCTCATAACAACTCCCCTTTCTGGGATAAAGCCATCCCACCGTGGTTTTCGCACACGACATGCGTGTCTCCATAAGCTGCGCAGCATTACGACACGCACGCCGCGCGCGAAAACCACTGCAAGGACCGCCGATTCTGATGTGCGGTTCCGCAAGATTCCGCACGAGCCGAACAGCACTTAATGTGCTGTTCGTGCGAGCCAGGACCTGCCCGAAGCGGAAACGCATGTCGGAATCGGCGGTCCTGGCGGGAAAAGACTTAGGAATTCGCCTCTACGTACGCGCGGCCCTTCTTGAAGGCCTCGATGTTCACGTCTTTGAACTTGGCAGGAACGCGCGATTCAATCACGGAAATCCATGTTGCCTCGTCATAGGGCAACTTCGTGGAAAGCGCGCCCAACAGCACCACGTTCACGGCTTTCACGCTACCGGCTTGCTTCGCCAAAGCCTCTGCGGGAACCAGCAGCGCGCCTGCCGCTTCAAGGGACTCATGCACTCCTGTGGGCGCAGCCACGGCGCCGGTCGCCACAGGAAGCGGCTTGATGGACTCGTCGTTCACCAGAAGTTCGCCGTCAACCTTCAGATATTCGATGTTGCGCAGAGCCTCGATGGTCTCAAACGACACGAGGTAATCGACGCTGCCCTTGTCGGCCACCATAGAAGCCACCGAATCGCCCAAACGCACAACGGTCGTCACCGCGCCGCCTCGCTGCGCCATGCCGTGTATCTCGGAAAGCTTCACGTCCTGGCCGCTCGCCATGGCAACGCGGCTTAGGATATCGGCAGCGAGAATCGCGCCCTGGCCGCCCACGCCCGACAGAAGCACGGTTTTCGTAGTATTGCTCATGTTCGCGCTCCTCCTAGTTTGCCTTGCCGATGCAGCCATACGGGCATGTCTGGGAGCATTGCTCGCAGCCCACGCATAAATCGGCGTCGATGTGCGATTGACCGTTTTCGTCGCGCGAAAGCGCTGGGCACCCGATAAGGGTGCAGGCGCCGCATGCGCGGCAGTCGGCCGAAACCTCAAGCGCCGAAGCATGCGTCTTGGAAAGCAGCACGCACGGCGAGCAGAAGATGATCACCGACAAATCATCGGCATTTTTCGCGGCAGCTTTCAGCGCGGCGCGCGTGGCCTTCAAATCCATCGGATCCACTACGGCAACGTCCTCCACGCCCAGTGCGCGAACCAAGCCAGGCAAGTCGAGCTCACGGCTCGGTCGATGCTGCAGCGTGATGCCGTTCACCGGGTTGCCCTGATGGCCGGTCATTGCGGTGGTGCGATTGTCCAGAATGCACACGATGCCCGCGCCGCGGTTGTACACGGTATTCAACAGCGACGTGATGCCGGAATGGGCAAACGTGGAGTCGCCGATAACCGCAACCACGGGTTTATGCTCGCGGCCCTGCAAGCCCAGCTCGAAGCCATGGCTCATCGAGATGGACGCGCCCATATCGACGCAGGTGTCCATAGCCGAAAGCGGAGCCAACGCGCCCAGCGTGTAGCAGCCGATATCGCCCGTGACGATGGCCTTCATGCGCGCAAGCTCGCGGAACACGAGGCGATGCGGGCACCCCGGGCACAGCGCCGGCGGACGGCCAGGCAAATCGTCGCGAACCTGAGCATGCTCAGGTGCCGCGGCGCCGAATGCTGCGGCAATAACGCCAGGCGTCAGCTCGCCATCGGGGCACAGCGCTGTTTCGGGCTCGGAAAGCTCCACGCCCAGGGCGCGAACCGCCTCGCTCAGATAATCGCTGCCCTCCTCAATGACGTACACGTTATCGACCGAAGCGGCGAAATCGCGCACCTTGTTCGCGGGAAGCGGCCACGAAATGCCCAACTTCAAGATGTCGGCATCGGGAAGGGCCTCACGCACGTGCTGATAGGTGGCACCGCAGCACACAACGCCGATTTTGCCGTCGCCGCGCTCGATGCGGTTGAACTCGCACGTCTCGACGAATTCGCGCACGGCCGCCACGCGGGCGTCCAGCGATACGCGGCGAGGCTTGGCATAGGCCGGCATCATGACCCATTTCGAAGGGTCCTTCTCGTAGGGCTTCGGCTCGACTTCCACCCGTTCGCCAAGCTCAACGGGGCATTTCGTATGGGAAACGCGCACCGTGGAGCGGATCATGCACGGCAAATCGAAGCGCTCAGACACATCGTAGGCCGCCTTGGTAAACGAAAGCGCCTCGGAAGAATCGGCGGGGTCGAACATGGGAATGTGCGCGGCACGCGCATAGAAACGAGAGTCTTGCTCGTTTTGCGAGGAATGCATGCCCGGGTCGTCGGCAGCCAGAATGACGAAGCCCCCGTTCACGCCCGTGTAAGCCGACGTGAACAGCGGGTCGGCCGCGACGTTCACGCCGACGTGCTTCATCGTAGACAGCACGCGTCGACCGGCGGCAGATGCGCCCAAGCCAACCTCGACGGCCACCTTCTCGTTCGGCGCCCACTCGGCATACACGCCGGGCTGCTTCGCGAACGTTTCCATGGTCTCGGTCGAGGGCGTGCCCGGATACGCGACGCCGATGGTGGCTCCTGCCTCCCACGCGCCGCGGGCAATCGCCTCGTTTCCAGAAATCAACTCCATAACCTGTTCCAATCCCCCTTGGGTACTACGAAAGCCGTCGTTTGCGACAGAAGCGGCCCGCATTGCGGGCCGCATAGGCGCCTAGCGCATGGCCGGAGTGGCCAAATACACCAGGACGAATGTACCGATCTGAATGACGTCGCCGTCGCGCAAGTCGGCATCTTTCACATTGAGGTTGTTCACCCACAAGCCATTGAACGAGTCGGCGTCGGTGATTTTGAAACCTGCAGGCGTGCGCTCGATGGTCGCATGCATGCGCGACACCGTCATGTCGTTCAGAAAAATGTCGCACTGCGGGCTGCGTCCCACCGAGAGGCGATCGGCCGCCAGGCGGAACGAGCTGCCGATTTGCGGCCCCTTCACGATTTTTAGGGTTGCCTCGGAAAGCAGCGAGGCGTTCGCGGTTGCCGCGTTGCCCGACTGCGCCTGCATGCTCAGCGGCTTGAAAGCCTGCGTGCGGCCCAGCAGCTTGAAGCCGCATGCCTCGCATGCCGAAGCATCGTCAGGAACGGGCGCGCCGCACACGGGGCACGTCTGGAGCACTTGGCCCATTGGTTGATCGGTCATGGCATCCACCTCATCTATCGCATAAGCCGCATCTGGCGCTGCGGCGGCGCATTGTCTCTATCGATCGGAAATTGGCTGCGCCAACATGCAGTCGACGGTCTGGGCCACGGTTTGCTGCCCTTGCAAACCTCGGATCCAGCGGTCGAGCCCCACGCCGATTTTCTCGAAGAAATTCGGCGCGGCCACGTCCTCCGCCGCGATGACGTTCGTTTGCGCGATTGTTTCACCGTCTTGCGCAAACGTCAGCGTGCCAATCACGTCGCCCGCATGCACGTCGCCCGAAAGCTCGTCGAGGTTCATCGCGCCCTCAACGGGCCCCGCTGCATCGAACACCTCGGCCGTCAAATCGGGGTCGGCCACCGTGGCATTCACCGTAGTGTCGACCCACCCATTATGAGCCACTTTCGCCACGAGAGGCGCGGCGGCTCCGTTATATTCCACAGACTGGTCGGTATTGACCAGCGAGCGCTGGCTCAAATTGGAATATGCCCAATCCATGAGCGTCACCGTATCGCTGAAGCGCTCGTCGCTTGAAGGCGAATTCAACACCACGCTGTAGAATTCGCCTTGCGGACGGTTCACGGCAGCGGCGAAACAATAGCCCGCGTCATCGGTAGTGCCCGTTTTCACGCCGCAAATGCCATCGTATACGCCCATCAGTTCATCGGTGGTGGCAAGTGCCACATTGCGCTGTGCGCCGTCAGCAGACGTGACGACGATGCTCGTGTCGCCCGCATCCACAATGCCGCGGAAGGTGTCGTTTTGCATCGCATACGCCACGAGCGTGGCCACGTCTTTGGCGCTCGAATGCAAATCCTCGCTTGCAAACGATCCGAAATCGAGCCCATGCGGATTGGTGTACAGCGACTCGGTCATGCCCAAATCGGCCGCCTTCGCGTTCATCGCCGCGATAAACGCATCGTAGCCCGTCGAAGCATCGCCCGTCATGTATGCGCCTACCGACTTCGCGATGGCGATGCCCGCGTCGTTGCCCGACGGAACCAGCAGCGCATACAGCGCCGTTTTCAGATCCATCGAGTCGCCCTCAAGCAGACCCGCGCTCGATTCGCCCACCGTGGCGGCCTCGCTGTCAACCGTCACCGTAAGGTCGAGCGGAGCATTCTCGAGCGCCACCACGGCGGTCATGATTTTGGTGATGGAGGCGATTTTCACCTCGGCATCCGCGTCGCGCGAGAAATAGACGGTGCCGTCGGAGCCCACCAGGATGACATGCGCAGCGGTAACGTCGGGGCACTCGTCGACCGAAAGTCCCCGATCGGCGACGGTTTTGCCAGCCACCACGTCGGTATCGAGCACCTCAGCGAACGCGGCCGCAGGAGCGCCCAACGCCAGCATCGAAGCCAGCGAAAGGGCGACCAGGCCGCGCCCTGCTCGAGAAACGACGGAAGCGCCCGCCGTGGCGAGCGCTTCTCGGTTATTGCATTGACGAGCGAAGGCGCTAATCAAGCTTGTAGACCTCCTCGGCAGCCACCACGTCGAAGCCAGCCTGAACAAGCTTGCCTTCGACCGTGGGGTCGACAACCTTCAGCACGTCGATGGCCGTGGCCTCGCCGCGCGAGAAGCAGTAGCCGTATTCGATGTTGGCGCCCATTTCCTCAATGGATTCAAGCAGGTGGGCAAGCCCGCCCGGCTCGTTGGGAACGCGCACGGCGAGCACCTTGGTGACGCTGGCGCGATAGCCGGCTTCGTCGAGCTTCTTCGCGGCGGCCTGCGGAGTGTCGCAGAACACGCGCACCACGCCGAAGTCAGACGTGTCGGCGATGAACAAATCGTGCATGTTGATATCCGCATCGGCGAGCGTGCGGCACAGGCCGGACAGGCGGCCTTTCTCGTTTTGAATCAAAACGGTGAGCTGTTCGATCATGGCAATGCTCCCCTTTCGCTAGTTCTGCTGCTTCACTTCGCGCAGGTCAATGATGCGCTTGGCCTTGCCTTCGCTGCGCTCAATGCTCTTCGGCTCGCAGAACTTGATTTTAACGGCAATCTGCAGGTTCGACTTCAACGCGGCGGCCAGGCGCTTCTGGAGGTCTTCCAACGCGCGCACCTCATCGAACGGGAAGTCGGGCGCGGTTTCCACGCGCAGCTCGATCTGGTCGAGCGTGCCCTTGGTGGAAAGTACAATCTGGTAATGCGGGGTAATCTCGTCGAAGCTGGCAACGACCTGCTCAATCTGCGACGGGAACACGTTCACGCCGCGGATGATGAGCATGTCGTCGGTACGGCCGATGATGCGGTCGATCTTCTTGTGAGTACGTCCGCAGCTGCACTCGCCCGGCACGAAGCGGGTGAGGTCGCGGGTGCGGTAGCGAATGAGCGGCGTGCACTCGCGCGTCAGCGTGGTGATGACGAGCTCGCCGTATTCGCCGTCGGGCACCGGCTCCAGCGTGTCGGGGTTCACGATTTCAGCGAGGAACTGGTCTTCGCACAGGTGAAGGCCATTGGCGGCCTCGCATTCCATCGCAACGCCCGGGCCCATGATTTCAGACAGACCGTACACATCGCAGTACTGAACGTGCAACTTCTGGCGAATTTCCTCGCGCATGGCCTCGCTGCAGGGCTCGGCGCCCAAAATAACGCCGTTCAGCTTGAAGTCGTTCATATCCAAGCCCATCTCGACGATGGTATCGGCGATCAACAGCGCGTAGGAAGGCGTGCAGCACAGGATGGTAACGCCGAAATCCTTCATGATTTGAATCTGGCGCTTCGTGTTGCCCGTAGACATGGGCACGACCATGGCGCCCGCGGCCTCGGCGCCGGCATGCGCGCCCAAGCCGCCCGTAAACAGGCCGTAGCCATATGCGACCTGCACGACGGAATCTTCGCCGCCGCCCAGCATGTAAATGCCGCGGGCGAAGCAGTCGCCCCACACGCCCAGGTCGTTCTTGGTGTAGCCCACGACAGTCGCCTGGCCCGTGGTGCCCGAAGACGCATGCACGCGCACGCACTCAGAACGAGGCACAGCGAACAGGCCGAACGGATACGCGTCACGCATGTCCTGCTTCACGGTAAAGGGGAATTTCCTGATGTCTTCGAGAGCCTCGATATGGTACGGGTCCAGACCGGCCTCGTCGAAACGCTGCTTATACAGAGGAATGTTCTCATAGCAGCGCACGACAACGTCGCGCAGGCGCTCGAGTTGAAGTTCCTCGAGCTTCGAGTGTTCCATGCACTCGATTTCTTCTTGATAGTACTTCGACATCGGGAATTCCTTCCTTGTGAGTGAAACTCGCGCAAACAGGCACGTGGCGGCCTTTTAAGCGTAGGGTTTACTTTAGTGCAGTAAAGCACGCATGTGAAGCAGAATTTTAGGAAGGCAAACTATTTCTGGCCTCGGCGAGAAGCCTTCGCCTGGTTCATGGCGCGCACGCCGCGCACGATGTACACCGTAGTCGTATAGATGCACAGGATGAGGCCCGCATACACGAACCAGATGCCCCAAGAAGCCGGATCGGCGTTGAAGCCGGGCAGCCACGCGAAATCGCACGCACCCAAACCAGG
Source organism: uncultured Slackia sp. (assembly GCA_937895975.1). Taxonomy (GTDB): domain Bacteria; phylum Actinomycetota; class Coriobacteriia; order Coriobacteriales; family Eggerthellaceae; genus Slackia. The sequence continues at coordinate 15,422 of CALBLG010000022.1, forward strand.
CACAAGAGGCCAGTTCAAAAGCAGGCCCGCGAAGCCCACGAACAGCAGCGTGGTGGCAACCTTACCAGGGAAAATAACGGCCACGCGCGCCTTGTAGCGGCCCATGAGGTACGCGCCACCAATAAGCAGCAGCACATCGCGGGCAATGACGAGCACCACGATCCATATGGGAAGGCGGCCAACCAGCAGCAAGCCCACAACGCCGCATACCATGAGCGCGCGATCGACCGTCGGATCGAGCAAACGTCCCAGCTTCGAGACGGTATGCGTGCGGCGAGCGAGCTGGCCGTCAACGAAATCGGTGGAGGCAGCCAAGGCGAACATGAACGTCGCCAACACGTCGTGGCCGTCGAGCAACAGCACCAAATACACGGGAATCATGCACAGACGAACAAAGGACACGATGTTGGCGGCCGTGAAGATGCGATTGCAGACCTCCTCTTCAGGAGTATCCCAGGAAGGTCGTTTGTCTTGTTTCGTCTTGCCCATGGCCATCTTTCGCTGCGTGAAAACAAAAATGCACCCGCATTCGCGGGCGCAAACCATTCTACCAACTGATGCGACGCAAAAAGGCGCCGCATGCCGTTTTCAAACATCTGGCACACAGCCGTTGAATTCGTCCCTCCGCTTTGGGCTTGCGGCATCGGGCCGCCCGAGGCCACGGTTCGCTACCGGTCGCTTCGCTCCCTATGCGCTCACCTGGCTTCGTTTAACTTTAAAAGAAAAACCAGAGTGAACTCAGACGACCTCGGGCGGCCCGATGCCGCAAGCCCAAAGCTTCATGAAGTCGCACCCCGGGGGGGGGCAATGGGCCTGATGGGGTCGTCTGCGCTCAAATTTGCTCTTCATTTTATAATTAAGCGCAGCCAGGCGAACGCATAGCGAAGCGGTAGTGAGCCGTGGCCCCAGCAGGCTCATTGCCCCTGGGGCGCGACGGCGGGACGGGTCTACCCCTGCGCCGCTTCCGCTTCTTTAGCGGCTTTGGCCGCTTTCGCAGCGGCGATGCGCGCCTCGCGCTCGGCTTTCTTCGCGGCTTCTGCGGCCAATTCCTCGGGCGTGGGCTCGGGCTTGTTCAGCACCTGCGACGCGATGGCCGTAGCGACATGCGGGAAATCGGCGCTCATCGAAAGCGCGTCTTTCGGGCACTCGCGAACGCACGTGTCGCATTGAATGCAGGCGAAGTGGTTGATGGTCCACGTGCCCGCTTTCTTGTCGACCTCGATGGCCGAGCAAGGGCAGCGCTTCACGCAGATGCCGCACAGGATGCATTTCGCCATATCGTTTTCGACCGTGCCGCGATGGCCTGCAGGTATCTCGCGCTTTTCAAGCGGGTACATAACCGTTTCGGGCTTGCCGAACAGCGAGCGCAGGGTCATCTTCCCCAGTTTGAAGCTTCCCATTGCCCTACCTTTCCGAACAGCTGATACACGGGTCTATGGTCAGGATGACCATGGGCACATCGGCCAAGTCGCAGCCCTCGAGCGCCTTCACCATGCCGGCCAGGTTCTGCGTGGTAGGCGTGCGCATGCGCATACGTTCCAGGTTCGCAGTGCCGTTGCCCAATGCATAGTAGTAGCACTCGCCGCGGGGCTGCTCCAACACATTGCACGCCTGGGCGCCCGCCGCCGGCTTCAGCTTGCTCTTCTCGCCGATGCCGTCGTTGGGGATCTTCGCGACCAATTCCTTCACGATGGCGATGGACTGGTTCACCTCGGCGCAACGCACCTCCACGCGCGCCAGACAATCGCCGCCCGCCGAGGTAACGGGCGCGAAATCGCTCAACTCGCCGTAGGCACCGTGGCCCAGCAGGCGGCAGTCGTAGCCCACGTTGCTCGCGCGGGCGAACGGGCCCACCATGCACAGTTCTTCGGCCTGCTGCTGGCTGAGGTAGCCCACGCCGGCAAGACGGCTGCGCACCGAAGAATCCTTCAAAAAGGTGTTGCAGATTTCCTTATACTCGTCCTCGATGGAATCGAGCTTCTCGCAAATCCATTGCAGCGTTTGCGCGTCGATGTCACGCACCACGCCGCCAATCTGCACATACGACAGGATCACGCGACCGCCCGTGGTGGCCTCGAAAATGTCGAGCACGCGCTCGCGCAGACGCCAGCAATGCATGAACAGGCTCTCGAAGCCGAAAGAGTCGGCCGCAAGGCCCAGCCACAGCAGGTGCGAATGCACGCGCGACAGCTCATGCAGAATGACGCGCAGGTACTGCGCTCGGCGCGGAACCTCCACGCCCATCAGCGACTCGACCGTCTCTGCGTAGCCAAGCGAGTGTCCGAAACTGCAAATGCCGCAGATTCGTTCGGCAACATAGATGAACTGGTGGATGTCGCGCGTCTCAACGAGTTTCTCAAGCCCGCGATGCACGAAGCCTATTTGCGGAATGGCCTCGATCACATGCTCGTCTTCGACCACCAAATCCAAGTGCAAAGGCTCCGGCAGCACCGGGTGCTGCGGGCCGAAGGGAATCACCGTGGCCTTTCCCATGCTACTCACCGCCTTTCTGGGCCGCCGCGCCCTGCGCAGCGGCAGCCTTCGCCTCAAACGCCGCCATCACTTTCGCCGCCTTGTCGGCGGGAAGCTTCTCGCACTTGGCTTTCACTTTGGCGCGCTCGGCTTCCCAGTCAATCGATGGTATCGCGGCATGCGCAGGCGCGACCGTCTCGGCGGCCTGGGCTTTCTTCATCTTCGCTTCGAACGCTGCCATCACCTTCGCGGCTTTGTCGGCATCGAGGTTGGCACATTTGGCCTGCACTTTGGCGCGTTCCACCTCCCAATCCACAGACGGCGCGGCGGCCGCTTCGCCGGCCTGGGCCGCGGCTTTCGCCTTGGCCTCTTTGGCGGCCTTTGCCGCGGCGAGCTTCGCGACCTTCTCGCGGGCCGCCTTCTGCGCGGGCGAGATTACCGTCATGGGCTTGTCCATGGCCACTTTGTAGAAGTTGCCATGGAAATCAATGGCAATGCCGTCGACCTGCACGCCAAACAAGTCGTGCGCCTCGTTCTCGAACGGAAACGCCGACAAATAAAATTTCGTCACCGAGGGAACATGCGTCTCGGCGGCCACCTTGTGCACGCGGTAATTGCGCACCGGGTAGCCTTCGGCCAGCGTTCCCTGGTAGGAATACACCAAGTCGATGCCCTCTTCGCCATTGATGCACAGCACCTGCACGAAGCGCGACTTCGCAGCGTGCTCGCGCTCGGCCACGGCAAGGATGTCGCCGACCGCGATATCCTCGAAACTCTGAATCATTTCCATGTCCTAGGCCCCCTTCCGCTGCGCCTCGAGCGCCGCGCGCTTCTGCTCCAACACGCCAATGCCCTCGACCACCGCGTCGATGATCGTCTCTGGACGAATGGCGCAACCAGGCGCGTACACATCGACTGGAATAGCCTTGTCTACGCCGCCGATCACGTTGTAGCAATCGTGGAAAATGCCGCCCGAACAGGCGCATATTCCGCACGCCACCACGACCTTCGGTTCGACCATCTGGTTGTAAATCTCGCGTACCACGTCGATGTTCTGCGCGTTCACCGAGCCGGTAACCAGGAAAATGTCGGCATGCTTGGGGTTGCCCGTGTTTACCACGCCAAAGCGCTCGGCGTCGTAGAGCGGCGAGAGCGCGGCCAGCACCTCGATATCGCAGCCATTGCAGCTCGAGCCATCGTAATGGATGACCCAGGGAGATTTCGAAACGTTACTCAATGCGAGCCTCCTTTACGCGACCATGGCAATCACGAGCCCAGCGATGTTGACAAGGCCGCACACCAACGCGACCGCCCATGCCCACTTCAGGCACTTCTGCCATTTCACGCGCGCGAAATTGTTGTCGATGAAAATCTCGAGGAAGAAAGCGAACGCGGCAACCGCGAGGGCCACCACGATGGACGCGGGGTTGTCCCACACGAAGAACATCGCGACCCATCCCAGGAACAGCGCCGTTTCGCACCAATGCATGACCTCTACCTTCGCCAGGGTGCGACCGCTCATTTCAGTGGTAACGCCCTTGACGAGCTCTTGGTGCGCATGGTGGCTGTACGACAAATCGAACGGCGACTTGCGCAGCTTGATGGTGAGGATGAACATCAGGGCGATGAATGCCGGTAGGCACACGGCAACCATAGGCACGCCCACCTGCGTAACACCAGCCACGTCGAAGGTACCCAGCGCCAAAAACATGCACACCGCTACGAACAGCACCGCGGGCTCGTAAGCCATAACCTGCAGCGTTTCGCGATCGGCGCCCACTTCCGCATACGGCGAGCGCGCCGAATAGGCGGCCACGATGAAGAACAGCGCAGCAAGTGTGATCAGGAACACGCATAGCAGGAAGTTTCCGCCGGCGAAGAACACACCGCCGCCTACCACGGTAAGCACGAGCGCGAACGTGACGTAGGTGCCCTCGACCGTGTTCACGCTGACGTCGTCTTTCTCGATGAGCTTGCGCACATCGTAGTACGGCTGCAGAAGCGGCGGCCCCACGCGGCCCTGCATGCGAGCCGAGAGCTTGCGGTCGACGCCCGCCAAGAGGCAGCCGACGACAGGACCGAAAATCGCGAACGCGATAATGCCGAAAAGCGTTTGCAGAATGCCGCCGCCCATAGACGCGACGGGCAGATACATCAAAAGCGAAGGCGCATTGCAGAAGAGCCCCGCCTGCGAGCACAATACGCTTAACACCAGGCCTGCGACCATGACGATCGCGCACACGACCGTCGTCGGCTTGTCGAGCACCTTTTCGCCAAAGATGTCGTTCATGTACCAATTGCGCGAGGTCGCCTTCACCGATCCGCCCATGGAGCCCTTGAACAGGCGCGCGTCAGAATCCACCGTGGCGCCCGCCAAGTACACGGGCACGACCTTCTTGCGCTTCGATTTCACAACGCCCAGCGTGCCGAACAGAACCACCACGACAGCCGTGGCGATAACCGACATGATCATCATGTTGTCGGCGCTGATTGCCGCGCTCACCATGCCGTACGTGCTTGCGAGGAACGGCTGCACGAACGCCGCAGAAAGCATCGGCATGCAAATGCAGCAACTCGCGGTAAGCACGGCCATCAGCACGATGGCGAACCATTCGCTCTTATGCACGGTGTGCTCGACGTTGTCTTCATGCGCGGCAATGCCGGCGAGCTTGCCGAGCCACTTGCCCCAGAACATGAACGTCGCAGCCGAACCGAACGCCAAAAGCACGATCAGCAGTACCTCGCCAGACGAAGCGAAGCTCGCGAGCGTGGCCCATTTGGAAACCAGCATGCCGAACGGCGCCACGAACATGGCCATGATGCCCAGCATCATGAAGCGAGCCAGACGCGGCATGCGCTCGAACAGGCCATCCATATCTTCGATGTCGCGACTGCCAATGTGGTGCTCGGCCGTGCCGACGCACAAGAACAGCAGCGACTTGGCAACGGCGTGGAATATAACCAGGAAGATGGCGGCCCACACAGCCTCGGGCGTGCCCACGCCGGCGCACGCGACAATCAAGCCCAGGTTCGCGATGGTGGAATACGCCAGCACGCGCTTGGCATTGGTCTGCGAGATCGCCATGAACGAGGCGATGCAGAACGTGATGCCGCCCACGAGCACGGTCATGGTGGCCGCCACCGGGTACACGAGGAACGCGGGGGCGAGTTTGATCAGCAGGAAGCAGCCCGCCTTAACCATGGTTGAGGAATGCAGCAACGCGCTGGTCGGCGTAGGCGCCACCATGGCACCGAGAAGCCAAGTGTGGAACGGCATCTGCGCGGCCTTCGTCATGCCGGCGAATGCGAGCAGGGCCACAGGCAGAGCGAACAACGACGCCACGCCTGGATCGGCCGCGCCGTTAGCAGCAGTTTCAATGAACACGCTGAACAGGCGCGACTGGCCATGCAGGCCGAGCCATAGAATGGCCATCTGAAAGGCCAAGCCGCCGAGCATATTCATGACGATTTGGCGGAACGCATTGTTGATGGCCTCTTCGGTTTTCGTGAAGCCGATCAGCAAGAACGAGCACAGCGTGGTAACTTCCCAAGCCGTATACATCCAGCACATGTTGTCGGACAGCACGATATTGTACATGGCAGACAGAAACGCGAACATGATGGCGAAAAACCACGGACGGCGGTCTTTCTGATCGGCATGGTGGGTTTGAAAATCTTTCATGTATCCCAGCGCATACACGCAAATGCCCGTGCCGATGATGCCGATGATGAGCACCATGACGACGCCGAGCGAATCGACGCGCATCTGACTTTCGAATTGCACTTCACGTTGGATGTTGTATTCGAACCACAGCGTGGTAAGAATCTGACCGATGGCCAACACCAACGGCAGCAGGCGACGATACCTTATGGAGTAGCACACCACGTACATGCCGACGGTCACATCGATGATGATGTTCACCACGGCCAGAAAATGGCTGTATTGCATAGGCAAGTCGAAATACAGAACGCCCGCGCCGGTGTACTGCACCGCGAAGGCGATTGAAAGCACCGCGATCGCGGCAGCGAAGGCGATGCACAGCACGTCGCGGGCCTTGTCGCCACGCACGACGAGCATGAGCAGCGCGGCCACGCACGGCACCATGATCAACGAGACAATCAGTTCCATAAGCACTCCTGCCTAAAGCTAAAACAAACGACGGGTCGCCCCGCCGTTTGTAACTATAGTGAAACAGAACGAATTGTCACTGAAAAGGTTCTATTTGTGGGCAACCTACACGGCGAGCGGCAAGCAACGGCGCAAACCACCGTTCGCCGGGAGCATCCGCCTTCGTCGTCCGCTCGAGACAGCCGCTCCCATTCCTTCACAACGTTCCAGGCGTTCAGGAACGGGAGCGCCCGCCTCGAGCTGCCCAATCCATGGAAATCCACGATGAGATACGCGAGAGGCCCGGCGGCGGGGTTCCTGTTCATCATTTTCCGCACGAGCCAAACCGCCCAGTGAGCTGTTTGTGCGAGCCAGGACTTTGGTGAACAGGCATCCCGCTGCCGGGCCTCGACCAGGTCAGCTGAGCGACGCTAGAATGACGTTTCGCCTTCGGCGAATTCCGCCATGATGAACTTCGCCGCCACGTGCGCCATGATGTCATCTGAGCCTTGTGCGAGCTGGTTGCCACGGCAATCTCTCCAGATGCGGCTTACACGCGTTTCGTCGGTATACCCCATGGCGCCGAAAATCTGCATGGCGTCGTCGGCCACTTCGGTCGCCGCTTTCGGCACGTAGTATTTCATAAGCGCCGAATCCAGATGCGAATGCGCGCCGGCATCGACGGAATACCCATCGGCGGCGTTGGCCGCATCGACGACGAGAGAACGCATGGCGCGCAATTTAATGGCCATGTTCGTAAGCTTCTCTTGCACTTGGGGAATGCTTGAAAGCAAACGCCCCTTTACCATGTGCGACGACGCATGGCGAGCCGCATCGTCGAACGCGGCGCGCGCCATGCCCAACGATGATGCGCACACCAAAATGCGCCCAAGCTCGTATTGCCGCTTCAGCATCTCATCCAGGCGGCCTTCCGTCTGGATTTGCCATTCGGGAGCAAGACGCACATGATGGAATTCGACAGCCGCCGCAGAAAGCATCTCCTGCCCCACGGCATTCAGCGGGTAGGTGGCGATGCCGGGGCGCGAAAGAGGCACGAGCCACAGCGAGAAACCGCCGTCTGACCCGCCGAACATGGGGTCGCTCGCGAGCACCAACGTTTCAGGCGCGAACTGCCCGTTCGAGACGAACGACTTGCGGCCGTCCAAATAGATGCCCCCGTCTTCGAGCGACACCGTGGTTTTCACGGCCGATGCGTCCGTCCCAGCGTTTGCCTCGGTAAACGCCTGCGAGAATGACACGCGCCCATTGCGCACCATGAAATCGTGGGAGATTTCTTCCTGCGAAACCTCGCGCATGGTGGACATCAGGGCCATGGAAATCATGTCCGACAAAAACGGCAGCGTTGCTCCCGCCCGCTCGGTCAGCCGCGCGATAACGGTCGCCCGTTCAACGAACGAGCAACTTTTGCCGCCGATATTCGCAGGCTTCACGTACGAGCCCAGCTCGCTAGCATAGAAATCCTGGTATACGGAACGAGGCACGCCGCGCGACTTGATCCATTGGCGAATGTTTTCCTCGCTGAAGTGCTTATCGGCGAATTTATCCACCACTTCTACCGCATGTGCGTTGTCTTGATACATACCCATCGCATATCACCGCGCATCCTAGGCTCGACGGCGCTTGGCCAGCGACCCGAACAATTCTTCAACATGGGCGCGCAACGCCCTTTTGTCAATCTTACCATTGCCCAAATGGGGGAAGTCGTCCATCTTCAGCACGGTATCGGGAATCTTGCATTTCTCGACTTTGCCCTTGGCGAACTCGCGCAGCTCGAAAGACGTTTTGTCGATACTCGGCTTGGGGATGACGCACAGGCATGTGCGCTCGCCGAGCTCTGGGTCGGGGTAACCGACCACGCAGCAATCGCTCACGACGTCTTCCGCAAGGTAGGCCCGCTCGACCTCGGCGGGAAAAATATTGATGCCCCCGCGAATGATCATGTCTTTGATGCGCCCCGTGATGGACAGCATGCCCGCATCGTCGATGGCGCCCACATCACCCGAGTGGAAATACCCCTGGTCATCGAGCGGAAGACGCAGCTGTCCCGATTCGTCTATCACGCCGCGCATCAGCGAGGGGGTCTTCACCAAAATCTCGCTGGTCTCGGGGTCGAGCTTCACCTCAGCGCCGTCGACGAGAGAGCCGACCGTTTCGCAGCGGCCCTTCGCGTCCATCGAAAGCGGCGTAACGGTGAGCGTGGCCGCCGTTTCGCTCATGCCATAGCTTTGCATAATACGGCACCCGTAGCGACGCTCGAATTCCAGCACCACCGACTCTGGGCAGCTGGCGCCGGCTACAAGCCCCGCGCGCAGGCTCGAGAGATCCCACGCGCCCGACGAATCCAGTCGAAGCTCGCGCACGAACATGGTGGAAACGCCCATATGGATGGTCGCGCGCACGTCATGCAGAAACGCTAACGCAGTCTGAGGCCGATATTTAACAAGCGTGGCCAATGTGGCGCCGGAAAGAATTGTCGCATATGTGCCCACCAGGCCAAATACATGGGAAAGAGGCACGGGGACAAACACGACATCGTTTTCGTCGAGAGAAAATCCACGCTGCAGCTGAAAGCCGTTGCGCGCGAACGAGGAAGCCGCAACCACAATGGCTTTGGGCAAGCCCGTAGATCCAGACGAGAACACCACCAAGTCGAAATCGTCGCAGGGGTTCTCGATCGGCTCGGAATTCCCGCGACGCATGACATCGGCCACCGCAGGCGCGGAGCCATATGGAATGCCGATGGACATCACGCAAGCCTCGGGGAAATCGGAGTGCACCATGCGACAGGCGGCCTCGGTCGCCATGATATACAGGTCGGGATGCACGAGCGCGGAGCAGCGCACGATATCGTTTTCGGCATAGGCGGACGAGAACAGCACGAGCCTGCAACCCAGCATCTCGCACGCACCCATCACCACGGGAAAGTTCACGTCGTTGGGAGCGCAAATAGCAATGGTGCTTTGGGAGGTAATGCCGCACGCGTCGCGCCAATACCGTGCAAGCGCATTCATGCCATGGTACGCCTCGCCATAGGTAACCGAGGTGGACATGCTCACGGCCAGGCGTTTCGTGCCACATGATTCATACCCATGACGTATGGCGCCCGCAAGCGACGGCGTGCCCCACGGGGCCGAAAGCGGTTTCGCTTCGGCGCCACGAATAACGCTAGCGGCCATTTCCGGCGCAGCCTTCGCAGCTCGCGGGACCCTCGCGGCGCGGTTCGGCCACGTCTTCGGCCCCCTTGCCCGAGAGGCACGCGTCGCGGGCGGCGAGCGCCGCGCCCAGCGCGCCGTTGAGCTGCGCCAGCCGCGAAACCAGGATGGGGTGGCCGATCTTGCGCGACAGGCGGTCGCGCAGCCCGGCGTTCAGGGCAACGCCCCCGGTCATGGCCACGTCGCCCGCCACGCCCACGCGCTTGGCGAGACCCGCGGTGCGCTCGGCAACCGACTCGTGGATGCCAGCGACGATGTCGGCGATCTGCTCGCCCGAGGCCAGCTTCGAGATGACCTCGGACTCGGCGAACACCGTGCACGTCGACGAGATGCTGGCCACCTTGGTGGACTTGGCGTCGTAGTCCTGCAAGTCGGACACCTTGCACTGGAACACGCCCGCCATCACGTCGAGGAAGCGGCCCGTGCCCGCGGCGCACTTGTCGTTCATCGCGAAGTTCTCGAGCCTGCCGCCCTCGCCGATGCGCAGCACCTTGGCGTCCTGGCCGCCGATGTCGATGACGGTCTTGGCCGTGGGGAACAGCCTTCCCGCCCCCTTGGCGTGGCACGACAGCTCGGAAAGCGTCATGTCGGCCCAGTCGAGCAGGTTGCGGCCGTAGCCCGTGGCGCACGAGCGCGCCACGTCGTCCATCGCGACGCCGGCGTCGGAAAGCGCGGCGTCGATGGCCGTGCGCGGCCCGCTGGTGCCGGCGCCCGAGGAGTACAGCCCCTTTCCGACGATCTCGCCGGAATCGTCCACGACCACGCACTTCGAGGCCGTGGATCCAATATCTATGCCGAGGTAATACATCGCAATCCCCCGTTTCGTATCCCCAAAATCGCTCAGGCCCGTGGGAGCCGTCGCGCATCCTCCAAGGCCACAGCGGGCTACCGTTCGCTACGCTCACTATGCGCCCGCTTGGCGGTGTTTCATTTAGAAATGAAAATCAAGAATGAACACCGACGACCTTGGCGGACGCGCGACGGCTCCCATGGGCCGCTCAGCACAACCAGACCAGGCGATAGCGAGCGGGCCCGTCCGGGGTCGTCTGCGCTCAAATTCGATCTTATTCAAAAATTAAGCGCAGCCAGGCGAGCGCATAGCGAAGCCCGCAGGGCGTAGCGGTAGCGAGCCGTGGCCCCGGATGGGCCCGCTCGCTACCGCCGACAGGTCGAATTATTTCTTGTACTTCTTGGCCAGCTGGCGACCGGCGATGTACACCATGATCTCGTCGGTGCCGCCAGCGATCTGCATGCCGCGCACGTCGTTGGCGATGCGGCCAACGCGCGTCTCGGTGGTGTAGCCCAAGCCGCCGAAAATCTGGACGGCTTCCTGGCACACCTCGGTGCACGCCTTCGCGCCATAGCGCTTCAGCAGCGCAGACTCGGTACGAATAGAAAGGCCCTGGTCCATGCGCCACAGCACGTAGTACAGCATGTTGCGCGTATTGAGGAGCTTCGTCTCCATCTCGGTGAGCTTTTCTTGGATGAGTTGATAGCTCGAAATCGGCTTGCCGAACGTGATGCGCTCGTTAACGTAGTTCGCAGCATCATCCATGCATGCCTGCGCACAGCCCAGGCACTGGGCGATAATCAGGGAGCGCTCCATCTCGAAGTTCTTCATCAGGTTCTTGAAGCCGCCGCCGTACTCGCCGACCATCATGTCCTCGGTCAGCTTCACATCGTCGAAGTACATCTCGCAGAACGGCATAATCTGCTGGCCGCGTTTGCCAAGGCCCGCGGTGGAAACGCCGGGCAAATCTTTCGGCACGAGCCACATCGTCATTTCCTTGTTGTCATGCGACGGGTCTTCGTTCTTAGCGATGACCAGACAATACGGCAGCGCCTCGCCGGCGGTGACCCACGTCTTCTGGCCGTTCAGGATATAGGTTCCGTCAGCCTGCTTCTTCGTGGTGGCGGT
>CALBLG010000023.1 GCA_937895975.1 uncultured Slackia sp.
AACTTGCCCTTGGGGTCGAAGTCGGAACCGCCCTTGCCGCCGCCCATGGGCAACGTGGTGAGGGAGTTCTTCAGAATCTGCTCCAGGCCGAGGAATTTCAACATGCCCAGCGTGACGGTGGGGTTGAAGCGCAGGCCGCCCTTGTAGGGGCCAATGGCGGAATTGAATTCGACGCGGTAGCCGCGGTTCACCTGAACCTTGCCCTCATCGTCAATCCAGGGAACGCGGAACATGATTACGCGCTCGGGCTCGACAAAGCGCTCGAGCAGAGCGTTCTCTTCATATTCGGGATGAGCGTCGAGCGCGGGGCCGAGAGTGCTCAGAATCTCGGTGGCAGCTTGGATGAATTCGGGCTGGTCGGCGTTCTTCGCCTTCACCTGCTCAAGGATTCGTTCGGCGTAGGACATGCGATTCTCCTTTACGCAATTGAATTGAGGGGCGGCATAAAAACCGAATGACGCGTGGCGAAGCGCCTCCCCTTTTGCCAGGTACAGAATACGAGCACTGTGTTTCGCGAATGTTACATGTTTCATTAAAGTTTCCAGGCAACCGAAAATCGGTCGAAAAACGCCATTCGCCGCCAAAACGCGCGCATATTTACGCAACGAACGGTCGCGTACTCAATGTGTCGGACGAATTTGATTCTAGGTATGTCTTGAAACACGGATATTGAGCCATGCGCACTGTACCAGGCATCCAAATACCACCACCAGCGCCACAAGCGCAAACGCGTATTTCAGGAACGGAATGCATGCGCCCACGCCAAACGCGGCGCCGCCGATGGCAGCGCAGGCAAATCGATTCAAGTTAGGGAAAACGAGCATGCCCAGCATAGAGCCCGCCGCAGGAGCCGCAACGGTACACACAGCCGCCAACGCTCCAAGAATCGAGAATGCGGCCGGAATCGCGAATACCGATATGACAAGCAGCGCGAGAACAGGCACGATAGCCACGAGGAAAATAAGGCCGCTTGCCAGCGTAAGCATGCACCGAGCTTTCAGCGTGCCAGCTCCGCCCGAAACGAATCGCGGTAGAAGCAGCGTGATGAGCAGGGCGAGTATGCAGCCCGAAACTGGCCAATACAGCAAGCCGAGCATGCCGAGCGATCCAAAACCGCCCAAATCGTCCTGACGATATGCCACCTCTATATCGCCGACCTGCGCTGATGCGGCAATATCAGGCTCGAGCGCCACGTTCGCATACACCGTTCCCGAAATTTCAGCATCACTCGAAATAACCAGCTTGGCTGCGCTCACATGCACATCGCCTGCCACTTTGCCGTTGAGCACCACGGTATCGCCCGCCATAAGCGCGGTTTTGCAGCTTCCGCCCAGCACGATATCTTGCGCCGCGATATATATGGCATTTGCCGAAGTGGAGCCGTCCAGAATCACGCTTTCCGCAGCAAGAGTCATGGTGCGTGCCACCGAGCAATCGCTCAGCGAAATGCTTTGCGCAGCAAGCCTTACCGACCCAGCGATAGACGAGTTGTCAATATCGAAACCCTGGCCCGCAGCAATAAGATCGCCACCTATATTCAACGCATGCTGGTCGAACGAAGCTCCCGCCCAATACATATCGCCTTCGACGCGCGTCGAAACGCTGTCGCCTTCACTCGCCAACACGTTGCCAGCGCCATCTTCGAATGCGAATGCCGGAGCGTGAATCAAGAACAGTGCCGCGCATAATACGCACGCTACAGCAAACGACGCGAACAACGGCCGAAAGCCTATGAATTCCCCACTCGCTTCACGCATAAAGAAACCCTCCATCTCTGCACAGTTTCTACATATTAGCAGCAAAGTGAAGGGTTTGTGAAGATATAATTATTTTTCCAATAGCCTCTATTGAACTCCCGAGCTGCCGAAGCCGCCCGTGCCTCGCTCGGTTTCGTCAAGCTTTTCAACAAGATGCCAGGAAACGTTCTCGACCTTTTGAATTACGAGCTGCGCGATCCGATCGCCTGGATGGACTTCGAATGTCGAATTCGCATCCAGATTAATGAGCGCTACCTTCAGTTCACCGCGATAATGGCTGTCGATTAAACCAGGAGTATTGAGAACCGTAACGCCCTGTTTGATGGCAAGCCCGCTGCGCGGCTGGACGAAACCCGCGTAACCCTCGGGAATGGCTATGGCAAGCCCCGTTGGCACCAGAGCGCGCTCAAAAGGCGCGAGCGTCACGGCTTCGACGGCGCACAAATCAACGCCGGCATCGCCCGGGTAGGCATAGCCAGGAACGACTGCATCGTCGCAAAGCTTAGTAATGTCAATCTGAAGCGAATCCACGCTTACTCCTTTTCGAAAGGCATGCCAGGCTTATTTCAAGCCGGCAAGCGCCTCTTGGAACTCTTCAACAGTCTGAAAATCTTTGTAAACGCTCGCAAAACGGATGTATGCAACGTCGTCGAGGCCCTTCAGGTGCTCGAGCACAATGTCGCCAAGGTCTTTCGATTTAATTTCGAGCCTCCCAGCGGCCCTCAGCTCCGCCTCGATGTCATCGATAATTTCAGACTTCTTCTCGTTCGGGATGTTAGGGCGCTTCGCGCACGCAATGCTGATGCCGCGGTAAAGTTTCTCTCGATCAAAAACTTGAGTCGTGCCGTCCGACTTCACAACAATAATAGGGTTATCGCCCAAACGCTCGTACGTAGTGAAACGATTACCGCACTTCAAGCATTCTCGACGTCGACGAATAGAATTGAATTCGTCGGATGGACGAGAATCGACGACCTTCGATTCAGGGTGGCCACAAACCGGGCAGCGCATACGCCCTCCAATCATGCTTGCATCCATAGAAAGCAAGCGTGCGAACCAGCATTGTTTCAACATCATACACGGTTCGATGAAATTGGCGTGCTGCTCGTGAAAACCACAAGAACAAAAGCGCATTGGCAGCGCCGCACCGTCGCGAAACGCAGCAACGCGACGGCGGGCAGTGAATCTATAACGATATGCAGTAACTAAAGGAGCATAACGAGAACGCCGAAAGCCGCAAGAGCGAATGTTCCCGCGGCAACAGAAGCGAGCGTAACCCCGGGAAGCGCACGACCGGAAAAAGAGCCCTCGCGCATGTCTTGCGCAACCTCGCGCGCGCCCATTGCGCGCATCGCGAATTTCATATCGTCGCGAAATGAAGGAACCTCTGCTTCAAAAGGACGCTCGACGCGCTCGCGATTATCGCCATGGGCCACGCGCCCGCCACGTCGATCGACCTGGATAACGCGAGGAGCGTGTTCGAGTTTGCGAGCAGCAGTGCCGTCGAACATTTCGACGTTCGTACGAGAAGAACGACCAGCAAAACCGTTGTTGACGACCGACTTCATAGCGACTCCTTCGAATAAGACTTGCAACGAACCTTTGTTCGCGCTTATAATAAATCGCACAAAAGTTCGTGTCAACGATTTTTCAAACATTTGTTCGACAGGAGTTCCCCATGGGCGCCGAAGAGGTCAAGAACACTAAGAAAATAACGAAGAAGCAGAAGGCTGTCCTCGACTTCATCGAGGCGCGTATCGACGAAACGGGCATCGCCCCCACCGTGCGCGACATCTGCGAAGGCCTGGGGCTGTCGTCCCCTTCAACCGTACATGTGCACTTGAAAACGCTGGAAGAGAAGGGATTCATCCATCGCGACCCGTTGAAGTCGCGGTGCATCACCATTGTAGGCCGCGAGCCAAAGCCCGCGCCAAAAGAACCCGAAGTTGAATCGGTGGGTGCCGGCGCATTTTCCGACGTGGTGGAACTTCCCGTCGTGGGCAACGTCGCTGCCGGCCTTCCCATTCTGGCAGAGCAGAACGTGACCGAAACCATTCCCCTGCCCACTGAAATCGTGGGCGACTCCAGTTCGTTCTTGCTAAAGGTGCGCGGCGATTCGATGATCGAAATCGGCATCAACGATGGCGACTATGTGGCCGTGAAAGAGCAGCCCACCTGCAACAACGGCGATATCGTCGTGGCAATCGTCGACGACGGGGCAACCGTGAAGCGTTTCTTTAAAGAAAAGGGCCATGTGCGGCTGCAGCCCGAGAATTCATCCATGGAGCCCATCATTGTGCGCGAAAACGTATCTATCGCCGGCAAAGTGGTCGCGGTATTCCGTCGCCTGTAAGCGCAGGCTTAAAGCTTAAGAATCCGTAGGCGGCACCTACGCAGGCCCTGGTTGCTTCGTCCCCGCAACGAATCAACCAGGGCTTTTCTTTAGGGCGGCCTACCCGCTTCAGCAAAAGGCCCGCCAAGCTAAGCCCAAAGCTCGTCGGTCTGGACCAAGGAGGCTGTCTCTTTAACCGTCCTTTGACCCAGCGCCATCCTATAACGAAAATGAAAGCGCCGAAGGGGCCCGACCGGATTTCTGAACGCCTGGAACGTTGTGAAGAAATCCGGTCGGGCCCCTTCGGCGCGCCAGGACGAAAAAATCATCAGCTACGAAGCCTTGAACGGCTCAAACGTCCTCACCAAATCACGCGGCACACGCACCGTAAGGTTCGTGCCGTTTTCGTCAAACGTTTCGGCGATCAGGGTACATTTCGAATGCGCTAGCGACACCAAATCACCGCGCGAGAACGGCACAGCCACGTTCATGGTTTCCTCGGTAGCCGTCGCGGCACGCGCGATGGCTTCGATAAGCCCTTCGCAGCCCTCCCCCGTTGCGGCCGACACAAGCACCGCACCCGGATGTAAACGCGCCAAAGCCGACGCCTCGGCGTCGTCGACTAAATCAATTTTGTTGAATACCGTCACGCGAGGAATATTCTGCGCATCAATCTGCTGCAGCGTATCTTCCACAGCCTGCATCTGCATCTCGCGCTCGGGCGACGAAGCGTCAATCACGTGCAGAATCAGATCGGCGCCTCGAATTTCGTCG
>CALBLG010000024.1 GCA_937895975.1 uncultured Slackia sp.
TATTTGTCCAGCTCGCCAGCGATATGCAGCACGGCGCGGCGGCCGAACGTGATGTTGCGGCCCATGCAGTTGCCCACGATGTAGACGGGGTAGTTTCCGGAATAGAAGCTGCCCGACGTGGTACCCGCGGCATACAGGCCGGGAATTACGTTGCTTTCGGTGTCGATGACCTGCATGTATTTGTTGATGCGCAGGCCGTCGAGCGTGTTCAGCAGACTGCCGCCGAACCACGCGCCATAAAACGGCGCCTGGCGGATGGCCGAAAGTCGGTAGGCTTCTTTGCCCATGTCTTCGTCTTCGCCTTTGTCGTAGAGCTCGTTGTAGCGATCGATGGACGCGAGAAACTGAGCCTTGGCATCGCCT
Organism: uncultured Slackia sp.; assembly: GCA_937895975.1. Taxonomy (GTDB): domain Bacteria; phylum Actinomycetota; class Coriobacteriia; order Coriobacteriales; family Eggerthellaceae; genus Slackia. The sequence goes on from CALBLG010000024.1 coordinate 364, forward strand.
TCGAAGCCAAGCTTGTCTGCCAGCTCGTCAAGCGTGTCGGCCTTCATGATGACGCCTGCCTCGATTTCTGCGGCATACGCCTCGTCGACGCTGTGTCCGTTGAGCGTGTTGCGCCATACGTTGTTCGAGCAGCCTTGCGTGCGGAAACGCTGCACGTCCTCGGGCGCGTTTACATCGAACACCTCGCACCATACGCCGCCAGGGCGATGGGCCGCCGCATGGCAGATGGCGTCGTAATTCGCCGATTCGTTCGTGATGCGCTCGCCGTTGCGGTCGACCTTCAGAAACGGCATGGAGCCAACGCCGAGCTGCTGGACGTGGCCGGGGAACACGAGGTTTTTGCCTTCCTGGATGTAGCCCGCGTCAACGCCGGGCTCGACGCCGCCTCGGTCGAAAATCATGGCGGCGGGGTCGGTATCCTTCGCGGCACCTACCCACATGCCGGCTTTGATGCCGGCGCCGGTGTTGTTTTGGTTGTAGTCGCACGTGGTGACGCATTTCGGCACGATGGGGTTGATTCCCTTCACCATGTCGGGGTTGCCGGCGTAGCCGCCGCATGCGAGCACGATGCCTTTGCTGGCGTTGACCTGCTTGTAGCCGTTCGGCGTCTGGAAAATCGCGCCCGTTACGCGCCCGCCTTCGCCGCTCTCGCGCACGAGCTTCACCAGGTCGTGGTTGAACGAAATCTCGTAGCCGTTCTTCTCGAGGTAATCTTTGAGCAGCTCGTTGTGCGCGATCCACGGCATTTTGGTGGGGTCGGTTGGGGTGAGGCGATGCATCTGCCAGGGAATGTAGTAGTCGGTGCCGCCCGCGCGAAAATCGCTGCCGTTTTCCTCGTCGACGGTGAACGTGAGCTCTTGGTCTTTGAAGATGTCGAGCAGCCAGTCGATGGTGCCGGCCGATTCATCGATCCAGACCTTGCTCACCTCGGAGTCGTTCTTAAACGACGCGTAGCGGTTCAGCTCGTTGAGCAGGCGGCCCTTGTTTACCTGGTGGTCGGCCGGCGTGAAACGCGAGTTGATGGCGCCGATGTCGAAGTGCGTGTCGCCCACGTGGTTCGATTTCTCGCACACAACCAAGTCGAGTCCAAGCTGGGCGGCCTGCGCCGCGGCGGGCAGCCCCGAGCAGCCGGCGCCTACAACGAGCACCTCGCAATCGACGGTTTCTACGATGTTGCTTATCTCGGGCGCCTCGCCAAGCCATGACGGGGCGCTGCTCGATTCGTTGATTTGCTCAGGGGTCGGTTGTTCGCCGACTTTGGGTGCGCAGCCCGCAAGTCCGAATGCTGCAAGCGCGCCCGTTGCCGCCGCGCCGGCGAAGAAGCTGCGGCGCGAAACGGCGTGAGATTCATGGTTCATCGTGTGTCCTCCCTTATGCATCCCGCATGATGCGGCTTATGTGATGGCGTGTGCTATGCTACGGTTGTTTTTCGGGCCGCCCATCACCCAGGCTTGGGGTTGTTGGGTGTATCGGGCGATATCACCAAACTTGGGTTATGCATTGTTGAACAGGGGAAATGGTCGTGATTGAAAAGCGGGCGGCCTTAGGGGCGCATTTGGGCGCCGTGCGGGTCGCGGCATGTTTGGCATTGTGCGCGTATTCGGGATGGATGACGAATGAGGCGGCGTTCGCCTATGTCGCCCCGACGTTTCCGCCTGCGCGTGATGCCGCGATGCTCGCGAGCGCTTTTGTGTGGGCGCTGTCGGCGGCCGCTGCGTACTACGCGCCGAGGTTGCTTTCAAGGCGCGTCTGGCTTGCGGGCTCGGTCGCCATGCTGCTCGGGGCTTGTCTCGCGGCTTTTGTCGGCGCCGTCGGCGTATCCCCGCTGCTTGCGTGTGCGTTCTGCGTCTTGTATTCCGCTTCGTTCATCTTTCCGCAAATGATGGTCGTGGCGGGCTTGTCTCTTCTCGAGACGAACAAGCATCGCCTTGCGTGCATCGCGGCGGCGCTGGTCGCCGCCTCGCTCGCGCGCTGCCTGCCGGCCGTTTCGAGCGTTGTGGGCGGGGCGGCTCTCCATGTCGCGATTTTCGCGGTTGTCGTTGCCTTGATGTGGCGGCAATGCGGGGCCATGCTTGACAAGGTGTCTTCGGGCGCGCTCGCGGCCGATCTGCAGGCGCAGTCGCCGCGGTCGTTTCTTGCACCGATGCACGCTTTGTTTTCGTGCGTTTTCCTCGTCGCCGCGATTTCCAGCTTCGGGTCGATGCTCGCTCTCGACGGCCAAAGCGCTTCGTGGTCGTATGCGGTGAATGCGTGCGTTGTCGTTGTCGCGTTTGCGTGCGCGTTCAAGAACAAGGCGTCCGAGGACGCGCTGTTCTCGTTCGTGTATTTGGGCTTGCTGGGCGGGCTTTTATTGGTGCCGTTTGTCCAGACGGGCGTTTTGCCGCTCGCGCGCGCGGCCATAGGTGCTTGCTCGGTGTGCTTTTCCATGCTGTATTGGCTGGTGATTTCGTCGGTGGGGGCTCGCAACCCGTTTGCCCTTATACCGACGCTTGGTATCGCGTCGTGCGCCGAATCGCTGGGCGTCGCGGTTGGAGCCGTTTTGGCGTCGGTGGCGCTGGGGATTTCCGATTCCGCGGCCATGGGTCTGCTTTCTGCGGGAGCCGCGTTTACCATTGCCGCGTTCATCTGGGTTTTCTTCAAAAGATTCAGCTTTACCGAAACCGTGCGCGGCGTTGAGCCTACGCGTGAGATAACGCCGTCGACCGAAGCCGACGGCGGTTTGCTCGACCAACGAAGCGGGCGTGTGGCGGCGCGCTGCGGCCTGACTGACCGCGAGGGCGAGATTCTTGGGTATTTGGCACACGGCCGAAACACGCGCTACATCCAAGAGAAGCTGGTCATTTCGCCGAATACGGTGCGCACGCATATCAAGCACATTTACCAAAAGCTTGGCGTGCATTCGCAACAAGAGTTGATCGACGTCGTGAGCGCAGAGGATTTGTGAGTTTCGCCTCACGAAATGCTCGCCGGCATTTTGCCGTCGATTCGCTCCGGCATTTCTGATTGGCTTCATGGGCAAGGTGCGCGAAGCGGCGCTGGCAGGGCGAATACGAGGCGTTCTACCAGAATTGGATGAACGGCCCCGCATCAAAAACTACTAAAAGGCGCCGCGTGGCAGGAAACGCCGTGTAATCGCCAGAGCCGACTATTTGCGTGAACTCCTTTCGTAGTCGAGGTTTTTGCTGGCATGCCAGCAAGTAATTTGCCGGCCCTTGGCGCTTTGCCCGCTTTGCCGTCGAGCGAAAAGCATAGGACAATGATGGGTTGAACGGCGCTCGACGTTGGTTATCCTTAAACGAGAATAGCCGTTATGTAGAAGCCGGTGCTGAGCGATCGCCACGCCGCTAAACGCCGGCGCTTATTAACTTGTAAAAGCTGCATCGAAGGGGCGAACCATGCTGCGCATACCCGATTCCCGAATCGAATATTTTATTGGCGAGGACGTTCCGTATATCGATCTTACGTGCGAGGTGCTCGGCATGGGCGCGGCGCGCGGCGAGGCGGAATTCTTTACGCGCGAGGCGTGCGTGCTGGCTGGCGTGTCGATTGCTGCGCGCATCGCCGAACAGCTCGGTTGCGAAGCGGTGCGCCCTCGCTGCCGCGTCGACGGCGACCGCCTTGAAGCTGGTGAAGCATTCTTCGCGCTGCGTGGCTCGGCGGCTGATTTGCATGCGGCGTGGAAGGTGTGCCTGAACGTGTTCGACCATCTGTCGGCCGTGGCCACGAAAACGCGCGCGATGGTCGATGCGGCTCACTCAACAAATCCTCGATGCGAGGTGCTCACGACGCGCAAAAGTATGCCCGGTGTGAAAGACCTGCTCACAAGCGCGGTTATGGCGGGCGGCGCGTTCCCGCATCGCTTGGGGCTTTCCGAAACCGTGCTCGTGTTCGAGCAGCACCTGGAGTTCATGGGAGGTTTCGACGCATTCATCGAGCACCTTCCGGAAATCAAAGCACGTTGCATCGAGAAGAAGCTGTTCGTTGAGGCGAGCGCCGAGCAGGCCCGTGCGCTTGCCCGCCAAAGCGCGACTGGACAGGGGGTCGACGGCATCCAGCTCGACAAAATTCCCGTTAGCGAGCTCGCCGCGCTTGTGTCCGATCTGCGCGAGGCAGACCCGCGGCTCACGCTCATAGCGGCGGGCGGCATCAATCCCGAAAACGCCGGCGCCTATGCGGCGACCGGAGTCGACGGCCTTGCCACCACCGCGCCATTTTCCGCCAAGCCGCTCGACATGAGTGCTCGTATGCGGCAGGTCGTCCAATAGGTTCGTCTTCCGTCTTATCGCTTGCTCATTCTGCGTGTGCAAGAAAAATTGAGTTGTGCGTGATTGGAAAGGAAAAATGCCGCTAAAGCTCCCGTTCCCGCCATATTTCGCATCGTAATTCGGCCCCGATTGAGCGTCTGGCCTATTTCGGCAGCGTCGCATCGAACATAACTCGAGTTTTCTTGCAAAGCGGGCGATTGTCGATGCGCAATCGCGCATAGCGCGCATTTTCTTGCATCTTCGCCCTTGTCCGCCATGGCGTTTGCGGCGCCTGGACGGCCGCCTCATTCTTTCCGATGCGCTGCGGCCCAAACGTCCCCATATTCGAAAATTGTCCCCAAGAAAACGTTGGGAAGCGTCCCTTTGGTGGGTACGCTTTCCAACGTATATTTTCCCCAGAGGGAATGGCTGGGAGGACCCGCATTCCCGAAGCAATCGAAGGGAAGGGGGAATCCCATGAGGAAAATCGAGACGCCGCACGGCAAAGCCAAGTGCGCGAACGGCAAAACCAAGGTTACCATGTGGGGTGCAGGCGTCGCATCGTTTGCGCTGGTCGTAGGTTTGGTTGCATGTGCACCAGCCGCAACCGAGAAAACCGAGGTCTCGGCTTCGCCGAATGCCGCGGCGAAACACGCGACGCCCGAGGCTGACGAATACGGCGTGGTGACGGCCGAAGCTTGGAAAGACATCTATCCGAACGAATACGCCAGCTATATGGCCAACGAGTCGAATTCGCCCGATTCCGGCAAGAAGAACTATCTGGAAACGTACCCGGCGCTCAACACCATGTACAAAGGCTACGCGTTCTCGCTCGACTACGACCAGGCCTCAAGCCACCTGTACACGCTCGACTCCGTGAAAGACACGCTGCGCACGCAGAAAAAAGAGCAGCTCGCGAACTGCATCACCTGCAAAACGCCGCAGTTCACGGCGCTGGTGAATTCCGAGGGCGATAGCGTGTACGCCGAGAAGTTCAACGACATGATCGACGAGTTCGATGAACCCATCAGCTGCTACAACTGCCACGAGAACGATCCGAAGTCCAACACCGTGGCGAGCAAGTTTTTCTTCGACTCGCTGGGCCCCGACGCCGATAGCATTCCGAAAGACGCCCAGGTCTGCGGCCAATGCCACAACGAGTACTATTTCAACAGCGAGACGAAGGTGCCCACGAACCCGTATTCCGGCCGCGAGCAAATGACGCCCGACGCCATTCTGGCCTACTACGACGCCATGGGCTTCGCCGATTGGAAGTACCCGGGCACTGACACGCCCATGATCAAGGTTCAGCACCCCGAGTTTGAGACGAACTATGGTGGCTCGGGTTCGTACATGACGAACCTCGGCTATACCTGCGCTGATTGCCACATGGGCAAATCGACTGCGGAAGACGGCACGGTCTACGTGAGCCACGAATGGAAGAGCCCGCTTGAAAATGAAGACCTGCTGGCCAACGATTGCTCGAATTGTCACAGCGACCTGAAGACCGAAGTCGCCGAGATCCAGTCGCACCAGGAAGAGCGCGTGCAGGCCATCTCGAAGAAGATCGAGCAGCTGGCCAATACCATGACCGACCAGGTCGCGGCTGGCACGCTGACCGGCGACAAGCTGGCGCAGTGCCAGAAGCTGCACCGCAATGCGCAGTTCTACTGGGATTTCGTGATGGTCGAAAACGGTGACGGCGCGCACAACTCGCAGCTGTCCGACAACACGCTCGACAAGTCCGAGAAAGCCGTCGACGAGGCGCTGGCACTGCTTGCCTAGGGATTTCGTTCGGTTGCTAGTTTGACTGGGCGGCCGATTGGCGCGCGGCTAATCGACAAATGCCCGATTTAACATCCGACCGAATTTCCAAGATAAACCGAAAAAAGCCCTCCCTTGAAAGGCCGCGAAGCGATTCGCGGCCTTTTCGCACCCTGCGAGTGCTTGTCGCATAGCCGCCGCAAAAGAAGCGCGAAGTGCGTGCCCCGTTTTGAAATGCGACGCCAAATGCCATCAAGGAAAGCATGGTGCGGGCTTTTGTTCGGCCGCGCCAGGTCTTCGGTCTTTACTTTTGGTGGAGGGTACGCGCTTCGAGTGTTTTTGTGCGAAGGAGATTGTTTTGGCTAGAGGGCAGACGACCATCCGGAGGCGTTCGATCGGCGGTCCCTCGGGGTTCGCCCGTATCGTAGGCAATGCGCCGAACGCTCGCCACCGAGATCCATTGGCGGCTTATCTCAACGGTAATGGATGAGCCGATTCTGCAGGCAGCGGCTCACCGCAGACGATGGGTGGGCCCGCATACGGGTGGGTTTTGTCGTTTCGAACCTGCGAGAAAAGGATTGAAAATTCAAAAATGCCGCAAATGTTCAACCTGTTTTGCAAGGCACGATATATTGCCGATGTGATGGCTTTGCGACCAGGTGTTTTACGCGCGATAAATTCCGTCTAGTCGACTAACATCGGACAGGTTGAACATTTGCGGCATTTTTGGTTCGTATGCCACTGAGCGGAGCGCCCTCCAGTCGGCTTCATGGCTTGCGGCGTGCGATTGCCAGTGCATTCCCGTGGTTCACGAAGGTTTGTCGGAGTTTCGGCCTGTTTCCGTCCATGCAAGTTATTTTTCGGGAAACCACGCCCTTGCGAGGCGGCGCACGCCTTCGGGAATCAGCTCGGGCTCGATGCTCGAGAAGCCCACGAGCACGCATCGCCCGCATGGGTCGGTTTCGTGGCGCGGCAGCCAGTACCCGCTCGTGGGGTACACGCGCACGCCGGCGGCTTCGGCCGCGGTGAGCAGTTCGCCTTCGCTGCGGCCGTCGCGCGTCGTCACCAAAAGGTGCAACCCCGCCGTTCCGCCGTAAATTTCAATCTTGTCGCCCATTTCGCGCTGCAGGCATTCCATAAGCGCGTCGCGCCGCTTGCGGTACGCCGTCATGGTTGCGCGCGTATAGCGGTCCCAATAACCTTCGCTCATGAACAGATACAGCACCTTTTGGGAAAGCCACGGCACGGGGCAATAATGCCGCGCGAATTTCTCGCGCCAGCGGTCGAGCAGCTGCGGCGGCAGAACCACGTAGCTCATGCGCAACGCGGGCGAGAGCACCTTGGAAAGCGTGCCCATGTACACCACGCGGTTGCGCGTGTCGAGCGATTGCAGGCTGGGGATGGGGCGTTCGGTGTAGCGGAATTCGCGGCAATAATCGTCTTCGAGGATGTATCCGTCGTGCTCGGCCGCCCATTCGATGAGGCTTACGCGCATCGAAAGCGGCATAGTCATGCCGAGCGGGAATTGGTTCGACGGCGTGCAGAACGCGAGCTTCGCGCCGCTCGTGCGCAACGCTCGAATGTAGGCGGCTTGCGCCTCGCCGCCGAGCTTGGCTGATAACGGCAGCGGCGTAATGCGGAACCCTCGGTTGCGAAACACCGCCGTGGCGCCGTCGTATCCGGGGTTTTCCATGGCGACGCCGTCGCGCATGGGGTCGAACAGATCAAGCAGGTTGCCAAGGGCCGCCTGCGTGCCTGCCTGCAGAACAACCTGTTCGGGCGAGCAATTCACGCCGCGAGTCGCGTGGATGCGGCGCGCAATTTCGCCTCGCAGATCCATTTCGCCCAGGGCATCGCCATAGGCGTTCGCGCGGCTGTCGACTGAGAACAACGCGTCTCCGGTGAGCTTGCGCCACGCGACTTCCGGGAAGCTGCCGCGTGGGCGGTCGCCGTAGGTGAAGTCGAATTCGATCGCAGGCGCATACGTCGTGCTGCGGCCCTCATGCGCCGCGCGCGCCATGGGCTTTGTGTTAGATTGCCCGATGCAGCCCCGCAAACCCTGGTCGCCAAGGGCTTCTTCGACAAGCGATGGGCTTACGCGCCCGATAGCTCCGGGGGTCGCCGCACGTTTCCGCTCTTTGCTCGCCGAGGCTCGGTCTTTTTCGATGCTCGCTTCCGAGATGGGCGAAAAGTCCACGTCGCACACCGCGTAGCCCGACCCGCTGCGGCTTACCACGTAGCCTTCTGCAAGCAGCTGCGCATAGGCGTTTTCCACGGTGTTGCGCGACACGCCCAGGCTTTCGGCGAGCTTGCGAATGGGCACGAGCCGATCGCCGGCCTTCAGCGCATCTTCGGTGATGTCCGACTTGATTGCCTCGTAAATCTGCAGGTAAAGCGGCTCTTTCGATTCTGGGTCGACCGAAATCATCGCGTGCTCCTTCGCCGTGCGCCGAATTGTCCCCATCGCAGGCGCGAAAGGCGCCGCTGAACAGGAATTGTCCCCGTAAATATACCGCGAATCGTCCCTTAGCGCAGACGGAATTGCTCACTAGAATGTGCCTCGTAAGGCCGATGGCCGCAGGGGGTGTTCATATGGAAACAACGACGCTTGGCGCAATTGTCGCGGCTGGTTTGGCCTCGGCTGGCGTGATGGCGTGCTTCGCGGGCGACGGAAACGAGTTGCTGCGTCCGCCGGGAGCGGCCGACGAGGCCGATTTTCGTGCGCGATGCGTCAAGTGCGGGCGCTGCGTCGAAGTATGCCCTTACCAGGCGATTCGCGTGGCGGAAGGCCCTGGCGGCGCCGAAGTCGGCACGCCGGTGATTGACGCTCGCGCCCAGGCATGCCGCCTCTGTGCCGATTTCCCATGCATCGCCGCGTGCCCGACCGAGGCCCTGCACCCGCTGGCTGCCCGCGAAGAGGCGCGCATGGGGTGCGCGGTAATAAAGCGCGAGCTGTGCATCGCGGTGCGCGGCATGCGCTGCGAGGTGTGCTACCGCGCGTGTCCGTTCATTGATTCGGCGATTTCCATCGACGCGTCGGTGCGCGAGGGCGATGCGATCCATACGGTGTTCGAGCCTGTGGTCGACCCAGAAAAATGCACGGGGTGCGGCCTTTGCGTGCAGCGCTGCGTGGTGGGTGACCCCGAAGTTGCCATCGAAATCGTGCGCGATTACGACGAAGCGCGACGTCGCATTACCGATGAGCAGGCAAAACAGGTGTCAAACGCCTGGACGGGGTAGGAAGTTGCGAACGGTTTTCGGGAAAGCTTCGCTAAGCGCCCAAGGACGCAAGTTTGTTGCGCGAAGCTATGGGTCTGCCTGGCGCGGTTCGGGATGCCGGATCCGATAGATTCCGCACGAGCCGGACAGCCCAATGGGCTGTCCGTGCGAGCCAGGACTTGACCGAAGCGGAGCCGGTGTCCCGAACCGCGCCAGGCGGGTCGGCCGTCGAGGCCGCGAACAAAGAAATCGAAAGCAAAGGGGAGGAACATGGACGTAACGCGACGCGATTTCGTGAAGGCTACGGCGGTGGCCGCCGCGATGGCCGCGGCAGGCGGGAGCTTGGCCGCGTGCGCAAGCAAGCCCGATGCAGGCCAGGCCGCCGTCGGCGAAACCCAAACGCACACGGCGGTGTGCCGCTTCTGCGGCTGCGGCTGCGGCGTGCTGGTGGAAACGAAAGACGGCAAGATCACCGCAGTCACGGGCGATCCCGACAACCAGTCGAACCGTGGCCTGAACTGCGTGAAGGGCTATTACCTGGGCAAAATCCTCTATGGGAAGGATCGCCTCACCACGCCGCTCATCCGTGACGACGCGGGCACGAAGGGCACCGAAAGCGGCCTGCGCGAGGCCAGCTGGGATGAGGCGCTCGAGCTTGTCGCCAACAAGCTGCGCGAAACCTGGAAGAAGGACAAGAGCCGCCTGGCGTTTTGGGGCAGCGGCCAGCAGCCCATCACCGAAGGCTACCTCACAGCGAAGTTCTGGAAGGCGGGCCTGCTTTCCAACAACATCGACCCCAACGCGCGCATGTGCATGGCAAGCGCTGTGGTGGGCTTCATGAACGTGTTCCAAACCGACGAGCCCGCCGGCTGCTACGAAGACCTCGACAACGCCGACGTGTTCATCACCTGGGGCGCCAACATGGCCGAGGCGCACCCCATGCTGTACTCGCGCCTCACCGCGCACAAGTTGCAAGGCGAAAATGTGCGCCACATCGACATCACCACGGTGAAAACGCGCACCTCGGCCAGCGCCGACAAAGTGCTCGTCTTCCGCCCCGGCACTGACTTGGCCATCGCAAACTGCGTGGCGAATTACCTCATCCAGCACAACGCCTACGATGCCGACTTCGTGCGCGACCACCTGCAGTTCAAGATGGGCACCGAAAACATCGGCAACGCCTACGAGGACGGCTACGACAAAAGCGACATCGGCAGCAAGGTCGACGCCACCACGGCGTGCACGTTCGAGGAATACGCCGCGCGCCTGGCCGACTACACGCTGGAATACACCAGCGAGCTGTCGGGCGTGTCGGTCGAAGACCTCACCGACCTGTGCGAGGTGTTCGCCGACCCCGACCTGCGCGTGATGAGCCTGTGGACCATGGGCGTGAATCAGCACAACCGCGGCACGTGGATGAACCACAAC
>CALBLG010000025.1 GCA_937895975.1 uncultured Slackia sp.
GCGTTCGGCAGAACGCCGCTAACTAAAAAGCCGTGCAGAATGCGTCGAGCAGCATAATGGCGTCGTGGTGCGCGGCACGCTCGACGGCCGCAAGGCTTTCGTCAGCTCCGGGGCCAGCGATTTCGAGCACAATGCGGCGCGGACGGCCCGCTTCAGCGGCTTCGTTCGCGGCATCGACGGCGTTCGCGATGCGACGAGCGAGCGATTGCGAATCGTCGCACACGACGCGCGGCACGTTTTTCTCGTGCGGCTGCCCCGTGCGTACAATATGGGCCAGCAGCATGTCGGCGTCGGGCGGCACGAGCAGCGTTTCCGCGCTCACCATTTTTGAACGCGGATTGGTTGCCATGGCTAAATTCGACATGTTCGACGCCACGCTGCGCGTAAACTCTTCCGTACCGAACAGACACACGGCATGGTTTTCGAGCACGTCGGCCGCGCGCGCAAACCCCATATAGGCGCGGTCTTCGATCTGGGGCTTATCCTGCCACGCATTATGAAGATGGCGAAGCGTCGCGTACGTCTTCACACCCGCAATGCCATCGGGAACCAATCCCATATTCAGCTGGAACTTGCGCAATGCGCCTTCGGTATAAGCGCCGAACGTGCCGCTTACGCCGCCGCACGCGAAGCCGAGCGCGCCCAGCGCGGTTTGCAGCTGCTCGACATCTTTACCCGAAAAATACGGTGTGCGCAAATACAGCAGGCGTTCGCCCAACTCGAAGCCCTCGTCGGCTTCGCCTTCTCTATGAATTGCCTGAGGAATCATGATTCGACCTCGATTGCGCTATTTCAGACGGTTGATGAAGTAATCGGCCATGGAAATAAGCACGGTGCGCGCAGGGCTGTCTTCAATTTCCACCACAAGCTTGGCCTTGGCTTCGCTGGTGAGCTTGCTGGCGTAGTCGCGGGCATAATCGAGCGAGCCGGCCTCGCGCATAATGGACACGGCCTCGGTGAGCTGAGCCAAATCGGTGGTTTTGGAAGACAAAATCTCGATCAGGCGCTCGCGATTGCTCGAATGCTTCAACGCATGCACCACCATCAGCGTGCGCTTGCCCTCGGTGATGTCGCTGCAGAAGTCTTTGCCCACGACTTCGGCATCGCCTTCAATATTCAGCAGATCATCCTGAATTTGGAACGCCAAGCCCGTAGCCAGACCGTATTCGCGCAGCGCGGTGATTTGTGCCTCGGTGCCACCACCCACGATGGCGCCCACAGCCAACGGAACCGCACCCGAATAGTGCGCGGTTTTGTGGGTGGCCATGCACAGATAATCTTCCGGCGTAATGTCGTAGCGCTCATCGCGCGCCCAGCCCAAATCGAGCGCCTGGCCCTCAATGGTGCGACGCGTCATGTCGATGAGCTCGGTTACCACGCGCACCTTCTGCGCATCGGTGAGCAGCGGGTCTTTCATCACGGCGCCGTTCACCATGGAAAGCGCGAGGTCGCCCGTGTTAATGGCGATGCCCAGGCCCTCGGTGAGGTGCATGCAGGGCTCGCCACGGCGCAGCGTTGCCTCGTCGGCGATATCGTCGTGGATAAGAGCCGCAGAATGAAAATGCTCGATGGCCGAAGCGGCCGAAGCGGCCAAACGGATGTCGCCGCCGACGGCAGCGCATGCCGCAAAGCAGATAAGCGGACGGTGGCGCTTGCCGCCGTTCTCGCTGTATTTCATCAGAGGGTCGTACAGATACGTATCCATATCGGGGTGCGAACCCTCGGGAATGTACGAATTCACCAAACGACCAACCGTTTCGGCATACGTGACGAGGTATTCCTCGAACGTCGAGGGAGGGTTCTTCATTCCCTCGAGGAGCTCGTTCATGCTTTCGTTTCTCACTTCAGCTGAGTTCATGCCGGTCTTTCCGATCGTGACGCCACCGCAATGCGGCGTGGTGAAAACTAACGAAGTAGCAATTGCGCGAAGGCAACCTTGCAGGGGCAATAGGGTTGAAACCCTTCAGTCCTGCTGCTCTTGCTTGGTAGGAGCGGTGGGACTCCCGCCTCGCTTCGCGAGCCGGACCCCTCAGGCTAAAGCCTTCGGGCGAATTCCTAAAAACTGCCCACTGGGCAGTTTTCTTGACGGAATTCCACCTCATCGGTTCGAGTCCCTTCGAACCCGAAACCCCACGAAGCAGAAAACCCTTCAGTCCTGCTGCTCTTGCTTGGTAGGAGCGGTGGGACTCGAACCCACAAGCCTTGCGGCGGCGGATTTTAAGTCCGCTGCGTATGCCAATTCCGCCACGCTCCCACGTTGCGCTTTCGTGCTATTTGCACGGTTTTCCATAATAGCAAATGCGTTACGCGCTCGTAAAAAGCCCACGAAAGACACGCTTATACAGCTTCGGGGCGTTGCGCGAAATTGACATCTGCCGAAACGCGCAGAAATCTCTAGCGTTGGCCCGCTTCGCGCGCGGCGTCAAGCACGATGCCGATAAGAATGTCGCTCTCGCTTACCGTGAAGCCGTCCAAGTGTGCAAGATCCATTACCGCGCCTAAAATCACAAGCCCCGCCGGGAAAATGCCCGCACGCTTCGGCTGAATTCCAGGCACCTTCATGCGCTCGGCCAAGGGAAGCTCCCACATGCGTCGAGCCACTTCATCGAACTCGACGCGCGTCACATGCGCGCCGTGCACCTTCGACGAGTCGTAAGGCACCAAAGCGTCGCGCACCGCCACCACGCTCGTGGGCGTTCCCGCCACGGCAACAAGCCGTTCGCACGTATTGCCCTTTTGGAAAAAGGGCGCCAGCGTCTCGTGCGCCCAGGCAGACGCCGTCCCAAGCTCGTTTTTCGACGGCGGGTCGCCCGCCAGAAAGCGCTCGGTCATGCGACGGCACCCGATATTGAATGAATAGGAATCGCGCAGCGAGAGATTGGGTACCAAGTCGCCGTCCGTCCCCTCGGCGCGGCCAAACACCAATTCCGTCGAGCCGCCACCAATATCGGCGAACAGCAAATCCTGGTTTCGGAAATCGTTGGATGCTCCCAGAAACGACAGCGACGCCTCGCGCTGCCCTGGGATGACCGACAATTCAACGCCCACATCACCCAAACGCGATACGAAATCGTCTGAATTTCGCGCATCGCGGCTGGCGCTTGTGGCCAAGGCGACAACGCGATCGACGGGAATGGAGGCCGCGCACTCATCAATGATGCGGCGATATTCGGCCACCTGAGCAACCGTGCGATCAATCGCTTCGGGCTTCAATTCGCCCGTCGCATCAACCCCTTCGCCCAAATTGGTAATGGCGCTTTGGCGCGCAACCTGTCGCACGCCCGAAGCGTCGACGTCGGCCACGAGCAGCCGGCTTGTCACCGTGCCAATATCAATCGCCGCAACTCGCATGAGAAGCTCCTTTTTTCATTCACGTCGATTGAGCCAAAGGAGCGAAACCCTTGGCCCATATAGAACGGGACGAGGCCTTCCCCGTCCCGTTCTAATCAGCCTAATTATTGTTATACCCGAACAATGGATCGAGAACCGACGAATACCACGTGTCGGGAGCTTTTACGCCATCGGAATCGACCTGAGCATAGACCGCATCCGACGTACCCGATTCATCATCGTCGTCGAGGCCCGTCACCACGCCGGCCGTTTCGCCCGCGGCAACCCAGCCAAGCTGTTCGCGCGCCGCATCTTGAACGCCTTCATCGGTCGAAAGCCTATCGATGTCGCTTTGAATGGCTGCATTGCGCTGCGAGAGCTGGTCGTATTCCGCCTGCAGCTTATCTTGCGTGCGGAGCTCCGTGTAGTATTGCTGCGCCGTGGGATACAGGAACAGCACTGCCACGGCAATGCAAACCAGTACGCCAATCACGCACACGAAAGGGGGCGCGCCGCTGTGGGTTTTCGCCTGTTGAGCTTTTCGGGCTCCGCCGCGCGCAGAACCCTCGCGCTGTTCGTCGAAGCCGCCCAAATCTGAAAACGCGCGCCTGTGGCTGCGGCCCATCTCGCCCTTGTAAACCGCCGCACGGCTGCCCGCCTCTACCGAAGACGCAGCATCGCCGCCGAACTGACGATTGAACATCTTCTCGGCCTTGGCTTTCGCCTTCGACTTCTCGCGACGCTGCCTTTTCGAGCGGCGCGAATTGGGCGACGCGTCATGATCGTCGTCTTCCACATCGCTGGGGTCGAACATTTCAACCGCCGCGCGAGGAGTGGCGCCGACCGTCGCGCGCGACGTTGCGCGAGAGGCGACGCGACGCGAAGAGGCAGTCCCGAAAAGCTGCTCGTCAAGATCGTCGAATGCCGAAAAAGCGCCCAAATCGAAGCCGGAAGACGGCTGCGACGGCCCACGCTGGGACGTGCGCGATGCGCGCGAGGGGCGCGAACTCACGCGGGAGTTCGCGGCGAACGCGGCTTCGCGGCCATCTTCGCGGCCAATGGGCTCGATGCGCCCCGAACGCGTCACCTTAGAAAACCGGGCTCGTTCGCTTCTCGCGAACGGGTCGGCAGAGAAATCGTCTATTTTTTGGGAATAATTCAGCCCACGACCCGCAGAAAACGTCTCGCCAACAGCATGGGACGAAACGCGCGACGACGCGCCATATGCGCGGCGGTCGCGATTGCGTGAAGAAGCGTCAACTCGAGCGGCGCGCGATTCCACGGACCCCTGGGACGCGCGCGAAGAAGCGCGGCGAGAACCGTCGAACGAGATGATATTGCTGCCGTCACGGGACATAAAAAGACGTGCTCCTTGCATCGTGGTGTGTTTAGAGTGTGGGTAATGCTTTGAGCTTTTCAGTCAGGCAATCATATCACGGAAGCAAGGCGCGCGCCCATTGCAACGGCAACGAGTCGGCCTTTTTCACGAACTGAAAAGAACCCCAGATAAAAGAAGGGGCCGAGGAAAATTCCCCGGCCCCTTCTCGGATAAACGGGACAAGGGACCGCCCCGTCCCATTTATCCGCTTCGTTTCTCAAAGAGCGGGACGGGGGGCTATCCCCTGTCCCACTCCTACTGCATTTTTCTAGATAACTGCAATGGCGCCCGTGGCGATACTCACAATGCTAATCACGAAGAACACGAGAATCGCGACCGTAACCACCTTGTCGAGCGTCTTCGGCATAATGGCCTCGCCGCGCTCTTTCTGGCCGTACACGTACAGCAAGATGCCCGGCGCGAACAGAATCGTGGTAATCATCAAACCCGTAAGACCGCCCGCATAAATGAGAAAAATGCTGTACAGAAAGCCCACTATGCCGATGCCGCGATAAAACGCCAATCTGCCGCGCGACACGCCCTCGAACCCGTCTTTCTTGAACGCGCACACCAGCAGGAACAGCGTGCTGAAGAAATACGGGATGAGAATCATCGAAACCGACACGCCATAGAAGAACTGGTACGTCTGTTCCGAGAACAGAATGATGATGAGGAACGCCTGAACGATGAGGCAGGTCACGGTAAGGGTGACGATAGGCGCGCCCTTCTTGTTCTCTTTCGCGAACACCTTGGGGAACACGCCCTGCTTGGCGGCCTCGTGCGGGCACTCCGACGAGATGATCGTGTAGCCCAGCATGGCACCCAGCAGCGAAAGCGCAACGCCCAGGTTGATAAGCGCGGCACCCCACGGGCCCACGACCGCCTCAAGCACGCCAGCCATAGACGGGTTAGACAGCTCGGCAAGCTCGGCGCGAGGCATAACGCCCATCGACAAAATGGACACCAGCAGGTAGATGCACAGGATGCCGATGAACGCCGTGACGGTTGCGCGGCCAACGTCTTTGCTGTATTTCGCGCGGCCCGAAATGGCCACGGCACCTTCGATGCCCAAGAAAATCCAGATGCTCACGCCAACGGTTGCCACAACCTGGTCCCACAGGGCCGGGCCATCGGGCTCGCCCCAGAAGTTGTCCATAAAAATGGCAGGGTCGAAATGCATGCTGAACAGAATGGCCACGATGGCGACGAACAGCGGCACCAATTTCGCGATGGTCGTAAGGATGTTGACGCTCGCCGCTTCCTTCACGCCGCGGCTCACCAGGAACCAACACACCCACACCACAACCGACGCGCCAATGACCGACGCAAGGTTATTGCCTTCGCCGAACACCGGAACGAAGTACGCGATGGAAGCGAACAGCAGCGTGGTGTACGAAACGTTCGCGAGCAATGCCGAAATCCAGTAGCCATAGGCTGAAAGGAAGCCCATGTATTTGCCGAAGCCTGCGCGCGCATACGAATAGATGCCGCCCACGAGTTCGGGCTTGTACTTGTTCAGCGCATAGAAGCACATCATCAGGCAGAACACGCCGATGCCGCACACCACCCAGCCGATGAGCACGGCGCCGGTATTCGCCCCCGCTGCAGCCATGTCTCCGGCCATGGTGAATACGCCACCGCCGATAACAGCGGTAATCACGGCCGCGATGAGGTGCGGCAGCGACAACCCGTTGGGATCGTTCACCACGGGCGACGATCCTCCTTGATTTTGGGCCATAGTCTTCCCACTTTCTATTGGCGACTTGCCGATGCGCCCAACACCCCTGTTTGGCACTTCGACACAACTAAGCTACTATACCCCACTCCACGAAGGGTTTTGCCCACAACAGGTTTCAGTTTCGTCCACGGTAACAGAAAGGCCCCGGCACAATGCCAGGGGCCTTAACACGTCATGTAGTGGCTCGCATTTCGCCGGCGCCGGTCCGGCAGCGACCGTCTGAGTTCAAATTTGCTTTTATTTCAAAGTTAAACGAAGCCAGGCGAGCGCATAGCGAGCGAAGCGAACGGTAGCGAGCCGTGGTCGCTGCCGGACCGGCGCCGGCGGAATGCGAGCCTCGGCGGGCCAGCTAGCGCTTAATGTTGTAGAAGGCGTCTTTGCCGGCGTATTTGCCCGACATGCCCAATTCTTCCTCGATGCGAATGAGCTGGTTGTACTTGGCAATGCGGTCGCTGCGGCACGGGGCGCCCGTCTTAATCTGGCCGGTGTTCATCGCAACGGCGAGGTCGGCGATGGTGGTATCTTCGCTTTCGCCCGAACGATGGCTCATGACGCACGCATAGCCCGCCTGCTTGGCCATTTCAATCGCCTCGAGGGCCTCGGTCAGGCTGCCGATCTGGTTCACCTTCACCAGAATTGCGTTGGCTACGCCCAGCTCGATGCCCTTCTTCAGGCGCTCGGTGTTGGTGACGAACAGGTCGTCGCCTACCAGCTGCACGCGGTCGCCGATTCGATCGGTCAGCAGCTTCCAACCATCCCAATCCTCCTCGGCCATGCCGTCTTCGATGGAAATGATGGGGTACTTGTCGACGAGCTTCTCCCAATAATCGACCATTTGCTCGCTGGTGTATTCGACGCCCTCGCCCTTCAGGCAATACATGCCGCGCTCGGCATCGTAGTATTCAGTGGAAGCCGGGTCCATGGCGAACATGATATCGGTGCCAGGCTTGTAGCCGGCTTTCTCGCAAGCCTCGACGATGTATTTCAGAGGCTCCTCGTTGGTCTTCAGGTTGGGCGCGAAGCCGCCTTCATCGCCAACGCCGCCGCCAAGGCCGGCATCGTGCAGAACCTTCTTCAGCGTGTGATAGATTTCCGCGCACCAGCGCAGGCCCTCGGCGAACGTTTCGGCGCCTACTGGCATGATCATGAATTCCTGGAAGTCGACATTGTTATCGGCATGAACGCCGCCATTCAGGATGTTCATCATGGGAGTAGGCAGCACATGCGCGTTCGCGCCGCCAACGTAGCGATACAGCGGCAGCTCGCTCGATTGAGCCGCGGCACGCGCGCATGCGAGCGACGCGCCCAACACGGCATTCGCACCCAGATTGCCCTTGTTCGGAGTGCCGTCGAGATCAATCATCTCGGCGTCGATCGCACGCTGGTCGCGTGCGTCCATCCCGATGATGGCCTCTGCGATTTCCTCGTTCACATGGGCAACGGCCTTCTGCACACCTTTGCCCAGGTAGCGGCTCTTATCGCCATCGCGCAGCTCAACAGCCTCGAATGCGCCGGTAGAAGCACCAGACGGAACAATCGCGCGCGCGAACGAACCGTCGTCGAGAGTAACCTCGACCTCAACCGTGGGGTTGCCGCGGGAATCCAGAACCTCTCGGCCATAGACGTCGAAGATGATGCTCATGAAGATTGCCTCCTATGAAGAATGACTCAGGGGCTTTACGCCTCCGCGCTAACAGCGGAATTGTATATCACAGCCTTACGGCAACAGCGGCAAACGGCACACGTTTGGCGGCAAAGGGGCAAAAGCGGCGGGAATCGGCAAATGCGGCGCGTGAAACAGGCTGCTACAGGAAATACGACAGCACGAGGACCGCGACGACGCACGCCAACAAGCACGACCAATCGCGCATCGCGAGCTTTTCATCGCCATGGAGGCTCGTGCGAGACGGCCGCGCGCCGTAGCAGCGCGCCTCCATGGCGCATGCCAGCACGCCAGCGCGACGAAACATGCCAACCAGCAATGGAATGAGCACCCCGCCCCACCGTGCAATGCGGGCCACAAGCGCGCCGTCGTCGAAACGAGCAGCCCTGCTGCGCTGGGCGGCTTCCACACGGTGAAACTCATCGACGCCCTCGGGGATAAAACGCAAGGCGATTGAAAACATCGTGGCAATGTCATCCACGGGAATGCGAAGCACGCGAAAAGGCGCGAGCAGTGATTGGAACGCATGGACGAACTGAGCATCGTCGTAAGAAAAGGCGACAACAAACGATCCAAGCGCGAGGAGCACAATTCGAACCGCATAGAACAGGCCCGCTTCGATTCCTCGTGGAATTTGAAAAAGTACCGTGCATGCGAGAATGAACATCAAGGGCGCGAGGCATGCGCCTATGCGGCGCAGAGATGCACCTGACAGAGCAACCGCCACCGCTGCCGCAACAGTAAAGACAAGCATGCCAAGCCATGTATCCACGAAAAACAGCGCAACCGAATACGCCAAGAGCATCAGCAGCGCAACGCGGGCGCTCAATCGCAGAGGATGGGAATGTGTGGACTCACTTTGCATGGCGCCAGTATAAAAGAGGAGGGACATGCCCTCCTCTCGCCTTGCAATATTCTATTGCGAAAATGCGCATCCGCTTAAAGCGATGCGAGCACTCGGGTGCGCTATTCCTTGTTCGACAGACGCTGCGAAGCTTCTTTCGCGACCTCGGCGGCCTTATCGCCAACTTCTTTCGCCGTATCCATAAGCTTGTCGCTTACGGCTTTCGCATCGTCCATGGCCTTTTCAGTGGCCGCCTTGGCATCGTCGACCAAACCGGGGAAGTTCTCGCGAGCTTGCTCAACAAGGCTCTCGCGCTTTTCGCGCGCGCTTTCGATAACCGCTGGAGCCTGCTCCTGAGCAGCATCGATCATTTTGTCGGTGGCGGCTTTCACGTCGCCCGCGAAATCTTGCGCCGCATCGATTGCGCTGTTGAGAATTTTGCCGAATTCAGACATGAGATGCCTCCTTGCATTCTCGAAAGCGAACAGCTTGAAGGTCGCAGCTCGCCTTTACTCCCCTGTCTGTTGGTATGGTAACGCAAAAACGCCGCCCCGAAGGACGGCGTTTCAAATGCAAAGCTTCCGTTACGAAGTTGAGATTTACTCAGCCTTCTGCTCGGTAGCAGCCTCAGCCTCAACGGCTTCAGGAGCCTCGACGGCTTCCTCAGCCTCGGCCTGGGGCTCTTCAGCCTTGACCGGAGCAGCCTTCACGGCAGCCGGCTTCTCGGCCTTCTTCTGCACGGGCTCGGTCACGAGCTCCATGATAACCATGCTGGCGTTGTCACCCTTGCGGGGTCCAAGCTTCATGATACGGGTGTAACCGCCCTGACGGTCGGCCCACATGCCCTGTTCAACCTTCTCGAAGATCTCGCGAACGAGCTCTTTGTCGCCCAGAGCGGCGATAGCGAGACGGCGAGAATGCAGATCGCCACGCTTGGCCCAGGTGATGATGCGGTCGACGTCGGGACGAATCTCCTTAGCGCGGGCTTCAATGGTCTTGATGCGATCATTGGTGAACAGCGCCTGCACCAGGGACTTCTTCATGGCCTTAGTATGGCTGGCATCGGTGCCCAGCTTGCGGCCCTTCTTGTAATGCCTCATCGTGTAGTCTCCTAGTTATTGCTTCAAGTTGAGGTCCATGGAGATCAGCTTGTCTTTGACCTCTTCGATGGACTTCGCGCCAAAGTTGCGGATGTTCAGCAGGTCGTTCTCGGAGAACTCGACCAGCTGACGCACCGAGTGGATGCCCGCGCGCTTCAAGCAGTTGTAGGAACGGACGGAGAGGTCCAAATCCTCGATCTGCTTGTCGAGCTCGGCGTTGGCCTCCTGGCCTTCCGGCGCGAAGATGGACGGAATCTCGCCCTCTTCCTCGTCGGCAATGTCGGCCAGCGAAAGGAAGGCACCCATGTACTGGTTGATGATGTTCGACGCACGGCACACCGCTTCGTTAGGAGCGATGGAGCCGTCGGTCTCGACCTCGAGAACCAGCTTGTCGAAGTCGGTGCGCTGACCCACGCGAGTGTCGCTGACCGCGAGGGTGCAACGACGCACGGGAGAGAACAGGCTGTCGACGTGGATGATGCCGATGGGATCTTCCGTGCGCTTGTTGCGCTCGGCCGAAACATACCCACGGCCCACGCCGATGCGGATGCTCATGTTCAGCGTGCCGCCATCGGCAACGGTGCAAATGACGTGCTCGGGGTTGACGAGCGTGAACTCGGCAGGCACCTTCACGTCGGCGCCGGTCACCGTGCACGGGCCCTCGACCGAAACGGTCGCGGTGGCTTCCGTGTAGTCCTCGGAAAGAGCCGAGAACACAAGGCCCTTCACGTTGAGGACGATATCGGTGACGTCTTCGATGACGCCTTCAGCAGTCGTGAACTCGTGCTGCACGCCTTCAATCTGGATGGCCGTGGCTTTGGCCCCGTCCAGAGACGACAGCAGAACGCGACGCATGCAGTTGCCCAGCGTGTATCCGAAACCACGCTCAAGCGGCTCGACGATGAAGCGGGCGACGGTGTCGTTCACTTCTTCGGTAGTAACGGTTGGCCTCATGAACTCTGCCATAGTTTGTAAGCCTCCTTAAGCCGCGGTTTATTACTTAGAGTAGAGCTCGACGATAAGCTGCTCGTTGATGTCCAAATCAATCTGATCGCGGTTGGGGAGAGAGAGCACGTTGCCCTGGAGCTTCTCGATGTCGACCTCGAGCCATGCAGGAACCTGCATGCGCTCGTTGGAAACGAGAGCGCTCTTGATGACGAGCATCTCCTTGGCCTTGTCGGCCACAGCAACGACGTCGCCGGGGCGCACGCGGTAAGACGGAATGTCGACGCGCTTGCCGTTGACGGTGATGTGACCATGGGACACGGTCTGACGAGCCTCTTTGCGGGTGCGAGCGAAGCCCAGACGGAACACGACATTGTCGAGGCGCGACTCAAGGATGCGCATCAGGTTCTCGCCGGTGATGCCGGGCTGACGCTTAGCCTTGTTGAAGTAGCCGCGGAACTGCTTCTCGAGAACGCCATAGATGAACTTGGCCTTCTGCTTCTCGCGCAGCTGCATGCCGTACTCAGATTCCTTGCGACGGCGCTTGGGCTGGCGGATGGATTCCTTCTTGCTGCTGTAGCCGAGCACGACCGGATCAATACCGAGCTGGCGGCAGCGCTTAAGAACCGGAGTTCTGTTGATTGCCATAGTGATTCGATCCTCTCTAAATTAGCAGCGGCGACGCTTGCAGGGGCGGCAGCCGTTGTGCGGGATAGGCGTGCAGTCCTGGATGCTGGAAACCTCGAGGCCAGCAGCCTGCAGGGAGCGGATAGCGGTCTCGCGACCCGAGCCGGGGCCCTTCACGAAGACAGCAACCTTCTTCAGGCCATGCTCCATAGCGGTTTTGGCAGCCTGCTCGGCAGCCATCTGCGCGGCGAACGGGGTGGACTTACGAGAGCCCTTGAAGCCCACGGTGCCGGCGGAGTTCCAGGAAATCACGTTGCCCTGAGGATCGGTGATGGAAACGATGGTGTTGTTGAAAGTGCTCTTGATATGAGCCTGTCCCACCGCAATGTTCTTGCGCTCGGAGCGCTTGATGCGGGTGCGAACGTTCTTTTTAGCCATGTGTCAAACCCCTACTTCTTCTTGCCGCCGATTTGCTTACGCGGGCCCTTGCGGGTGCGAGCATTGGTGTGGGTGCGCTGGCCACGAACAGGCAGACCCTTGCGGTGACGGAGGCCACGGTAGCAGCCAATCTCCATCAGGCGCTTGATGTTCTGCGAAACCTCGCGGTGCAGGTCACCTTCGACGGTGAGGTTCTGGTCGATGTATTCGCGGATCTTCTGCAGATCGTCTTCGGAGATGTCCTTGACGCGAATGTCAGGATCAACGCCGGTCTCTGCAATGATCTTTTTGGCGGTCGTGTTGCCGATGCCGTAAATGTAGGTCAAACCGATCTCGATGCGCTTCTCGCGAGGGAGGTCGACGCCGAAAAGACGAGCCATGGTATATCTTCCTCTCTCTTACTAGCCCTGGCGCTGCTTGTGACGGGGGTTCTCGCAGATGACGAGGACCTTGCCATGGCGCCTAATGATCTTGCACTTGTCGCACATCTTCTTGACCGAAGGACGGACCTTCATGCTTGTCTCCTTTGAATGTGCGGCTTCCCTTCGGCGGACGGATTCACCTCTGGGGAACCATTTACTCTTAACTCTATGAAACACGCCCAGCCGCAGGCGATGTTTTCCTCATCTGCGGTCCGAAGACCGATGCGCCCGAGAGCGCAGTAAAGCACCCTGCCCTGCCGATGGCTGAGCGGGCGCCGATACCGCTTATTTGAAGCGATAGGTGATTCGGCCGCGGGTTAGGTCGTAAATCGAAAGCTCGACGGTGACCTTGTCGCCCGGCAAAATCTTGATGTAGTGCATGCGCATCTTGCCAGAGATGTGAGCGAGAATCTCATGGCCGTTCTCGAGCTCGACTTTGAACATAGCGTTCGGGAGGGCCTCCAGAACGGTGCCTTCAAGTTCGATGACGTCTTCTTTAGCCAAGAGTTTTCCTTTTCCCAAATCTTTCCGAATACGCGTGCGCGTTGCAAACGCAGCAGCCGATTACTTTACCAGAGGTAAACCGCTTTTCCGCATTGCTTGCATAATGTTTCACGAGGACACCACAAACCATGGCGCCTTCGCGTCGCACGTCGTGCATATTACCACTCTTTTTGCGTCTCCTTATAACGTTCACCTGCGTTTTTCGTCTTTTTGTGAAACTTTATTTTCAGGAACTGCCGTTGTAATTGGATGCAGGTTTCTTCAGGAAACTTTAGACCATTTTGCAACGATTTAGCTTCGTTCAATATGGCAACGCACGGCCCCGTTGACCGCGATGCACGATGCGAAGAATAACCCGAGTGCTACAATCGAAGCATCGAAGGCGCCAGGGTTCAGGCGCCACGCACAAGGGATTGGAGTTGTCATGTCCAAGCAATATAAGCGCATTTTCGCCGCACTCGATGGCGCAAAAACACAGGAAATGGTTGCCGAGCGCGCAATTGAGCTGGCCGCCAGCGAGCATGCCGAGCTGCTTTTGGGTCATGTGGTCGATTCCGTGCCCTACGAGGCCGCCGGCACCGACTTCGCCGCCCTGGCAAACGATATGAAGGGCAAGCTTGAGGAATCGCTCGGTGACATTCTTGAAGCGGCACGCAACAACCCCGACATCCCCTCGGTGAAGGTCGTCGTTAAGGCCGGCCGCATCACCGAAACGCTGAACGAGCAGCTCATCCAGCCGTTCGACCCCGATTTGGTTATCTGCGGCGAGCGCGGCCTGAGCAACATTAAATATGTATTCGTGGGCAGTGTTTCCACGTATCTCATCCGCAACCTGCGCTGCGATGTGCTTGTTGTAAAGCAAGACTAGTTTACGCAAGAAACGGGCATCGCGATGATGCCCGTTTCTTTTATGGTATTAAGTATCTTTTTGGAACTAACTCTCTTTTTCAAATTTATAGGCTAGAAGATTCCTTCGCTCAATTCGATACCACGCTCGCCTCGCGGATGCGCGTGAATCGTGCGCGTACCGTCTTCTTCAACTTTGAAATCGAGCACAAGGCAATCGTCGGGAGCGGCTTCTTCGAATTTGTCGCCCCACTCCACCAGCGATACGCCGTCGCCTTCCGTAATGCCGTAATAATCGATGTCTTCGAGTTCGTCGGCATCTTCAAGTCGATACAAATCGAAATGGTATAGAGGCAAGCGACCATCCGTGTATTCGCACACCAGGTTGAATGTAGGGCTCGTGGGCACATCGGAAACGCCCAAGGCAGCCGCAAAGCCCTGCGTGAAGTGCGTTTTGCCCGCGCCTAAATCGCCCACAAGCAAAATCACATCGCCCGCTTGCGCCCGCTGGGCGATTTTATGCGCGAGCGCCTGGGTCTCTTCGACACTGTGGCTGACGAATGACATAGATCTTCTTCCCCTTCAAACAAAAAATGGGTCAAAGGGACTGTCCCTTTGACCCACAAAATTCTAAGCGAAATAATCGCCTACAGCGCAAAATCTTTCTCGCCGTTGAATACGGCCAGCGCGTCGGCGACCTCGTAGTCAGCCAGCGTGATGGCGGAAATGGCCTTGGTCAGGCGCACGGCCTCATCGAGCGAACGCTGGTGAATATTGCGGCCCGTAGCGTTGCCGCATGCATGACCGATGTGAATTTGGTCATGCAGCTGCGTGAGGAACGTTTCGGCATCGACGGTGGAACCGCCCGCGCACACCAAGCCCGTGCGGCCAGCAGCGGCGGAAGCGATGGCCAGGCTTTCCGCAGACGTGGCATCGTCGGTGGGCTTCGGCGGGTTCACCTTCACGAAGTCGGCGCCCAGGCACAGCGCAACGCCGGCAGCGCCCGCGATGAGGGCCGGAGCCTTTTCGTCGGTAACGGCCTTGCCTCGCGGGTAAATCCACAGCACAACCAGCAGGCCAGCGGCATGAGCCTCGGCAATCAGCTGGCCGGCTTCGGCGAGCATGGTGCTTTCGTATTCGGAGCCCAAATAGATGGTGTAGCCCAGGCCCACGACGTTCACGCCGTTCGCGCGCATATCGAGCACGGCCTCCAGGTCGTGCAGCTGCGGGCTGTAGGGGTCGTCCTGCGCGGTTTTCACCAGGTTGGTTTTCGAGTTCATCTTAACCAGGTAGTTGACCTCGGGGTAATCGGCCGCATAGCGGGCGACAAGGCCGCGCTGGCCGGCGCACACGCCGACGACGCCTTCGCTGGCAATCTTGAACAGATGCTCGGGGTCGAGATCGGCGGGATCGATGTTCTCGCCGTAGAAGTCGCCATTGAGGTGCTCGACCTTCTGGTCGCAGGCGAACAGCATCAATCGGCCGGTGCCGCGCGTGGCGGCCATGTAATTGTCGATGTACGTCTCGCGAGCGTCAGCGCTCACATCGGCGGGAACCTTCACCTGATCACGGGTGATTTCGGGCATGTCGTTCCTCCTCATGAAGACACGGTTTGCGATTGTCGGCGCTTGCGGCTGCGTATATGGGCGGCCGAACGCACGACCTATTCAGTGTAGCCGATGCCAACCGAGCGCGACGCGAGTTCACGGAAACGGCAGCACGCGCGGCGCGGGCGGCGGGCCAAAGCCGTCACGCGTGCCGCACCCGCATCGGTTCGGCAAACGGCGCGGTTGCCTTCTCGAAACCGACCCCTTCGCACCCCTGATTCGCGAATCGGCCTTATGCGTAAGGAATCGGCGGGAATTCCGGCTCAAGCGCACGCTTGAAAGCGTAGCTGTCAACCCGCTTGGTGACGCGCGCCACCTCATCGGCATCGTAACCCGCAGCAACCAGCTCGTCTGACGACATGCCGCGCTCTTTGTAATCGATGAGCAGCTTGTCGAGCTCGGCATAGGTGGAGCCCAGAGATATCTCGTCTTGCTGGCCCGGAGCCAGCTCGGCGCTCGGCGGCTTCAAAAGCACATGCTCAGGAATCGGCGGCACCTGGCCCGCCTGCTGGGCGCGGGCGTTCACCCAACGAGAAACGGCGTATACGTCGGTCTTGTACAAGCCCCCAATGGGCGCATATGCGCCGGCGGTATCGCCGTACAACGTGGAATAGCCCATCATGGCCTCGCTCTTGTTGCCCGTGTTTGCCATCATCCAACCGTGGTAATTGGCAAGGGCCATGAGCACCACCATGCGGCAGCGCGCCTGCGTATTCTCGCCAGCCGTAGACCTGTCGAAGCTCGGACACAGCGCCGAAAGCTGGTTTGCAAACGCCTGGTACGCATCGGCGATGCTCAAGCGTTCGACGCGCAAATCCAAGTTATGCGCAAGCTCTTGCGCATCGACGAGCGAATGCTCGGTCGAATACGGCCCCGGAAGCATGTAGCCGTGCACGTTTTCGGCACCGAACGCGTCGACGCACATGCATGCCGTCAGGCTCGAATCGATTCCGCCCGATAGGCCCAGCACCACGCCTTTCACGCCCATCTTTTCGGCAAAACCTTTCAGCCCCTCGACGCAGGCCGCGTATTGTTCTTCGGCATTCATAGCTCGCTTCCTTTCAATCGATTCGGGCAGTGTACCCCATTGCTGTTTCTGAGGCATTACGCGCCAGGCCCATTACGCGGAAACGGCCGCGCAGAGGCGGCCGTTGCATGCTTTCCCAAACTTCGCAGGCGCGGAATCTAAGCCTGCTGCATGGCGTGGATGCGATCGCGCAGCCAATCGGCCCATGCGTCGACGCCCTGCCCCTTCGTCGCGGCAATGGGGAAAATGGGCGCCTTGGGGTTGAGCTGCGTCACTTCGTCGCGGAATGCGTTCTCGTCGAAATTGAACACGCCCATGGTGTCGACCTTGTTCAAGATGATGGCCTCGCTGGCCTGGAACACGCCGGGGTATTTGAGCGGCTTGTCGTCGCCCTCGGGCACCGAGAGAATCATTACCTTGGCGCCTTCGCCCAAATCGAAATCGGTCGGGCACACGAGGTTGCCCACGTTTTCGACGATGATGAGGTCGAGATTATCCAGGTCAAGCGCATCAACAGCGCGGCGAACCATGTCGCTTTCCAAATGGCAGGCTCCGCCCGTGTTGATCTGCACCGCAGCGATACCTTGCGCGCCAATGCGCTTCGCATCGACGTCGCTTGCGATGTCGCCCTCGATGACGGCGATGTTGAACTCGTCGCGCAGAGCCTCGATGGTCGCGAGGATCGTGGACGTCTTGCCCGATCCGGGGCTCGCGAGCAGGTCGAGAACGAATACGCGTTTCTCTTTGAACAGGGCGCGATTCTCCTCGGCCAAACGGTCGTTCTTGTCGAGAATGGGCTGCTTCATATCTATTTGCATGGGATTCCTCCTGTCGTTGCCGAAGTTAGTGTAGTGCATCGCGGGCCAAACAGCACCAG
>CALBLG010000026.1 GCA_937895975.1 uncultured Slackia sp.
GGCGGCTCAAACGTTGATGCGGTGACGGTCGAAGAAGGTAAAGCCGCCACTAAACCTACCGATCCGGCGCGTGAAGGCTATACGTTCGGCGGTTGGTTTGCTGATAAAGAACTGACGAAAGCATTCGATTTCGATACCCCAATCACGGGCGGCATAACGCTTTATGCCAAGTGGATCGAGAACGCTCCAGAGACGATTGCGGTTTCGGTTGCGGCATACGGCATCGACTCCGATAAACATGAGCAAGCATGGCTGCCCGAAAGTGGCTTTTTCGTCAATATGGACACGTCTGTCATGGAAGCAACCGAGCAGCTCTTTGAGAAAAGTGGAATAGCGTACGAATTCGTCGACTACACCTTCTGCGACGACCCTCACTACGACCTGTGGAGCGTCGTCTCGCCGATTGATGGCAAAACGAAGCTTTCGAGCAACATAACCGATTCCTGGCAGGCATACGTCAACGGCGTCGCCGTCGAAAATATCGAGCAAACCTTGGTGGCGGGCGATAAGCTTGAATGGCGTTATCTCGTCAATGGCAAAGAGCCCGCAAAGGTCGTCGATGGCGTCGTCGTCGACAAGAACGCCAACATTCCGTCCGATTGGAAGGCCGATTGGAAGGGCTACGGCGATTCTGGTAATGGCTCTGCCGAAACGAGCGCTTCCACACCTACAGGCAATGTGTCCGAAGACTGGGTGTTCGATTACAAGACGCTTCTGGGTACCGATTCCCCCAACGCGTCTGAACCGGTTTTGGCTGGCGGATTCGTATATGTTGCCTCCGAAGACACGCTGTTCAAGATTGATGCCAACTCGGGCAAGATAAGTGCGAAGGCGAACTTGGGTGGCAAGGTGGGCTATACGACTCGCCCGGTGTATGCACAAGGTTTACTTATCGTGCCTTTGAATGGTGGACGTGTGCAGGCGATTACGGTCGATTCCCTGACGACGGTTTGGATGACTGACGAACTGAGCAACATGGCCCAACTGAGCAATACGCTTACCGTTGATGGCGATAATCTCTATGTGGGAACCGTCGACGTTATTTCTGACGAGAATTACCACACGACGTATAACAACGGTTACCTGCTGTGCATCGACGTGAAAACCGGCGAGGTGAAGTGGCAAATCAATCATCCGTCTGAGGGCTACTATTGGAACGGCGCGGCGGTGAAGGGCAATTTCCTGGTTGTATCCACGAGCGCGGGTACCGTGCGCGTGCTTAACAAGCAAACGGGCGATGTGCTCTCGAGCGTTTCGCTGAATGCGGTGGTGAACTCTGATTGCGTGCTGTCCGACGATGGAACGAAGGTTTACCTCTTCGATCGAGCGGGCGCATTGCATGTGTTCTCGATCGATACCGAAGGAATTCTGTCGGAAAGCAGCACGCTAGATATCGGATTCACGGGGTGCGCAAGCAGGCCCGTTATCTCGGATGGAAAGATGATTGTCGGTGGTGTGTCAGGAAACGACGCGGCTCTCGCGATTATCGACCTTGATAGCTATAAGGCGCAGCTTGTGACCAAGGCTGACGGGGCGTCGATGCCGGCGGGCTTGGGCGGCGTCAAAGCGGTTCCGCTTGTGTCTAAGCAATCCGATGGATTATATGTGTACTTCACGGTTGATGATGCAGCCACTAATGATTACGTTCATTACACCGATGGCGGTGGGGTATATCGTTATAAGTTAGGTGACGCTGAGGCGACATGTATCTACGCTGCTGACGGCCATCATAACTATTGCGACTCTCCGGTGATTTGCGATGCTCAGGGCAACCTGTACTACATCAACGACTCCGGTGCGTTGATTAAGCTCAAGAGCGGTAGCTCGAACTCTGAGATTAAGTCTGACGATGGCGACAATGGCAATAATTCTGGCAGCGACAATAACGGCGGTGGCACCAATAACGGTGGCTCGAATGGCGGCTCCAACGGCTCCAACGGTGGCTCGCCCGCTTCGACTGGCGCCCCTGCCGCATCGAATGCTCCGGTTTCGACTTCCGTTTTGCAGCAGGCTTCCGATGCCGCGGATGGTGCTGCGGTTGACGATGCGAAGGAAGCCAAGGCCGAAAGTTCCGACGAGGCGGCGTCTCGTTCAGCTACCAAGCTCGATTCGAAGAACGGCTCGTCTAACGATGTAGCGACTACTTCCGCTTCTCCCGACGATGCTGTCGACAACGGCGCGCCCGTTTGGGCCTATGTTGTGCTTGCTGTTGGCATTGCGGCTGCGGTTGCCGCAATTGCGTGGTTCGTGGCTGCACGACGTCGCAACAGCACTGGAAAGTAGTTCACCATGTCTGACGAAATGAAACCCATTTCGGAAGACGACCGAGTCGCGGCGGGGGACGCCCCTCGTCGCGACTCCGCACAGGCGGCGGCCCTTACGGTTGGGTCGCCGTCTTCGTCTTCCACTGCCAAATCAAGTGCCCGTGCTTCAAAGCGCGGCGCGTTTTCGGCAGCTACGCGTGCAGGAATCGCCGCGCTCGCTGTGGTTTCGGCACTATTCATTGGCGTGTCGGCATTCGCGCTGACTGACGGCTTCGGGCTTCCGTCCGATTCGCCCATCATCAAGGCGGCGCAAAGCGTCGGAATCGTTCACGCGGCGTCCGAATCTGACGTGGGTTCGGCTGCGAGTAGTGCCGATTCAGCTCATAATCCCGCAAAAGCCAAGCATGCCGCGTCGGGCGAAAGCGGCGACGAAGCCGTTTCTGAAGGCGAGGGCTCGGAAGAGGAAGCTTCCGAAAATGCCGAGGACGCTTCGGACGAAGCTGATGGCGCCGCCGATCCGGCCGGCTCCAGCGATGCCAAATCCGATGCCTCGTCTGCTGCGGGATCGGCGCGCTCAAATTCGGGCTCATCTGGGAGCGGCTCCACCATGGGTTCGTCCTCATCATCGCAGCCGTCTTCGCCTGCCTCTTCGAACGCGAGCACTTCGACGGGCGGTTCGACCGACTCGTCTGCGTCGTCATCTTCCAGCCTTATTACGGTATACGTCTCGGTTTCCAGCTCGGCGGTGGGAAACCCTGTTTCGGGCGGCGGCACGTTCACATTCAATCAGGGCGCCACGGTCTACGATGCCCTGTGCGCATGCGGCTTGTCGATGAGCGCGTCGAACACAGGCTATGGCGTCTATGTGGCGGCCATCGGCGGCCTGGCCGAGAAAGAGCACGGCTCAATGAGCGGTTGGATGTACTCCGTTAACGGCGTCGTGCCCATGACGGCGTGCAGCAACTACACGCTGCAAAACGGCGATTCGGTTTCCTGGTATTACGTGGCAGGGTAATTCGCGGCCGATGAAGAAAAAACGACGCCGCGCATGATATGATGCGCGGCGTCGGCGGTTGTAAGCCCTGGGCGCCGGGCGATGCCTTCTCTTCCGGGAGGAGGTGATTCGTAGATGGACGTTGCAATCCAAATCATCAAACTAATCACGGCTCTGGCCGGATTGGCACGAGAGGCGGTCGCGTTCGGAAAGGCGCTTTGGGCGGGCCATAAAGAAGGGCGTTAACTTGCTAAAGGTTAGCGCCCTGTAGTACTTGACGGCATCGCCCGCATTCCACCTCAGGCGTCCGTCGACACCCGTATTATATAACGTGCGTTTTGGCGCAGGCAAGAATTTCTATGACCAACGTGTTCCATACATATCACCCCGCAGTGGCTTTCGCGTTTTTGGCGAGCGCGCTCGCGCTTTCCATGGCATGCTTGCATCCTGTGTTCACGACGCTTTCGCTGGCAGGCGCGCTTGCGTGCTCATGCGTGTGCCGTGGCGGACGAGCCACATTGTTGTCGCTTCGCTGGGTTGTGCCGCTGTGCCTGGTGGTGGCTGCGGCAAACCCGTTTTTCGTGGCATCGGGTTCTACCGAGCTGTTTCGCATTGGCCAGCGCGCCATCTACGCCGAGGCGCTCGCATATGGCCTGTGCTCGGGCGGCATGTTCGCGTCGGTGTTTCTGTGGTTCGCATCATATTCGGCGTGCATGGATTCGGAAAATTCTCTGGCGCTGTTCGGCAACTTCCTGCCCACCGTTTCCCTTATGGTGTCGCAGGTGTTGCGTCTGGTGCCGCAGTTTGTATCGCGCGGGCAGGCCATCTCTGACGTGCAGGATTGCGCGAGTGCCGCTGCCCCGCGCGACAAGCGTGACGCCGCTCGCGGCCGCATGCGCGTCGTCAGCGTGTTGATGGGGTGGGGAATGGAAGACGCCCTGGAGCGCAGCGACGCCATGCGCGCCCGCGGCTACGATTGCGGCGCGCGGCGCACGACGTATGCCCGGTTCCATTTCGGTGTGCGCGACGCGGCGGTGCTCGCCGTGGTGCTCGCGCTTGCTGCGGCCAGCGCTGTGTGTGCGTGGGCGGTGCTTTCCCTCTACTCGTTTTATCCCACCATGTCTGCCGTAGGCGCATGGTGGCTGTTCGTTCCTTACGCGCTGCTTATGCTGGCGCCGTCTGCGTTGTGGTTGCGTGAATGGCTTGATTGGAGGTCGTGCGAATGACAGTCGAAGAGACGAATGCGTCGGCGGATGAAACGGACGATGCGCCCGCCATCGTGACGCGTGGGCTTGCGTTTTCGTATCCGATTGCCCACGGCGAGGCCTCGCTGGAAATCGTCTGGCCTGACATGTGCATAAATCGCGGGTCGTTTTGTGCGCTTGTGGGCGAAACGGGCTCGGGCAAAACCACGCTATTGCGTTCGCTGAAGCCCGAGCTTGCGCCTGCAGGGGCGTATCGCGGCGAAGCTCGCGTGTTGGGGCGCGTCGTGCATGGGCCGAATGCATATGGCGATTCAGCCCAAGAATCCGATGGGACGGTGGCATTCACGCCTCTCGAGTCGGCCCAGGCCATTGGTTTCGTGATGCAAGACCCCGCTGCGCAAATCGTATGTGACACCGTGTGGCACGAGCTGGCGTTTGGTTTGGAAAACCTTGGCACGCCGCAAAACGAAATGCGTCGTCGCGTGGCAGAAGTGGCGCATTTCTTCGGCATAGAGCCGTGGGTGCGCAAGAAAACCGAAGACCTCTCGGGCGGCCAAAAGCAGCTCGTGAATTTGGCAAGCGTTTTGGCGCTTCGCCCGCGCGTGTTGCTTCTTGATGAGCCCACTGCGCAGCTCGATCCCAACGCCGTGAAGCAATTCCTGTTTTTATTGGGTCGCGTGAACCGCGAACTGGGCATTACGGTAATCATCGCCACGCATTCGCCGGAAGATGTGGAGCCCTACGCCACGCAGCGCATCGACTTGAGCGAATCGTTCGCGCCGGCAACGCGCCAGGCGGCCGAGGCCGTTCTCGCGAGCCGTTGGGAAAAGCGCCGTGAGCTGTTTTTTGGCGGTGAAGTGGACGGAAAGGGAAGTGGAAACGTGGCCGCAAAGAGCGGCGGGCTCATGTCGCGTGATGCTGCCATTCGCGTGCGCGACTTGCATTTTCGTTTCGACAGACGCGAGCCGTGGGTGCTGCGCGGCATCGATTTGAATATCGCGCGCGGCAGCGTGCACGCAATCGTCGGCGGCAACGGCTGCGGCAAAACCACGCTTTTGCGTTGCATGGCGGGCGTGTTGAAGCCCCAGCGTGGCAGCGTATCGAATGCGCTCGCGGGCTCGCAGGCCATGCTTCCGCAAGATCCTAAGGCCTTGTTCGTGTGCGACTCGGTGGCAGAAGAACTGATGGAATGGTCGGGCCGTTGCGGCTACGGCCAACGAGAGGCCGATGCTGTGGCCGAACGCTTCGGCTTGGATGCTTTCGCTGCGCGCCATCCCTACGATTTGTCGGGCGGCCAGCAGCAGAAGCTCGCGATAGCCAAGCTGCTTTTGGCCGACCCACAGCTGCTGTTCCTCGACGAACCCACCAAGGGGCTCGATCCTTCATCGTGCGCGGAGCTCTCTCATATCGTGCGCGGGCTGTCCGATGCGGGCAAAACCATCGTGCTGGTAACGCACGACCTCGACTTCGCGCTGGTTACCGCCGATTTCGTATCGATGCCCTTCGATGGTGAGGTCGCTTGCACCGAACCCGTGGACGATTTCTTCGCAAACAACCTGGTGTATCGCCCGAATGCGAAAAGCCGCCTGTTCGCGGAAATCGCGGCAAGGGGGTAGAGCGTGGAAAACGAGGAAAGGCCGAACGGGGGCGCGGGGCGCGGGGACGGTCCCCTGCCCCAAATGGAAATGGGGCAGGGGACCGTCCCCGTGTCCCGCTTTGTGGCCCGCGCTTCGTGCGTCACGGCTGAAATCATCGCCCTTGTCGCCACCCCGGCGGTGCTGATCGCATGCGCCGTCGCGAACCTTGAGCAAACGGCGGCGTTGTCGTTTTTTGTGGTTTTGGCGAGCGTCGCCGTGTTCTTCGCGAGCTACGAGGCCTCGCGACCGCGTTTGCGCGACATTATGCCTACGGTTGTGTTGGCGGCGCTTGCGGCTGCGGGGCGCATTCTGTTTGCTCCCATTCCCGATTTCAAGCCGGTCAGCGCCATCGCGATTATCGCGGGCGTTGCGTTCGGCCGCAAAAGCGGGTTCATGGTGGGCGCGCTTGCGGCGTTGGCTTCGAATTTCTTCTTCGGCCAAGGCCCGTGGACCCCGTGGCAGATGTATGCCTGGGGTTTGGTGGGCTACGGCGCGGGTTTGCTTGCCATGGTGCCCGCGCCTGATGGGTACGGCAAGGCGGAGGATGGGGCCTATGCCGCGAGCGCGGCGAAGGATTGCGCATTCGTCACAAGCAAGGCGGGCGGCGCGCTTCGCGCCGTTGAAGCCGGCTCCGGTTTCGCGCCCGTGAAATTCATCGACGCGTATCCATTCCTTATCTATGCATACGGATTCGTTGCGTGCCTCGGCTACGGTTTCATCTTGAACGCGTGGAGCATCTTAAGCTTTTTCCATGCGCAGGCGAGCGGCATCGCGGGCGTCGTCGCGGTGTATGCCGCCGCGCTTCCGTTCGACGTCGTCCATGGCGTGGCGACTGTGGTGTTTCTCGTCGCGCTCTATGCTCCTTGGCGCCGGAAACTTGCGCGCGTGCGCCGCAAATTCGGGCTCGGGTAGGAACTCGTCGCGGTGTGTGTGCCGTTTTGGCTTCTTTGCGGCAAAGAATCCGAGTTTTGCAGCGTGCGGCTTGTATGCGAGTGCTCTTTAAGGGTCATCGAGAGGCGTTTATCGAGCATGGGAATTTTGCGACCTGGGGAAATGTCGAACCGTATGACGGCATGCTTGTGCCATTCGCTGCAAACCTCGGAATTTTTGCCACTTAGGGCGGAAAATTCTTGCAGGTAATCCCTAGTGAATCGTGTGTATGCAAAATTTCGCAACTGGTCATTGAAATATGCAATTTATCGAATACCAGCCAGAGATTAACGCCCTTGTTACTCGTGCGCACTTTAGTATGCTAAACTGCGCAAGTTATTTGCCTCTATAGAAAGAAGGAAACTCGCATGTCTTCTGAACAAGAAGCCATGAGCTTCGAGGCCGAGGGCCTGTACGTCTCCGAATCGGAGCGTCAGGGTTGGTGGTCGATCGCTCGCATTTGGATCGGCAACGGCTTCAACGTCTCTACGCTCATCACGGGCGCCGCGCTAGGCGCAGGCCTCACCCTGTTCGACAGCTTCCTGGCGTCGTTCATCGGCTTTGGCATCATCGTCGCATACATGTGTTTCGTCGCCATGGAGTCGGCCGACGTGGGTCTGCCCACCGCGCCTCTGTCCACGGCAGCGCTCGGCAAGAAGGGCGGCCGCTACATCGTCGGCTTCATCATGGGCGTTTCGCTTGTGGGCTGGTTCGGCGTGCAGGCGAGCGTGTGCGGCGCGTCGTTCTCGGTCGCGTTTGCGGAACTTACCGGCTTCGAGATTCCCGTGTGGATTTCGGCGGTCGTGCTCGGCGCGCTCATGCTCGTCTCGGCTATTTACGGTTTCGAGGGCGTGAAGTGGGTCAACACCGTTTCGGCCATGCTGTTGTTCGTTATCTGCGTGTATGGCCTGGGCGTGTCCATCGCGGGCACCGGCACCGATTCTATCTTCAACTACATCCCCGTTGAGGGCATGGGCCTGGCCGCGGGCATCAGCATCGCCGTGGGCCTGTTCGCTGTGGGCGGCGCCGGCGTGGGCGACTTCACCCGCTACGCGAAAGACCGCAAAGCCGCCGTGCTGTCGAGCGTCATCGGCGTGTGGCCGGTGAACATCCTGGTGCTTATGATGGGCGCCGTGCTTGCCATCGTCGTGCCCGATTCGGGCGGCGACATTACGCTCGTGCTGTCGAGCATGGGCCTGGCGCTGGTCGCAGTGGTCGCCATCGTTGCTTCCACCTGGGCCGTGAACGTCGGCAACGCCTATTCCGCCGGTCTGGCCTTCACCGCTATGGCGGGCAAGGGCGAGGAATCGTATAAACTCACCACCACCATCGCGGGCGTCGTGGGCCTTATTGCCGCGGCCGTGGGCATCATGGATTATTTCACCACGTTCCTCACGTTCCTTTCGGCCATGGTGCCAGCGCTTGCCGGCACGATGATCGCCGACTACTTCTTCATCCGCAAAGGGCGTCCCGAAAACTTCAAGCCGCTCGACGGCGTGTCGGTTCCAGGCGTGGTCAGCTTCGTCGTGGGCGCCGTGTTCGCCATGGTGACGGGCGGCACCTTCGTGGGAACTGGTCTGGAATTCCTCGACTTCCCGTTCTTCATTGGCCCCATCAACGGCATCGTGCTGTCCATGGTGCTGTACGTGGTTATCTACAAGGCCATGAAGTTGCCTGCTTTTGACGGTTCCATCGTGCTTTTCACGAAGAAATCGGCCGAATAAGGTAGGATTAACAACCGTGTGAACGAAGCCGCTCGCAAGGGCGGCTTTCTTTCGATAGGGAGGCGTTTCGCGACGCCTCCGCCAACGAGCGGCCGTGTGCCGCGCGACGCCCGTCCGCATGACTGCGGCGCGGGCCAAACAAGAGAGGGGGACTCACGTGCGAAAAATCGGAATCGAAGACATCGACGATATCGCGCTTGGCTCTTCATTGCTGGGCTCTGGCGGTGGCGGCGACCCATATATGGGTCGCTTGGAAGCCATCGCGGCCGTGAAAAAGCATGGTCCGGTCGAATTGCTGGATATAGACGAGGTGCCCGACGATTGGACCGTGGCGCCCATTTGCGGCGTGGGCGCGCCCAGCGTGTCGCTGGAAAAAGGCACGAACGGCATCGAATACCCCAAGGTGCGCGCCATGATGGAGCGCATGCTGGGCCGCAAGCTCGACGCATTCTTGCTGTCTGAGGCCGGCGGCATGAATTCCATGGTGCCCATTTCGGCGGCGGCGCAGGCCGGCCTGCCGCTGATCAATGCCGACGGCATGGGCCGCGCGTTTCCGGGCATCCAGCAAGACACGTTCACGCTGAACGGCGTGTCCACCAACCCGTTTGTCATCGCCGACGAAAAGGGCAATTGCACGGTGCTCAACACCATCAATAACGATTGGACCGAGGAAATCGGCCGCGAAATCACCACTGCGTGCGGCGGCCAGGTCACCACGCTGGCATCGCCCATGACCGGCGCCAAGATGAAGACGAGCGTCGTGGTGGGCACGGTCGACTACGCGCAGAAGCTGGGCCGCATCATCCGTACGGCGACTGACGCCGACAACCCCGAGCGGTACTTCCTGCAGGAAAGCGGCGCGTACCGCTTCTTCAAGGGCAAGCTGGTCGATGTGCTGCGCGAGACGCGCGACGGCTTCAACTTCGGCAAGGTGAAGCTGGAAGGCATCGGCGAAGACAAGGGCCGCACTGCGGTGGTCGAGTTCCAGAACGAGAACATCTACGCCGAAGTCGACGGCGCCATCGTGGCCACGGTGCCTGACCTCATTTGCCTGGTAGACTCCGAGACGTTCGTGCCCATCACCACCGAGAACCTGAAATACGGCAAGCGTGCGCTGGTCGTGGGCCTGCCGTGCGACGCGGCATGGCGCACCCCGCGTGGCCTGGAACTTGCCGGCCCCGCATGGTTCGGCTTGAAAGACGTGGAGTATCGCCCGATTGAAGAGCGCTACGCCGAATTCAGGAAGGAGGCCGCCCATGCGTAAGATTGGCGTTTCCGATATCGAAGACATCGCGCTCGGCGCGGCGCTTCTGGGCGCGGGTGGCGGCGGCGACCCCTACATCGGCAAGCTGCTGGCCATCGGCGCGGTGAAGGAATGCGGCGAGGTGTCGCTGATCGGCGTCGACGAGCTTTCCGACGACGACATCGTGGTGCCCGTGGCAAGCGTGGGCGCGCCCAGCATCCTTACCGAGAAGGGCGTGGGCTCCAACGAGTTCACCAAGCTCATCGATATGGTGGGCGACTATTACGGCAAGAAGATCACGGCGGTCATGCCCATCGAGGCCGGCGGCGTGAACTCCATGCTGCCCATCGCGGCGGCTGCTCGTTTGGGCCTGCCGATGGTGGACGTCGACGGCATGGGCCGCGCGTTCCCCGAAATTCAAATGGTCACGTTCACCATCGGCGGCGTTTCGGCCAGCCCCATGCTGTTCATCGATGAAAAAGGCAACTTGGGTTTGATGGAGACCATCAACAACAAGTGGGTCGAGAACATCTGCCGTGCGGGCTGCACCGCATGCGGCGGCACCGTGACCAGCGTGGAATACGTGATGACGGCCTCACAGGTGCGCGAGTTCGGCGTGCAGGGCATCGTCACGCGCAGCCAAGAGCTCGGACGCGCGATTCGCGGCATCAAGAACTGCCCCGAGGGCATGACCCCCGAGCAGTATTTCTTGGAGTACACGCATGGCTTCCGTCTGTTTAAGGGCAAAATCGCCGACGTGCTGCGTGAGACGCGCGGCGGCTTCAACTTCGGCAAGGTGGTGCTTGAGGGCATAGGCGAAGACAAGGGCGGCCATGCGGAAATCGAGTTCCAGAACGAGAATCTGTGCGCAACCGTGAACGGCGAGATTCTGGCCACGGCGCCCGACCTTATCTGCCTGGTGGACACCGAAACGTTCACGCCGGTTCCCACCGATGCGCTGAAATATGGCAAGCGCGTGCTGGCCGTGGGCCTGCCGTGCTACCACCTGTGGCGCACGCCGGCCGGCCTCGACCTGGTTGGCCCGCGTTACTTTGGCCTGGACACCGATTACATTCCCGTTGAGAAGCGCTGCGCGCGATAGGAGGCTTCATGTACAAACTTGGCATTGACGTCGGGGGCACCAACACCGACGCTGTTTTGATCGACGAGAACCTTAAGGTTGTCGCCGCCGTGAAAAATCCCACGTCGGGCGATATCTACGAGGGCA
This sequence comes from uncultured Slackia sp., assembly GCA_937895975.1. Classification (GTDB taxonomy): domain Bacteria; phylum Actinomycetota; class Coriobacteriia; order Coriobacteriales; family Eggerthellaceae; genus Slackia. The sequence goes on from CALBLG010000026.1 coordinate 11,226, forward strand.
TTATGGGCGCGGTTGACGCCGTGCTGGCGCAGGCGAACATCGATCGCAAACTCATCAAGCAGGCGATGCTGGGCACCACGCAGTGCACCAACGCCATTGTCGAGCGCAAGGGCCTGGCGCCCATCGCCATTCTTCGCATCGGCGCGCCGGCTTCCGTGGGCATTCCTCCCATGGTCGACTGGGCCGACGACATTGCGGCCGTGGCCGTTGACACCGCCATCATCGGCGGCGGCTTCGAATTCGACGGCAAACGTTTGGCCGAATTCGACGAGAAAGCCTGCCGCGAATTCTTCGAGGGCGTGAAGGGCAAGGTCGAATCGGTTGCCATCAGCTGCGTGTTCGCCGGCGTGCGCAACGACGACGAGCTGGCTGCGGCCGCCATTGCGCGCGAAGTGCTCGGCGATGATGTGCGCGTGTCCATTTCGAGCGAGATTGGCTCGATGGGCTTGGTCGAGCGCGAGAACGCGACCATCTTGAATGCCGCTTTGCATCAGGTGGCCGAGCGCTTCACCGAAGGCTTCGCGAAAAGCCTGGCCGAGCGCGGCATCACCGAGGCCGACGTGTACCTGTCGCAAAACGACGGCACGCTGATGACCATCGAACACGCGCGTCGCTACCCGATTCTTACCATCGCGTGCGGCCCCACTAACTCCATTCGCGGGGCAAGCTACCTGAGCCACATGGACAACGCCATCGTTATCGATGTGGGCGGCACCACCACCGACCTGGGCGTTTTGCAGGCCGGCTTCCCGCGCGAGAGCGGCGTGGCCGTCACCATCGGCGGCGTGCGCACCAACTTCCGCATGCCCGACGTGATTTCCATCGGCCTGGGCGGCGGCTCCATCGTGCGTCAGCATGAAGACGGCAGCGTTACCGTGGGACCCGATTCGGTTGGCTACCAGATTACGAAAAAGGCGCTCGTGTTCGGCGGCGACACCATGACCGCCACCGACATCGCGGTGCGCTTGGGCATGGCCGAGGTGGGCGATGCCAGCAAGGTTGCGCACATCAGCGACGATCTTGCCGTCAAGGCCATGGCCGTGATGCGCGAGATGGTCGAAGAGGGCATCGACATGATGAAGGTGTCCAACGACGACATCGACGCCATTCTGGTGGGCGGCGGCTGCATCATTCTGCCGACCGACTTGGCCGGCACGGCGAAATGCGTAAAGCCGGAGTTCTCGGGTTGCGCGAACGCCATCGGTTCGGCTATCTCGAAGGTCAGCGGCACGTATGAGGCACTTGTCGATTACGACGTCACGCCGCGCGAGCAGGCGCTCGAGCAGGCGCGCGCCGCTGCGGTCGAGGCTGCGGTCGAGGCAGGCGCCGTGCGCGAGACGGTCGAGGTCATCGATTCGGAAGATGTGCCGCTGCAGTATTACCCGGGCCATACCAATCGCGTGAAGGTGAAGGCCGCAGGCGAGCTTGGTTCCGCTGTTTAGCAAACGGCGGAAGCGGTCGACGCTGCGTGCGGGCCGGACGCATCAGCCCAGCTAAGCTGGGCGCGCCCGCTCGGGCGCGAAAGTTTGGGATTGAATATGCCGTTAAACATATTCAATATGCGCAGCGCTGCGCATACCGAAGTACGCTTGGCTGCGTGGCG
>CALBLG010000027.1 GCA_937895975.1 uncultured Slackia sp.
GCTTGGGCACCCAGCCCATCATCGCGTCGGCCGCCGCCACGAAAAACCCCGCGCGCCAGGCGCTGGTTGCCATGACGGGCCCATTTTGGTGCACTGTGGTAATTTGCCTGATGAGCGGCCTGGTAATTGTGTCGACGCTCGCCGCCAACCCCGCGCTTATCGCCGATGCCGGCGTGGCTGACGGCGCGACGCTCGCCAACGCGGTGTTCGGCACCATTCCCTATATTGGCACGCCGGTGCTCATGCTGGGCATCATCTGCTTCGCGTATTCCACCATCATCGGCTGGAGCTATTACGGCGAGCGCGTCACGCTGTACCTGTTCGGCCGCCGCTGGGTGCCGGTGTATTTGGCCCTGTACATCTGCATGGGCTTCTTGGGCGGCGTGGGCGTTGGCGACATCGCCTGGACGGCCACCGACATCGCCAACGCGCTTATGGCGCTGCCGAACATCGCCATGGTGTTTCTGTGCACGGGCATGGTCGCGAAAGAGACGCAGTATTACGTCTACGACGGGCATATCGACGAGGAGGTAACCGACCACGTGCCCGAACTCGAGGAAAAGAGCGTGTTTTTGCGAAAAAAAGCCTAGGGCCGCACGAGTTTTCTGAATCTTGGGCATTAATTCGCGTTTGTGGGGCGATGAATAGTCGCGAACGAAATTGAATACCCCTAAATGCAATTTATATATTGCATTTAGGGGTCTATCAGATTTGAATCGCACTTATCCAGGGTGTATTTTTGTTTGCGGCGCCCCAGAAACCAGAAAAAGTGCCTCGATTCGTTAAGACTCTTACATGAATTTGACCGCAGTGCCGTAGGCGAGCATCTCGATGGTGCCTTCCGCGATAGAATCGCTCGCGAAGCGCATGGCGACCACGGCATCGGCGCCGAGGTTCTGCGCGGCGGCAATCATGCGATCCTCGGCGGTTTGGCGCGCCTCGTCGGTCATCTGTGTATATGAGACGATTTCCCCGCCCACGATGCTCTTCATACCTGCCATAAGGTCGCGGCCGATGTTTTTCGAGGTGACGATGTTGCCGCGCACAAGACCCAAAACCTGCACGGCCTGGCCTGGAATGACGTCTGCGGTGGTAACAACCATGGTGGCTCCAATCTTTCGGAATCGTTCGCCCATAGTATAAGCTGCGCGCCCGGGAGATGGCGCAAATCGTCGATAGAGCGTGGTTTGCAAAGCTGAGCGCGTATTCCTGGCGAGAAATCGACATACAGCATGGTGTCTTCGTTGTTATGTGCAAAGGAGCCCTGTAGAGGGGAGAAGCGGGCACAGCAGCCGATTGCCGTTCCGCAGCGTGTTTGCCGTGTTCTAAGCCAATTTCGCACCAACGCTGGTTGGGGCTTACGCCATGCCCGCCGCCTGGAACGCCCACAGCACGAACGGAACCACGATAAGGGCCGGCAGATAGTTCAGCACCTTGAACTTCGTGAGGTCGATCATGTTCAGGCCCAGGGCTAAAATCATGATGGAACCGCAGGTGGAAAGCTCGGCGACGAGTGCATCGCTCGCGAACGGCGCCACGAACCCGGCGGCCAGCACGATGCCGCCTTGGAATACCAGCGTGAAAGCGGCCGAGCCGTACACGCCAACGCCGAGAGCCGCGCCCATCATGATGCCGGCCACGAAATCGAGCATGCTCTTTGTGTACAGCATGTCGAAGTCGCCCGCAAGCCCCGCGTCGAGCGAGCCGACGATGGTCATGGCGCCCACGTTCATGATGAGGCATGATGTGACGAACGCGTTGGCTATCTTCGCGCCTTCGCCCGCGCCTGCGAAGCGCGACGTGAGCTTTTCGGTCCAGCGGTTCACATGCCCGTCGATATCGCCGGCCTCGCCGATGGCCACGCCGATGATGGTCGCCACGATAAGCAGCAAGATGTTCTGCTCGACGATGGTGCCTTGGATGCCGATAACGATGGTGCACAGCCCTAGGGCCTTCATCACGGCGTCGGTGATGTTTTCGGGAAGGCCGCGGCGCAGCAGCAGGCCAATGCTGGTGCCTGCGATGATGGCGATGGTGTTAACGATGACTGCCCACATGGAAGGACCTTTCTGCTCGCTTCGGCGGGGCAGTGCCCCAAATCGCTCGCGAACCGCCTATCCCTCACGTGCGCCCGCGCGCCAAGCGCGCTTCCGTATCTGGCGCGTGGGCCAGAACTGACAAGGCGTCATTATAGCGGTTCACCACGCTGTTCAGAAAGGGTTCGCAGCAAGCGGCACAAAGGTACAACCTCGAGCGCCGTGCAGAAAACGTGGTAGTCGCCGGCCACATAGTTTTGGCCTGCGCGGGAAAAATACGCAACAAGGGTTTTCGACATGGCTTTTCCTTACTCGAAACTATCCAACTATGCGCTTGTGCCCGTTTCATTGGCCGAAATGCGCGGCGATTTCGGCCATGCGGGCAGATTGGCCGACGCCGAAGGGGCATCGGCTGTCGCAATGGCCGCACGAGACGCAATCGCTCGCATGCGCCTCGAGATGGCGGTAGTGGTCGGCGGCAAGCTCGTCGCCTTGAAGCGCCAGATCGTAATACTTGTTCGCCAGGCCGATTTCGATTCCCTGCGGGCACGGCATGCAATGGTTGCAATACACGCAGCTCGGGTCAGCGTTTCGCGGCGCGACGGATCCGAGCACGGAATAGTTGCGTTTGGCTTCGGTCGCATCGAGAAAAGCCAGGTTGCGTCGAAGGTCGGCCATAGTGCGAACGCCCGGCAAAACCGAGAGCACGCCTGGGCGGTCGAGCGCGTACTGGATGCATTGCTCGCTGGAAAGTGCGATTCCGAACGGCGACGCGGCCGCATCAAGCAGCTGTCCTCCGGCGAATGCCTTCATCACCGAAACGCCTACGCCGGCCTGCTCGAATTCTCGGTACAGCGCCGCGCGGTCACCAGTTTCGCCCTTGCCATAGGCCGAGTCGTTCGTGTAATCGTACATCGGGTTGATCGAGAACATGGCGAAATCCATCTCGCCAGTTGCCAGCAGCCGGCGCGCGATGTGCGCGGAATGCGTGCTGAAGGCCAGGTGGCGAATGACGCCTTGGCGTTTCATCTCGAGCGCGTACTCCCAAATGCCCCCGTTGAATACGCGGTCGAGGTCGGCATCCTCGTCGATGCAGTGGATGAAGCCGAAATCGGCGTAATCGCTGTTCAAGGCTTTAAGGCGCGCTTCGAATTCCCGTTTTGCCAGGTTCACGTTCGTCGTCCAGCCGTAGGAATCGCCTGTGTACTCGGCGCCGATGTGCACCTGCACGTGCACGCTGCTGCGGTTCCTGCCAAGCGCTCGGCCGAGCGGCGCGAGCACGCTTGTGCGGCTCGGAATGAAATCGAACAGGTTCACGCCGGCTTCGATGGCCGCCTCGGCGATGGCCTCGATGTCGCGGCTCGACGAGTTGTGCAAACTTCCGGCACCCATGCCGATGATGCTCAGGCGCTCGCCGCCATGCGGCAATGTACGATAAATCAAAATTTCCCCCTAAATGGATTCACGCGATTCGCGCTGCAGGCAAAGCTGTAATATGTGAAACGGGCATCTTTTTCATGCGCGGTTCCTTATGGACGGTATTGTGAACGAGTGAAACCTTAGTTCTTGAAGCGGACTCCAAGTCAAGCGAACTTTCAAAGTAGTAGCTCTTGAAGAATGGCTGAGTTCGATACCGCGGTGCGTTGTGCGTCTTCTTATCTGAAACGCATCTTTCATTCGTCTTTCATTCGAGTTCTATTGTCTATAAATACGCAATTGCAGACAATAAAATATTGCGACTTTGGGCTCGCGCCAATCGCATTCGCCCCTTCGCGCTACGATTGTCCTTCGAAATTCGCGGAAGAGAAACGACAGGCAGCGCTATATTTGGAACCTTGCTTTCGACTCCCGCGAAGCACAAGGGCATCATGTGCGACCCGTTATCGGGCCGGTCGGTATCGAGCGCTATCTTGGTGCGCAATCGGCGGGCATCGGCATCGAGCAGGTTAGCCCAAAGCCAAAGATCCCTCCCCTGCCCGTTTACGAGCTTGGTCTTTGCCTTAAAGCAGAGAAGGACGCCATTGCGACGTCCTTCTCTTGGCGAATATGCGTTTGCGTCTTTATTCGTCCAGGTCGAACAAGCTTTTCATATCGGTTTCCTTCATGGGCGCGCCCGCCGAAGGCAGCTTTTCGGCGCGGAATTTTTCGACCTGTGCCTTGCTGCCGATGAATTCCTCGGCTTTGCCCACCATGGTTACCGTGCGACTGCCCTTGATGGTAAGTGCCTGCACGCCTTGGGTGCTATTGGTGGTTTTCGTCTTCAGCAGCGATGTGTTGAAGTTCACTAGGCGATAGTCGCTCGATACCAATGCAAGGTCGCGCTCTTCCGTCAGCACTTGGGCATACAGCAGCTTGCTGCCGCCATAAATCGCGTTCTTCAAGCGTTTGCGATTGGTCTTGGTCGCGTATCCCGAAAGCGCGACGCGTGCGACGCGGCCGTTCTCGAACACGAACAGCACGTCGGCCTTGTAATCTTCGGGGTCGATGACCCACGTCACGCTTTCGTCGGGGTCCATTCCCAAATCGGTGGGCAAATACGAGCCCAGTTGCGCCGACTTGGTGTCTTCGAACGCCGCAACCTTGCACTTGTACACCTGGCAGTGGTCGGTGAACACCAGCAGTTCGTGCGTATTCGACGACGGGAACTCGATGAATGCCTCGTCGCCATCTTTGTATTTCAGCGTAGCCGCCTTTCGCAGCACGCGGTCGGTCATCTTCTTCAGGTAGCCGTCGCGCGACAGCATCATGGTGACGGGGTATTCCTCCACCTCGGGCTCGAGGCTCACCTCCACCACGTCGCTGGGGTCCACCAGGCCGGTTTTGCGCGGCGTGACGTATTTCTTGTTCACGGCGGCGAGCTCGTCGCGAATCACGCCCTTGATCTTCTTCTCGCTGGCAAGGGTGTCGTTCAGCTCAGCGATGTCGGCCTCGAGCTTCACGATGTCCTTCGTGCGGTTCAGGATGTATTCCTCGTTGATGTTGCGCAGCTTGATTTCCGCCACGAACTCGGCCTGCACCTGGTCGATGCCGAAGCCCTTCATGAGGTTCGGCACAACGTCCACTTCCAGCTTTGTGTTGCGGATGATGGCGATGGCCTTGTCGATGTCGAGCAGAATCGCTTCCAGGCCGTGCAGCAAGTGCAGGCGGTCGGTTTTTTTGCCCAGGTCGTAATTCATTCGGCGGCGGGTCGACTCCACGCGCCATGCGACCCATTCCTTCAGAATCTCGCGCACGCCCATCACGCGCGGGTAGCCGTCCACCAGCACGTTGAAGTTGCACGAGAACGAATCTTGCAGCGTGGTGGTTTGGAACAGCTTCGCCATCAGCTGCTCGGGGTCCACTCCCCTCTTCAAATCGATGGCGATGCGCAGGCCCGAGAGGTCGGTCTCGTCGCGAATGTCGGCGATTTCGCGCACCTTGCCCTCTTTGGACAGCTTGATGATGCGTTCGATAATGATGTCGGTCTTCGTGGTGTAGGGAATCTCGTACACCTCGATGATGCGCTCGTCGGGCAGGTAGCGCCAGCGCGATCGAATTTGGAAGCTGCCCGTGCCGGTGTCAACGATGCGCTCCATCTCGGCGCGGCGGTAAATGATCTCGCCGCCCGTTGAGAAGTCGGGCGCGGGCATGTATTCCAGCAGATCGCAGCTTGGGTCTTCCAAAAAATGCATCGTGGCGGTGCAGACTTCGTTCAGGTTGAAGCCGCAGATGTCAGACGCCATGGCTACGCCGATGCCCTTGTTGGCCGACACCAA
>CALBLG010000028.1 GCA_937895975.1 uncultured Slackia sp.
AAAAATCACGCGCTCGACCTTTCTGGGGCCAGCCTGAGCGCCACCAGCGCGACCTCCTTCGGTGTGCTTCTGGCCCGCGGGGCAAAAGAGTCGGCTCCTAAAACCTTTGGTGGCGAGGAGTCCAAGGCGTATACAGGGCTCTATCTTGAAGACAAAACTCCGTGGGATGAAGCCTATAGGGTGAAGAAAAATGAAAACCAAAAGCTGCAAATTTCCGCGAAAAGTGATGTCCAATACTTTGACGAATGGATTGCCAATGTAACCAAAGCAAGTCTGGAAAAAGACGGTACCCCTAACGACAACGACTGGAATGCAGTCGTCTCGCTTCACACGCAGGCAGATACGCTCGATATGAGTGGGAACGCGGATGACGATAGCAGTTATAAAAATCGTACCGAGTTTGGCGACACTCATAAGACGAATTCTATGACGCGCTATTACTACAACCTGGATAGGTGCTGGGAGGCATCGGAATCTGTTTTCGAGGGTTCGTCCTATAGCCTTTCCACACCTCAAGCGCTGATGATTTGGAATGTGTGCTGCTACGCCCCCGAGGAAATACGGGCGTATATCGCGCCTTCATCGAGCAAGTTCAGCCGAGAGCGCGACGTGGTGATCGGGAGTGCAAATGGGGCCTCGAATGAGATCGACCTTACGGGCTACAGCTATTACCCCACGAACAATACGTGCAAGATAACAATCCAAAACACGAAGATAGCCTTTGCGTACAGCAAGATTAAAGACGAGCAGGCCAACAACAAAAGCAACGCGGAAGCAACGCAGCACGCGAACATGCATGTGGCGCTCATTCGCGCCTTCGCGGGCGATGCCGGCAAGACGCTCAGCGTCTCGGGCGTAACGCTTGCCGGCTCGACGGGAATCATGGTCAACGATATCTCGAGCAGCTCGGGTACGAGCGTCTCGGGTGCGTTCGTGTGTCGCTCTGCATATGGTACGAATAACAAGACGCCCAGCGTTGCCACGATTTCGATTGACGGCCTGACGCTCGACGGGCTTGTGGTTGATGGGGCCGGTGGAGTGGATAGTAAAGGAAGCCCCAAGGTCGCCCCTCTGCTGATTAACGACTTATCGCTGGCCGTCACGCTGAACGTTAAGAATCTTTCTGTGAAAGAGGGGTCTTATATCAAGGAGGATGGTTCGACCGTTACGGCGGCAAGCAGCCTGTTCGGCAATTTGGGCGGAAACAATACAACGAATACGCTTGTGAACGCAACGCTGAGCAACAACGTCTCGGTTCCGAGCGCGAAGGGCGCGACGATTTTTACCCGTGCCTCGTTCTTCGAATCGTTTGGGTACGGTACGAACCAATCGGGTTCGGCCAGCTATACCTTCAATGAGGGCGATGGCATTACCTATGGTGCGGAGATTGACTCTACCGGGGAATACCACAACAGGCAGTTTTGGTACTACGGTGCCGCCGGCTATGGCGATATGGGCGGCTCCGGCTTTGTATCCGACGGAGAGATTACGGCAAATCCTACCGACCCCCGATACCCAAATAAATATCTGCCCTATGTAAAGGTGGGCAAAAGCGGCACGTGCTATCACGAGATGAAGGTTAATCAGCGACCTGCGAATCTACTTGAGGGTTGCGGAACCTACAGCGACCCGTATGCCGTGAAAACCGAATACGAGCTCACAACGCTCACGAATTATATTAACGATGAGAACATTACCGATATCGATGAATGGCAAGTAACCATCACCAGCGATCAAAAATCAGCATGCGAAAGGCGTCAGGAAGCCAGCGACAAGAGTACGGAAGTTACGTATCAATACGATTTGAAAAGTAAGACTTGGAAGAAGGTCGATGACGCTAACGTCACGTTGAGCAATGAGGTGATGCATCGCTATCTGCAAAGCGCGTATTACAGCATCGAGCCAGCAGAGAATAGCAATGAAATCGAAGTCGATGCCAACACCTTTAGCGGGTTCGGCAGTTTGGCGAACCCGTTCAGGGGCGTCATCGTGGGCAACCTTAAGAACGCTAATGGAGTATCGACTATCAACATAAAGCTTGCCGATGACGGCTCTTCGAACAAGAAGGCTTCGTATGGTCTTATTCGCTATAGCTACGGCAGCGTCGTTCGCCAGCTGAATGTGACGTACAGCGGCGGCACAAACCAGATTGCCTATGCGAACAAAGACGCTAACAGCGGCACGCCTGGCGCGTTCTTCGGCGGTGTGATCGGCTGCATCATGGGTGGCGACAACATTATCGATGGCGTGTCTGTCTCGGGCGGAACCGTCGAAAGCTCGGGCAGCAAGGCCCATCTTGTGCCCATTGGCGGCTACGTGGGTACCATCTGCGGCGGCGGCGCGATCTTCCGTAACATGGGCAACTCGAACAACTGGCGCAGCGCAACAAAAGATACCGGCAGTCTTTACAACAACCCCTATGTTGGACGAGTGGTTGACGGCTATGCCTTCAGCGAGGGTTATGCGGTTGAAAACGGAAACTCGAACTACAAAATCATAGAGCTTGACGGTTCGTACAGTGGGCAAATAACGACAAGTGGCACCGAAATGGCTTACAGCTGGCCTGTTGAACAGAACCAGCATGATGGTGCAGCGACGGTTGAGGTCAAAAACGCGAAGGGTCTGCTGATTCTCTCGGCGATTATCAATAGCGGCGCCGCCGCAGGCGCCGCGCATACTGCTGAGGCGAACGACAACGGTACGTATCGCGGTTCGAGGGCGTATGAGGGCTGCTCCTTCAAGTCGGACGTCTTGAACGGCAAGACGTATCTGTTTGGAAACGAGCAATTCGGCAAAGTACGCAATGCGACCTATGCAAATGTCGGAACGGCGGGAAGCG
>CALBLG010000029.1 GCA_937895975.1 uncultured Slackia sp.
TACGCCCTCGCTCAAGAACTCAGTCCGCTCAATAAGATTGAAGCGCTGCGCTGCCGTGCCATTGGGCGTATAGCCATCGATGTTCATGGCATTCCCGGGCCGACCGCCCCATACATCCACAGCGAGCCCCGTAGCTTTGTTGATGAAGGAATACGTTCCATCGCCGTTCTTCACGGCAGAGAACAGCTGATTCGCGTTCTGGCCATCAGCGTCCCATTGTTGAACGTTGGTCGAGGGAATTAAATTGCCGCCAGCGACGTCGAGGCATTTACCGCTTTGAGCGTTCACGATTCGGTAATATCCATTCACATATTCAAAGCGGAATAGTTGAGCAAACGTCGAATTGCGCGCATAGGTTTGGATGTTCGCGCCGTTTGAAGACGAAGCTCCCGACACGTCGAGCGCAAACGAGCCATCAGCCGAAGAAACGACCTCGTACCATCCGGCGGGAATAATATCCTCGCACGGCTCCACGACCGGCTTGGCGGAAATCAGCGAGAATTTCTGCGCCACGGAGCCATTCGAACTCCATGTTTGGATATTGGCGCCATCGGAAGTTGATGCCCCCGATACATCCAGAACAAGCCCCGGCCACAATGCCGATTGGAACGAATAGGAGCCATCGGTATTTTTCAAAATGATCCATTTCTGCGCACGCGTGTCATTCGCACCGTACTGAGCAACATTCGTTCCGGAAAGCGCGCTGCCGCCAGCAACATCGAGCACCTTGCCAGAAGCTTCATTGGTAATGGTGGCATACCCCTTAGCGTCATGGGCAATAACCCAGCGTTGCGCACCAGTCATATTCGATGACCAAATCTGCACATTCGCGGAATCGACGGTCGAGCCGCCCGATACATCAAGCACCTTCGAAGCCGACAATGCCGAAGAAATCAAGTATTCGCCGTCGGGGGCGTCGGCGGCATGCGCCCGAGCAAGCCCATCGATTTCGGAATACACCGTATCAATATTCTGGAACGACCAGCGCTGCGCCGCACTGTCGTTTGACGAATAAATTTGGATACGTGTGCCGTTCGCCGTCGACCCGCCGCGGGCGTCAAGCACATAGCGCTCGTCAAGCGCGCTTACCAGTTTGAAACTCGGTCCATCCGCAACAGCGACCCATTTCTGCGCCAGCGTCGAATTCGAACCGTAGAGCTGAACTCCCGTAGAATTCACGGCATTCGCGCCCATTACATCAAGAACAAGTCCACTCGAAGCGTTCGAAATAGTTACGTAGCCCTTTTCGTCATGCGAAACGGTCCATTTTTGCGCATTGGTAAAGTTCAGCGAGTACAGTTGAACCGCAGTGCCCCATGAAGTTCCGCCATTCGCGGCATCGAACACCGCATTGGAATTAGCTGAAGCACGCACATAATACGTACCGTCAGGAAGCGCCGCTTCATTTTCGGCCGCAAGCTTATCGAGCGCAGAAAGCTCCTCCTGCTCATCTTGTTTGGAATCCCCTGCGGGCTTTTGCTCGTCAGCAGCCCCTAGCGCTTCGGCATCTTTGACAACTTCGGCATTCTTGCCCGTCTTCGAGGATTCTTCCTGGAAGTCGGCGACGGCATCGCCCGGAGAATCGCTCTCGCTCGAATCCGTAGAGGCATTGGGCGAAGAGGCATCAGACTCATTAGAAGGCGAGGTCGTTTGAATCCCTGTCGCAATCGAACCTTGCGCAGAATCGTCGCCCGCCCCCACCGCAGGTTCAGCAAGCGCGATTTGCCACGACGAAAGTGATGCAACGAGCAATCCGGAAAGAAAAAACCG
>CALBLG010000030.1 GCA_937895975.1 uncultured Slackia sp.
CAGCCTCGCGTTCGGCGGGCTCGCACAGCTCGCCCATGCACTCGAACGGCGCGTCCCAACTGAACACGCGCTCGGCGGGCAAGCCCAGATGCTCGACGATCTTCTCGCAGCCATCGGGCGCCACCGGATGCATCAGCAGCGTGGCAACGCGCAGCGTGAAGAAGCTGTCAACCAGAATTTGGCGGCGCATATCCTGGTCGTCGGCGCCTTCGGCTGCCTTGATGCCATCGGCCCAATGCTTCTGCGCCCAACGAATGAAGTCATCCATCAACGTCATGACCGAGTGCAGCTCGGCGCGATGCATGATGGCCTCGTATTCCGTCATGGCTTTATGGCAGCGCGCCACCACATCGGCAGCAGGGTTGCCAAGCGGCATGAAGCCTTCGAAGTTCTTCTGCGCTTCGTAGAAGCAGCTGCGGGCCAAGCGATTGAACACGTTGGTGAGCAGCGCGCCCTCTTTCAGCACCGGGTCGGCCACGCGGGGGTCGGTGCGCTTGGCCTCATCGGAGTCGAACGGCTTCGGCTTGAAACCGACCGATTTCACATCCAGGCCCAAGCCCAGCCAATGCGCGCGCAGCTGGTCGACCGTGTAATGCTCGAGCAGCTGGTCGGCCGAAGGCGGCTTCACCGCGCCCGACGACGACGCCTTCGTCTTGCCGAACAGAATGTGGTGGTTGGCGATGAGGCTCGTCTGCTGCAACTGCCCCGCGGCCGGCCATGCTGCCTCGGCGTTGTCATCTTCAAGCGCGCTCCACAGCGCCGGCTGGGCCACGCCGTAAAAATACAGGTTGTCTTGCCCGATGAACTGGTACACGCGTGCCTCGGGGTCGCACCACCAGTCGCGCACCGCATCCAGGCTTTCGCCGCGCGCCTCGAGGGCCGTGGCCGAGAAGCTGATTGGCGCCCACAAGCTTTCGGGCCAGCACCACACGGTAAGGCCATCGACGCCTTCCATCTGCGGCACCTTCACGCCCCACTCGACGTTGCCTGAAATGCGGAACGGCACCAGCGCTTTGCCCGTGCGGAAACGGATGCCCGCGCCGGTCAGCACGTCGCGAGCAACGTCGCGCGCCTCGATATCGGCGAATTCGATTTCGAAGCTCTGTTTGTTACCCTCGGCGGCATGGAATTCGTGCGCAGGAAGCTGGCCCTCGACCTCGCGATATGCGTTCTCGAGCTCGTTTTTGATGTAAATGACGGGCGGCACCAAAAATTCCTTGGCGGTCTGCGACACCACGGGGCGCACCTCGGGGTCGGCCTCGAGCTTATCGGCGATTTCGCCCAGCTGCCCGCGGAAATTCGGCAGGTCGAAATACCAGTTGCGCACCGGACGCAGCTCGGGCACGCAGCCCGTCAGCGACGACTTCGGCGCAATAAGGTCGGCTGGGTCGAATTGGTGGCCCAGGTCGCATTCGTCCGCATAAGCCTTTTCCGACTTGCAGCCCTGCACGGGACAATGGCCCTGCACCTGACGGCCGTTGAGGAACTGGCCCGCCTCGGGGTCGTAGAACTGCAGCGTCTCCATCAGGCGCAGGTGGCCGTTTTCGTGCAGCTTATGCAGCAAATCGTTCGTCACCTGCTGGTGCACCTCGGCCGCGCGCCCGATTCCCGAGCCTTCATATATAGAAAGGGAAATGTCGTAGGCGTCGAGCGTGGCCTTCTGCGCGTCGTGGTTGCGCTGCACGTAGTCGACGATGGTGCCCTCGAAGCCCTCGTTCTCGCACGCTTTGCGATAGCCCTCTTGGATGGGCGAACCGAAGCAGTCGGTGCCCGAAACGAACAGCACGTTTTGCGCGCCGATGCGGTCGCGCAGGAAGCGCGCGTAGGCGTCGGCGGGCACGAACACGCCGGCCACATGCCCAAAATGCAGCTTCTTATTGCCATAGGGCATGCCCGCGGTTACAACGGCGCGAACAGGCCATTTCAATTCGCTCGTATAGCTCACGAAAGAACCCCCTCGTTCTTCAACAGTTCAATCAATTTCGCGACGGCGGCATCGGTCGCCGAGCCGTCGGCATCGGACCCAAGCAGGTCGAGAATAGAATCCAAATCACTGCCCGATTGCGTCAGCGTAACCACATTGTAGTCCTCGTCAAGCCCGCCAAGCTCGGCGGCCGCATCCAGGGCGTCGTCGAAAATGCCTATTTCATCGGCCAGGCCGTTCTCGATGGCCTGAGTGCCCGTGAAAGAAAGCCCCGTGGCAAGCGCGCGCACGTCATCGATGCTCATATCGCGGCCCGCAGCCACGTTCTGGATGAACGTCTCGTTCGTAACGTCGATCAACTGCTGGTAGTAGGCGCGCTCTTCGTCGGTCAGCGGACGCGTGCCGTAGCTCGAGTCCTTCGACTCGGCCGAAGCGATGTTGTCCACCTTGATGCCCAGCTTGTCGAGCAACTCCGACAAATCGGTCACCTGCATCACCGTGCCGATAGAGCCGATATCGGTGGTCTTGTTCACGAAAATCTTGTCGGCCTGGCTCGAAATCTCGTACGCGGCGCTGCAGTTCATCGACGCGCTGGATACCACCACGGGCTTGCTGAAACGCCTCACGTATTCGGCCATTTCCTCGCCCGCCGTGGCTGTGCCGCCGCCCGAATCGACGCGCAGCACCACGGCCTTGATATCGTCATCGGCCTCGGCCTGGTCGAGCAAAGCCGACAGCCCCTCGGGCGAGCATGCCGAACCATCATATTGGATGGTTCCCGTAAGATCGATCACCGCGACGCTTGGACCATCCTCGGCGAAGATGCCCTCGTCGGAGCCCGTGAGCGACGCGAGCGATTTCACCGCGCTCGAGCACGACATGGCGCCTATGGTGAAGCAGAACACGACGGCGAACAAAACCACGCCGAGCACAATCCACGGCGCCTTGCTTTTCTTCGGCTGCGCGGGCGCGACGTATGTCGGCTGGGGCTGCGCGCAACCGTACGCATACGGCTGGTAGGGCTGGCCTTGCTGCGTCTGAGCCTGCTGACCATATGGCTGTTGGGCCGATTGCGCGGTCGCCGCGCCCACCGCCTGCCGCTGAGGCGCAGGGGGCTGCTGCGGTTGCTGATTCGTGTTTTCTTCTGCCATGGATGCGCCTTTCCATATCGGTTTCGCATGCGTGGACATAGCCTGTTTATGGTAACGAAACTGCGGCGTTTGCGCACGCGTCCCACCATTTTGATAGAATCGCGAGCCATGGAACCACATGCAGAAAAGAAAAGCGGCATCGGCCGCACAACCAAAGTCGTCCTATCATGGACGGCCGTCATCGTTATGCTCATTGTCATCTTTTGGATGAGCGCCCGCTCGGGCAACGACCTTGACAACAATTCGGGCATCGTGTCCATGGTGAAGTCAATGCTCGCGAACTGCGCTTTGGCGCTGTTAGGCCATGAAGTCGATGTGTCCCCCGTCGGGCATTTCACCGAATACCTGCTGCTTGGCGCAGCGCTGGCCAATGCACTTCGATTCACGCCGTGGACGAAATTCGACGATGCGCGCCGCAGCGGCGCACTGTCCAAAAACGGACATGCGTCCCATCCCTCTGGCATGTTGGGCGATTTCCCCGCCCCCGTAATCGCGGCGCTCATCAGCAGCTTTTACGGCGTGACCGACGAGTTCCACCAGATTTTCACCCCAACGCGCAGCTGCGACCCCGCAGATTGGCTGGTAGACACCTGCGCCGCAGCCATCGGCGCCGCCATCATCTGGGCATTTCTGAAAAAACGCGGCGAAAAGGATTAATTAACGAGGCTTCCGAGACGCATTCGGCACCCGTACAATTGCCACTTATCAGCGATGCTTGCATCTGGCGGTTGCCGCCTTCAACCTTAGATTCGAAAAAGGATTCCAATGGATATCTTTACGCTTGCTGCCGGAACTCGCTCAACCCTGTCGCTTGCTATGGGAATCGCCTAGCTTCTTGTATCGAAAACGCGAAAGCCATCGGAAAATGAAGAGAGCGGTTGGGATAAATCCTAACCGCTCCCAAACACTACCGGCACCGTTGCTTGTCGAGATTCCAGCCTCTTAAGTACAGGCGCCGCTGATGTCGACACTATATCAGCCTACACCAGAACCTTGAAGACGCACTTTTTGTTGCGCGACGGCTGGTCGATTGCGATGCCCGGCTTGTGCGCGTCATCGGGGAAATACACCGCGAAGCTGCCCGGCTCGAGAATCGCCTGCGTGGCAGCCTGGCCTTCAAGCAGCATGAAGTCGCCCGATTCGTCGTATTCGCCGGCGTCGCATTTCGCCAGCACCTGTGAATCGATGCGCTCGATGCCCGCAGCAACAACTTGCACATCGATGTAGCGCTTGTGCGCCTCGAATTTGCAATCGGCGAACGGCTTGGAATCGTATTCGGCAACATTCACGTACAGCGCATCGCCATCGATATCGTTGCGACCGTTCGGCAGCGCGGCCAGGTCGTGCTCGCGAGCCCATTCGATTGCGCGGCGCACGCCTTCGTGACCAATCGTCGACAAGTCGGTGCTTTCGATATTTCCGAAAATCATGGGATGTCCTTCCTAAGTTCGAATCCCAAAAAGACGCAGGAGCGCTTCCTGCGTTGCCCATTATAAAGTGCGTGTAGCCGCACCTTGCCCAGCGATGAAAAACCTTGCCAGGAACGCACGGCTTACTATTCTCCTGCAAGAAAATCGCACTTCAAATGGCAAGAAATCCGAGGTTTGCAGCGAATTTTTCGAAGTTTTCCGGCATTTGAGGACAAGAACCCAGGTCGGAACACCCAAAACCGAGCATAACGACCGAAGGAGCATGAACTCCTCTGCAAATTAGCTGCAAACCTCGGAATTTCTGCCAAAGCGAAACCTAATTTCTTGCAGCATGTTGAAGAGCGGCATCGGCCGCTCTTCAACAGACATGTTCTATTTCAAAAGCTCGCGGCCAGCAGTCTCGAGCGAATCGAGCAGCGCATCGGCCGCGGCGCGGTCGGCGTCTTTCGCGAACACGTACAGCTTGATCTTCGGCTCGGTACCGCTCGGGCGCACGATAACCTTGTTGCCGCCCTCGACGTCGAACTCGACGACATTAGCCGAAGGCAGGCCGTTCACGCCAGCCTCGTAATCCACTACGCCCTCAACCTTACGCCCCGCAAGCTCGGCCGGCGCCTGCTCGCGAAGCTTCGCCATAATGCCGCGCATGGTTTCCGCGCCCGCAGCGCCCGGGAACGACACCGACACCGTGCGGTTCAGCCACCAGCCATGCTTTTCGTACAGCGCGCGCATGGCCTGCGCCAAGTTCATGCCGCGCAGCTTGTAGTCTTGCGCCATTTGGCAAATAAGCAAGCTTGCGTTCACGGCGTCTTTGTCGCGCACGTGGTCGCCTGAAAGATACCCATAGCTCTCTTCGAAGCCAAACATGAAGCGGTCGGCCTGGCCGGCATCGGAAAGTTCAGTGATGATGTCGCCGATATATTTGAAGCCCGTCAAGCAGCGACGCAGCTCAAAACCGTACTCAGCAGCAAGCGTGTCCACCATGGCCGACGATACGATGGTCGTTACGGCCACCTTGTTCGACAAATCCTCGCCACGCCCGGCACGCATACGCGCAATGTAGTCGAGCAGCAAAACGCCCATCTCGTTGCCCGTGAGCAGCGTGTAGTCGTCGCCGTCTTTGCAGGCCACGCCCACGCGGTCGGCATCGGGGTCGGTCGCCAGCAGCAAATCGGGGTGAACCTGTTCGCACAGGTCGATGCCCTTCTGCATAGCCTCGCGAATCTCGGGGTTCGGGTACGGGCACGTAGGGAAATCGCCGTTGGGTTCGCGCTGCTCGGGCACCACGGTCACGTCGGTCATGCCCGCGCGCTGAAGCACGGTGGTCACGGGAATAAGGCCCGTACCGTTCAGGGGCGTGTACACCAACTTCAACGGCGCGGAAGCAACCTGCTCGGCAGAGAGATTGCTCACCGATTTGGAAAGCACGGCATCGTAGTAGCGCTCGAGCACCGCATCGTCGATCCACTTCACCATGCCGGCAGCCATGGCGTCGTCAAAGCCCATGGTTTTCACGCCGACGAACGCATCAGTGTTCGCGATAGAGGCCGAGATGGCCTTCGCCGCCTCGCTCGTGATTTGGCAACCGTCGGGGCCATACGCCTTATAGCCGTTATAGGGCGCCGGGTTGTGGCTGGCGGTCATGCAGATGCCGCCCGAGCAGCCCAAATCGCGCACGGCCCACGAAAGCGTGGGCACAGGCGAAATTTTGGGATACACATGCGCCACGATACCGTTCGCAGCCAAAATGGAAGCCGTCACCCGCACAAACAGCTCGCCCTTGTTGCGCGAGTCGCGCGCGATGGCGACGCTGGGATTCTCGAAGTTCGCATTCAGGTAATTGGCGAAGCCCTGCGTCGCACGGCCCACCGTATAGACATTCATGCGGTTCGTGCCCGCTCCCAGCGTGCCGCGCAAACCCGCCGTGCCGAACGCCAAATCTTGGAAGAACGCATCCACCGCCGCGGAATCGTCGCCGGCATCGGCCGCCTTCTTCATCTCGGCCAGCTCGGCCGCAAGCTCCTCATCGGAAACGTTGGCAATCCAACGTTCCAATTCAGCACGCACATCGCGATTTGTCATTTTTATCTCCTTAATTCACCGCCCGGAGGGCATCGGGCATGCGCTTCCGCTTCGGGCAAGTCCTGACTCGCACGAACAGCACATTAAGTGCTGTTCGGCTCGTGCGGAATCTTGCGTAATCGCACGCCCGACGCGCTCCGAGCTACTCAAACGAATTTAACGCTTTGCTTGGTTTACTTTTCTTCATCACCTGCATCAAGAAACTTCTTGCGCGTTACGAAGTTCCACACCATGACGATGGCCGTAGCGCCGATCTTCGTAATAAGGTAGTGGATATGCAGCAGCTCAACGCCCGCCCACATGCACGCATTGTTGATGACAAGGCCGATGACCGAAAGCACCACGAAGATGATGAATTCGCGGCGGCGGCTCATGCCTTCTTTGTGCGTGAACACATAGCGCATCGACGCCACATAATTGAATGCCACTGACACGGTGAACGAAATCGTGGCCGACACCAGGTAGTTCACGCCGAACGCCTCGGTCAGCAAAGCCAGCAAGCCATAGTCGATGACGAACGCGATTACGCCCACCACGCCGAATTTCATAATCTGAGCAAGTAACTTTTGCATGTATCTCCTTCCGCCGGCCTGACGGCCGTCGGCAGTCGCCGACGCTGCGCGGGAATCTGGCGAGTGCATTTCGGGTTCAGCCTTCGCCTCGCGTACCAAAATACGCTGAGCCCAGCTGAACTGGGCGCGCCCGCTCGGGCGCATAGGCAGGAATTGAAAATGCCACTGGCATTTTCAACATCCGAACCGCACTCGCCAGATTCCCGCTCGCCGACCTTGACCGATCCTACAACAATTTACGTCCAGAACTGGAACGTCTCAAGCAACCCCTGGTATGCCCACGGGTACGCCTGCGATACCCAGCCCGTTTCGGCCGTCACGCACAAAAGCACGGTATAGACCACGCCAACTGCAACCGCCACGGGCAGCACGCGCACGAACACCGCCTGTGCCTTCGAGCCAACTTCGATGTTCTCGTTCACGATGAACAGCAGCAACACCGCCGCCATGAGGAACATGATGCTGAAATCGGCGAAATAGCGTTGCAGAATGCCCGCCATCTCGGCATCGGCCACAGCGATGACGATGCCCACCGCAATAAGCACGCCGATGACGCCCGCCACCGTGCGCGTTTTGCGCTGGCTGATGCGCATCTGCAGAATGCGACGCGCAAATGGCAGCACCCACAAAATGGGCAGCACGGCGAAAATGCCGCCGAACGTGGCCTCCTTCACCGTTTGCCCCAGATAGGTCGAATCGAACGTCACCGACTGCAAATACGGGAACACGCCCGTGGTGGCCGGCGTTTGGAACAGATACGCGAACAACGCCGGCGCGATGCGGCCCACGGCCATGCCGCGCTTCGTCATGTCGTTCACGGTGAGGTTGTAGTTCGCGCCGAAATCCAGCAGGCTGCCGAAGCGCGCCTTGTTGTACCACATAATGCCCGCGCACACCACGACATACGGAGCGATGAGGCACGCGAACTGCCGCGCGCCAGCAACGGTGCGAATGCGGCCCTCGGTGATATACATGCGCCAAAACAGCGGAAACGCCAAGAAACTCAACATCACCAGCTGCGGACGACACCCCACAACAAGCGCCATGCACAGCGAGCCCGCAAGGTAGAAGCCCTCGGGGCGCTCGTGGCTGCGACCCACCATCCAGAAATACAGGCCCCATACCGAGAACGCGAGCGCCAGCATGATGGGCAGCGAATAGAACGTAGGGAATTTCAGCAAATACGGCACGCCGCAACACGCCACAATGGCAATTTGCAACAGCAGGAACACGCCGATGGTCATGCGTTTGAAGTGGTAGCGCGCGAAGCGATCGAGCAGCGCCGATATGCCCGCCACGAAAAACAGCATGCCAACAAGCACGCCGATCGCCGTGGGGAAATTCGCGCCCGTCAACAGGTAGAAAGGCAGATAGAACAACAGCACCGGCACCACGCCGAAGTACACATAGTAGTGGCCGTCGTAGTAGGCGGTGTCCCACAGGTAGTTCTCGCCGGTTTCCTTCACCAGCTGGTCGCGCGCGCCGCGGTCGTACGGGTCGTCCATATTTTGCAGCCAATTGGGCGGCTCTTCTTCCAAATACAGCTTGCCCTGCGTCATCGACTTCGCCAGCTCGGCATACTGCTGGGCGTTTTCGCCGCCGCATTCGAACACGTTCACGATGCTCACGCCATCCCACGAGCCCGAGTTGTAATGCTGCGTTGCCACGCCAACCAGGTTGGTTCCGTACAGCAAAAACGCGCTGCCCACCAGCATTTCAACAGCCGCCACGCCCACCACGGCGATCTTCGTGCGGCGCGGATGCTCGCGCAACGACGTGCGATACAGGCTCGAACCAGGGCGAAACGCGTAGATAAGCGCCATGATGCACGCCGCGAAAATAAAGCGGTCGCGGTTGAAGCTGAACGGCTCGGGCGCATTCA
>CALBLG010000031.1 GCA_937895975.1 uncultured Slackia sp.
AGGGCCGGCCCCAGGCCAGCCCTTGTGTATCGTTTGCTTGTATCCGCTTGCCTATTCGGCCTTCGGCTCCTGCGCGGCCGTCTCGGCCTCGGCTTCTTCGACCTGCTCGACGGCAGATTCAACCGCAGCCTCTGCCTGAAGTTCTTCAGCAACAGGCTCGGCGGCGGCAGACGCCTCTTCGGCGTTCTTGGCAACCTGGGCCGCGATGCGCTCGCGAGCAGCATCAATCTTCGCGCGAAGCTCGTCGTTCTTCTCGGCGAATACGGGCTTCACGCCCTCGGCCGTCTCATGCACGCGCCCCGCAACCGCCTGGGCGCCAGCGGCCACGGCCTCGGCGGCCTGCTTGCCCCGCTCGGTGGCATTCGCGCGAGCAGCCTGCGCGCCCGTCGTCACATTGGTATACACCTGTTGAGCGCTGGCGGCCACGTTGGTGTATGCCTGCTGGGCGCCTGCCGCAGCCTGGCCGTACACCTGTTGGGCGTTCTGGGCGGCCTGCCCATAGAACTGCTGGGCATCGGCAGCAACCTGGTTCCCCAGGCCCTGCGCTTGCCCCCACGCCATCTGCGCCTTATCAGCCACCAAGGCGCGCGTCTCGACGCCCGTGCGCGGAGCGTACAGCAAGGCGACTCCCGCACCAATCAGTCCACCCGCCAGGAACATGCCAAGTTTGTTGCTCATGTCTGCCTCCTTGAGTACGCGCCACCTCGGCGCCACGATTTCGTTCATCGCATGAAGCCATTATAAGAGAAAACCGCGCACGATTGGCGCGCGTTGCCGTTATGTTGAAGGCCGTTAACGCTCGCGACACGCCTGGGCAAGAAGAGCGACGTTCAACTCGTGCGCCGCGACCTCGAACGCCTGGCGCGCCACGGGCTCGCTCGCATAGCTCACCTGCACGCGCGCCTTACGGCTCGCGCGATTCACCCATGCGGTTTTGCCCACGAACACCACGTTATGGGGCGTCGCATCCACGCGCGCCTGTTCGTCGATCACCAAATGCTCAAGCAAATGGGGAACCGACGTGTGCGCCGCAACATCGATGAACCTCTCGCCCTTGTCGTTCACGCACGTATGCGACAAGATGTTCGGGAAGCGGGGCATGAGCGAAGCCACCAGCGCAGGCGAGGTAACGCAAAACCGCTCGTCGGAAAGTTCCACATCGGCCACCATGCGGTCGGGACGAGCATCCAGCCGAGCAATGCGGCATGCCCATTCGAAATCCCGCCCCGCAAAATCGCGAGGCGATTCGTTATTTCGCGAAAACAGCGGCACGCTACGCCCCCAACGAGCTGGAAAGCGATGCCGACCCTGGCACAACCGCATTCGCGCCCGGCGTCGATTCCGAAGATGTCGAATCCAACGCGTCGGCCACCTCGGCACTTTCTTCGTCGCTCAAACCGGAAGCCACGGCCGAGTCGTCGGCGTAAGCGTCGGAAGCCGTTTCCGCATCGGAGCCCGACGAAGCGGAGGCAGCCTCGGATTGGCTTGCCGACTGCGCCGATTCACTCGAAGCAGCGGCCCCAGAGCCCCCGGCAACCACGCGTGGTTCGGCCTGGGTGTCGCCCGAACGTTTAACGAACACCGTCTGGGAGCCATCGGCCTCAATAATCGTCAGCGTGCTTCGATCGTCCGAGAAGCTATACGAGCCCCCACCCGTCAGCTTGTCGAACGAATACGAGATGGTTTTGTCGTTCGTGTTTAAGACGTAGTCGAAATCGACCGAATCGGGCATATGGATGGCTTCGGAATCTATCACGACGATGGCCGTTCCGTCAGCGGTCGACCATTCGCCCTGGATATCGGCCGCATCGTCGTAACGCAGCCACATGTCCCATGCCCAAAATGCCGCAACGGCGCCGCAAGCGATAATCACAGCCGCAAGCGCAATGCCCACCACGGCAACGATCTTTTTGCGATCTGCCTTCGGCTTTTCTTTGGCAACGGCGCCTTTGCGCGCGGGGCGCGCGCCCCGCGTCCTCTTCGTACCCCGCGGCTTGCTTTCCTCAGCGCCCGCAACGAGCTCTTCGGGCGCGTCGCCAGACGACGCACGCTCCACCGTCTTCGGCTTGGCAGCCTCGCGCTTCTTGCGCGACTTCGCCGCAGCTTTGCGGCCCAGCCATTCGCCCGCCCGCTTCTCGGCATTAGGGGCTTCGTCACCCAAATCGAAGGAATCGGAGGGCTCGAGAAATTCCTGCGCAGCCGAATTCGGCCGAGCCACGCGCTCGCCCGCCACCGAAGGGCGCGCCGCAGGTTGCTGATTGGGGTTGCCCGAACGGAATGTGACCAAATTTATCGCAACCCCTTTCCGTGATTCATCATGAATGCCACGCCGTGCCCAATAGGCTCTCGACGTCGCTTTGCGCCAAATCCCAACCGTCGTCGCCGTGTTCAAGCGTCAACAGCACGCGCACGGTGCGCACTTTCTGCTTGTCGAGCGTATCGAGCAAAGCTTCTTTCAGCCGCTCGCGATAAGCTCGCTCGTCGTCGCATTCCAGTGCCTCGCCCGCCACGGCTTTCGCGAACGATTCGGCAGTGCTCGAAATGCTCTTCGAAGTTACGTCAACGTCGACCCAGGCCACGCCGTTATACACGTCGACCTTCACCACCTTGCATTCGAATTCCGAACGCAATCGCGGCGCCAAGTCGGCCGCCGAGATATCCAAATCGGCGAAAGAATAGCTGCCCTCGGTCACGCCGGCGTCGTACGAATCGACGAATTCCCCGACATACGCCAAGAATTCACCGTCTTCATCGTCGGCCAACGCGTCAAGCGAGTTCTGCACGTCGGCCTTGGCCTGCTTTTGGGCGGCTTCGTCGGTCGTTTTTCCATCGGCAGACTCTCCGGACGCGCCCGAAGCGTTTTGCGCAGGCGTATCGGCCAGACGCGTATCCACGGGGCGCGATTGCGCCGCATTCAACGCCTGCATGCCAAAGAAAATACCCGCAATAACCACCACGATGGCGACCAGAGCAACAATGGTCGACGTGGACGGGCGGCGCCGGCGCCCCTTCCCCTTCGCGGCGTGCGAGGGGGAATTTGTCGCGCCATCGTCCCCGGCCTCCGCCCTTGCATCGAGTTCGATGCGAGGCGCAGGCGGCGGGGGCGGCACGGCGGCGCCATGGATGTCGCGTTTAGGTTCGGTCATTGCGGGCCTTGCGAGGTATTAGGCCTCGGCCTTGATGTATTCCATGCCGCCCATATAGGGAACCAGCACGTCGGGCACTTTGACGGACCCGTCGGCCTGCTGGTAGTTCTCCAGAATGGCAGCCATGGTGCGGCCCGCGGGCAAGCCCGAGCCGTTCAGCGTGTGCACATAGCGCGTGCCCTTGAAGTTCGCGGGGTCGCGGTACTTGATATTCGCGCGACGCGCCTGGAAATCACCGCAGTTCGAGCACGACGAAATCTCTTTGTACGCGTCGTAGCTGGGCAGCCACACCTCGATGTCATACGTCTGACGTGCAGAAAAGCCCAAGTCGCCCGTGCACAGCGAAATAACGCGGTACGGCAAGCCCAACTGCTGCAGCAAATATTCGGCCTCGGCCGTCATGCTTTCCAGCTGGTTGTCGGAGTCTTCCGGCGTGGCGAACTTCACCATCTCGACCTTGTCGAACTGGTGCTGGCGAATGATGCCGCGCGTGTCACGGCCTGCCGAACCAGCCTCTTCGCGGAAGCACGGGGTGAACGCGGTGTACCATTTCGGCAAGTCGGCCGCATCGAGCACCTCGTCGGCATGCAGGTTGGTCAGCGTAACCTCGGCCGTAGGAATAAGGAAGTTGTCGCCCGAAACATGGTAGGCGTCATCTTCGAACTTAGGCAGCTGGCCCGTGCCGAACATGGTTTGGCGCTTCACCACCACAGGCGGCCACCACTCTTTGAAGCCGCGCGAAGCGTGCGTGTCGAGGAAGTAGTTCAGAAGCGCGCGCTCCAGGCGTGCACCCGCGCCGCCAAGCACGGTGAAGCGGCTGCCGGAAAGCTTGTTGCCGCGATCGAAATCGAGGATATTCAAATCGGTGCCCAAATCCCAGTGGGGCTTGAAATCGAAATCGAATTCGCGAGGCGTGCCCCAACGGCGACGTTCGGGGTTTTCGGTCTCGTCTTTGCCCACGGGGGTCGCAGGGCACGGAATGTTCGGCGAGCCGACGAGGATTTCGTGCAGCTTCGCGTCGACCTCTTCGCGCGTGGCGCTTGCCTCGGCCAGCTTCTCGTTGATTTGACGCACCTGCTCCTTGGCCGCTTCGGCCTCGTCGCGCTTGCCGGCGCCCATCAGCTTGCCGATTTCCTTCGATGCGGCATTGCGCTCGGCCTGCAAGCTCTCTTCAACAGAAATTGCCTCGCGGCGTTTCTCGTCGAGCGTGGCGAACAGCTCGGCGTCCCACGGGAAATTGCGGTTTGCCATCGCCTGGGCAACGGCTTCTTGGTTATCGCGAACGTAGCGAATATCAAGCATGACCTGGCACTCCTTCAAGTGGCTGCGGCGCGTGGCGCACCGCATTCTGCGACTTTCGGCGCCGCGCTGCCGCCAGAGCAGCCGTTCGCGACGCGTTGTAAACGTATCGAGCCAGTATAGCCCAAACGCCGCCAACCGCCAGCAACCGTGCTTCACCTGCGCGAAGGTTGCACAAGCACGCTATTCGAAATAGGAAGAAATGACCGTCTGCGCCTTCTTGTACGCGGCATCGAGCGCAGCGACAAGCTCGCGAGCGCTCGCGACATCGCCGCCACGCAGCGCCTCGACCACCGGCGCGGTTGCGGCGTACAGCACATGCAAATCCAGCGTTCCCGCAACGCCCCGAAGCGAATGGGCCGCGCGAAACGCCGCGTCAGAATTCCCCTCGACAAGCGCAGCATGCAAGGCATCGAAATTCTTGTCGCACTCGAACTGCCGCAGAATTCGCTCGTAGAGGCGCTCGTTGCCATCGAAACGGTCCATCGCCGATTCATAATCGGCCACGTCGCGCAATGCGTCTTTCAAATTGCTCATGGGAAGCCTCCCCGTTCAAATCGGCCGGCGCGTATGCGCCCCTTTCGGCCATTGTTCCATGGACGGGAAGCGTGCGCGAAGCAAGCGCCCAAACGTCATGCGCGGGTAGCGCAATCGTTTCCCCGCGCACATATTCGCCGCGCGTTTGGGCCAAAACTGGAAGGCAGAGCGAGCGTCCCTTTGCCCGCATCGACCTGTTGTCGGCTATGCCTCGGGCAACCCCTCGATAACGACGAAAGATGTATCGGCGCCCAGCC
>CALBLG010000032.1 GCA_937895975.1 uncultured Slackia sp.
CAAGGCCGCTCTTCGGAGCGGCCTTTTCGTACCCGTAGCTCCATGGCACCTTGGGCGCTTGTCTACGGGCACAGCGGGCTACCGTTCGCCTATGGCTCACTATGCGCCCGCTTGGCGGCGTTTCGTATTGGAATGAAGAGCAAATATGAACGCCGACGCCCTAGGACAAGCGCCCAAGGTGCCATGGAGCTACGTGAAACTTACGATACTTCCCGATTGCCCCGTGGGTGCTAAGGTTCGTCTGTGCTTCACGCTTGATCTTTATTCAAAAGTTAAGTGCAGCCAGGTGAGCGCATAGTGAAGTCGAAGGCGAAGTGGTAGCGAACTGCAGCCCTTGACACTCACGGTGCGAAATTCGGGAACGGCTGGGCGTAAAAAAGGCGCCCCGAAGGACGCCTTTGGTTGCGATGAAGCGAGGGCGCTTATTTCTCCCAGCTCTTGGGATCGATTTGCACGCCTTGCTTGGTGAGCTTGCGGAACTCAGAGGCGGCGGTGAACATAACGTCAGATGCGGAGTTCAGTGCGGTCTCGCAGGAGTCCTGGATAACGCCGATGATGAAGCCGACGCCCACGACCTGCATGGCGATATCGTTCGGGATGCCGAACAGCGAACAGGCCAACGGTATCAGCAGCAGCGAGCCGCCGGCGACGCCCGATGCGCCGCAGGCAGACACGGCCGCGAGAACCGACAGGATGACGGCGGTCGGGATGTCTACCGTGATGCCCAGGGTGTTGGCTGCAGCGAGCGCCATGACGGTAATAGTGACCGCCGCGCCGCCCATGTTGATGGTGGCGCCCAGCGGAATGGACACGCCGTAGGTGTCTTTGTTCAGATGCAGTTTCTGGCACAGCGTCATGTTCACCGGAATGTTGGCGGCAGAGCTGCGGGTGAAAAACGCCGTGAGGCCCGATTCGCGCAGGCAGCGCAGAACCAGCGGATAAGGGTTGGTCTTCGAGATGACGGCAATCATGACGGGGTAGGCGACGAAGGCCACGAACAACATGCAGCCAACCAACACCAGCAGCAGCTGGCCGTACTCGGTGAAGATTTCGATGCCGTTTGTGGAAACCGCGTCGTACACCAAGCCGAAGATGCCGAACGGCGCGAAGCTGATGATCCAGCGCACCACGGTGGCGATGGCATCGGAAATGTTGGTGAAGACGGCTTTGGTGGCCTCGGCGGCAACGCGCAGGGCGACGCCAATCAGCACGCCCCAGGCAAGGATGCCCAGGTAGTTCGCATTGGCGAGCGAATCGACGGGGTTTGCCACCACGTTCATGAGCAGCGTTTCCAGAACCTCGGTGATGCCCGACGGGGCGGCTTTCTCGGCCGCGTCGACGCCGGAAAGCGTCAGCTCGATCGGGAACAGCTGCGAGGCGATGACGGCCACGAGCGCCGACAGAAATGTGCCGAACACATACATTATGATGATGGTCTTCATGGAGCCGTCGGCTTTGGCGTTGGCCAGCGCAGCAATAACCAGGAAGAACACCAGGATAGGCGCGACGGCCTTCAAAGCGCCGACGAATAGAGCGCCCAAAATGGTGATTCCCGCGATGGGCGATGATCCATCGGCATTCGGGAAGATGACGCCCAAAATGGCGCCGATGATCAGGAATACCAGGATTCTCTTGATCAGGCTGATTTCGTTCCACTTGTTCCAAAGAGCTTTCAAGGGAACTCCTTTCTTCTTCTGCGGTGCGCGTCGCGGCCCCTCCGGTCGATTCCATGGAGAGGCCGCGACGAGCGCCATGGGCTGTTTACGGAATGGTAACCGCTTCATCACGCTAAAGTGGTGGAATTTCCACAATTACAGAAATGAGATGGAAACAGCGGGACAAGTGGGTCAAGGGGACAGTCCCTTTGACCCAGATTCGCCAGGTTCAGAACTCGTTCGACTGGGTCTCAAAGGGACTGTTCCCTTGACCCACGATGGTTACAAGCTGCGGCCGCCCCGCCTTCAGCGTCGCTATGCCGTTGGCGCCTCGTCCATTTCTTTGCCGGCATTGGGGTCGTTGTACACATCGAGGTCCATGCGGCCCGCGCCCTTGGCTACTACGGTGGTGCACACGGCATCGCCCGTGATGTTGACCGCGGTGCGCGTCATGTCCAGAATGCGGTCGATGCCCATGATCAGCGCAATGCCCTCGAGCGGCAAACCGACCGAGTTAAACACCATGGACAGGGTAATAAGACCGACCGAGGGCACGCCCGCGGTGCCGATGGAGGCCAGGGTCGCCGTAGCAATAACGGTGCCGTATTCAACCGGGCCCAGCGGCACGCCGAACAGCTGCGCGGTGAACACGACGGCCACGCCCTGCATGATGGAGGTACCATCCATGTTGATGGTGGCGCCCAGCGGAATGGTGAACGATGAAATGCGGCGGTCGACGCCCATCTTGCGTTCCAGGGTTTCCATGTTCAGCGGAATAGTGGCGTTTGACGTGGCGGTTGAGAACGCGAACGCCATTACGGGGAAGAATTTCTTCAAGAACGTGATGGGGTTCACGCGCGCAAAAATCCAAAGCATCAGCATGTACACCACCAGGCACTGCACGGCGAGCGCCAAAAGCACGCCGACCATGTATTTCACCATGGGCAGAAATGCCTCGAAGCCTACATTGGCAAACGTGCGCGACAGCAGGCAGAATACGCCAATGGGAGCCACGTACATCACGATGGACGTCATCTTCATCATGATGTCGTTGAACTGCTCGAAGAAGCGGTGCACGGTTTCCACCTTGCGGCCCATGATAGAGATGATGATGCCCACGAACAGCGCGAAGAAAATCACAGCCAGCATGTCGCCGGACGCCAGCGCGCTGATGGGGTTCTTCGGGATGATGGACAGCAGCGTGTCGGCGATGGACTGGTTGCTGCTTTGGGCCTTGTCGAGGCTCGACGTGTCGCTCACCAGAATCGATGACATGTCGACGCCCAGGCCGGGGTTGATGAGGTTGCCCACGCACAACGCCACCGTTATGGCCAGCGCCGTGGTGCACAGGTAGAACAGCAGCGTTTTCAGTCCAATGGTGCCAAGCGTTTTCGTGTCGCCGATCGATGCCGCGCCGCACACGATGGAGCAGAACACCAGCGGCACCACGAGCATCTGCATCAGGCGAATGAAGCCCTGGCCTATGACGTAGAACACGCCGTTGACGAAGAAATCGTCGCGTACGGTTCCAGCGGGGATGCAGTAATGGAAAATCACGCCGCACACGATGCCGAGCGCCAGCGCGATAAGAATCACGGACGTCAGGCCAAGCTTGCGCTTCTTGGGCGATTTGTCTTGCGTTTGGGAGGTCATAGTTCGGCTTTCTACGTTAATCGGCCAGCATGCCGTGGACGCCCAGGTATTGCTTCACGTCGTCTTGCCACGTGGGCATGGTGAACACGCCGGTCAGGCGCATCATCAGATTGTCGAGCTCGATGCGGTAGGCTTCGGCCGGGTCTTGGCGGCCGACGAGCGTCGTGGCGGGAACGCCGGCCAGGTCGCACACGTGCTTCGCGAACTCGAAGCGGCTGCACAGGCCCTTGTCGGCGGCGTGGAACGTGCCGAATTCGTCGGACTCGAGCGCGGCCACGATGAACGCGGCCAGCGTGTCGACCGACGTTGGGCTCGCGTATTGGTTCGTTTGAACCTCGACGGTTTTTCCTTCGCGGCATGCCTTCAGCATGCGCGCGATAAGGTCGTCCTCGTCGGCGGTATACACCCAGCTCGAACGCACGATGATGTGGCGCGTGCACAGCTCGCGCACCAATCGCTCGCCCGCCTCCTTCGATTTGCCGTAGATGTGCGGCGGCAGCGTTTTGTCGAACTCGTTCAGCGGGTGGGCGATAACGCCGGGGAACAAATCGTCGGTGGAAAGGTGCACGAGCGTCGCGCCGGCGCTTGTGGCCGCGATGGCCAGGTTGCGCGCGCCGAGCGCATTGATTTTGTATGCGGCGTCGGGGTTGGCGTCGGCATCGGTCTTCTTCGCCATGGCGGCGCAGTTGATGATGACCTCGGGGCGGTATGTTTCCGCGTGCTCTGTCACGGTTGCCAGGTCGGTGACGTCGACGTCGGTGTCGGTGGGGATGATGGTGTAGCGCGAATGGTCGAGCGTGTGCTCGATGGCGCGCCCGAGTCGTCCGTTGGCGCCTGCGATCCAGACAACGGTTTTCGGTTCGATGAACATGGGGTTCCTTCCATGCGGGTATACGAAACCGCACAAGTATACGCCACTTCAGCGCGCTAAAGCATAGGTTTAACAATCGTCGCTGCTTGTTGATTGCGCTGGGTCGGCGGCTATCCCGACCTCGACTGGTATCCGTCACCAAGAACCACGTGGAACGTCCTGACATTTACCTGACTTATTCCGCATGGAGCGCTTGCCGTGGCTTAGCCGTGGAATAATGAAGCGTGGAAAAGGGGGTGCTCATGGTTGAGAAGAGCTTGCGGGATAAGCGCATATTGGTGGTGGACGACGAGCCTCAGTTGCGTCGCATGATTGTCGATGTGCTTCGCGCGGAGGGCTTTCGTGATGTCGTGCAGGCGGGCTCGGTGATGGAGGCGCTTTCGGTGTTTCGGCAAACGTCGCCGCAGCTTGCCGTGCTCGACGTGATGCTTCCCGATGGCGATGGGTTCACGCTGTGCGAGTACCTGCGCTCGCTTTCGACCGGAGCGCCCTTGCCGGTCATCTTCCTCACTGCGAAAAACGAGACCGAAGACAGGCTCGCGGGGCTTCGCACAGGGGCTGACGACTATATTCCAAAGCCCTTTTCGCCGCAGGAGCTGGTGTTGCGCATATGCGCGGTGCTGCGTCGGTGCTACCCGGCCGATCCCGATGTGATCGAGCTTTCCGCGTGCACGCTCGATTTGGCGAATGCCGAGGCGCGCAAGGCGACGGGCGAGCGGGTGGCGCTTACCGTGAAAGAACGCGACATTCTGTCGGCGCTCGCGCGCAACGCGAACCGCATCGTGACGACCGAGGCCTTGTGTCAGGCTGCGTGGGGCGACAGCTTCGGCTATGCGCAATCGCTCATGACGCACGTGCGTCGCATTCGCGAGAAAATCGAGGCCGATCCGTCGCATCCGGCGTCGCTTGTCACGGCGAAGGGTCTTGGCTACAAGCTCGTTGTTCGGGAGCGCTAGCCGATGGGGCTTTTCAAGAAAGATGAGCAGGGCGCTTCGCGCGACGCGGCCGCCCAATGGAGAATCGACCGCACGCGCCGCCAGAGCTTCGCGCCTGCGTATTTCGGCAAGCAGGTGCTGCTGTTCATCGTGCTTACGATGGTCGTGTTTATTGTTGACATCGTGCTGTTCTTCGTGGTGCAAATCGGCTTGCTCAACGACTCGTCGTATACAGGCTCGCCAAGCGGCATCACGTCCGTGGTTGCCGACAATCTTGAGGCCAATGTTGGCGAAGACGGCTCGACGGCGTATGCGCTCGATGCGGAAACGTTGGCGTTGCTCGACAAAGACCAGGCGTGGGCGATCCTCGTGGGAAACGACGGCGAGGTGCGTTGGAGCCACAACTCGCCCGACGGCATCGCGGACCGCACCTATTCGCGTAACGATATCGCCACGGCCGCGCGCACGTTCTACCTGGACGGCTACCCGTCGTTTTTCGCGACGAGCCGCGATGACGGAACGGTTATCGTGGGATACCCCGTCGACGCATACGTGGCATTCCCCATCAAATATATGGGCAATCGCGAATTCGTCGTGATGTTCTTCCTCGCGATCGCGATGCTGTACCTTGACGCGCTCATCTTCTTCATGGTGTACAGCGTGTCGCGCCGGCGCATGCTGAAGGCCATCACGCCGGCCGTGGAGTCGCTTGACGATTTGGCGCATGGCGTGCCCACGCATATGGACGTGAAGGGGCCTTTGGCCGACATCGCCGAAAGCGTGAACGCGGCGAGCGCCATCATGCAGCACAAAGACGAGGCTCGCAAGCGTTGGATTTCGGGCGTGAGCCACGACGTGCGCACGCCGCTCGCGATTTCGATGGGGCACGCGGAGCGCATCGCCGACGACGAGGACGCGCCTTCCGACGTGCGCGAATCGGGCGAGGTCATTGTGCGGCAGAACGAGCGCATCCGCGATTTGGTGGAAGACCTCAACATCGCATCGAAGCTTGAATACGATTCGCAGCCCATGCATATCGAGAACATAGCGCCGGTCGCGTTCGCGCGCGGCATCGTGGCCGATTACGTGAACGCGGGCCTCGACGCGCAGTATGAGCTGGAGTTTTTCAATACGCCCGCTGCCGACGATTGCATGGTTCGCGGCGATGCGCGCCTTTTGCGCCGCGCGATTCGCAACCTGGTCGACAACGCGATGCGCCACAACGGCGAGGGCTGCAGAATAGCGCTTTCGCTCGATGTCGAAGACGCGGGCATGCTGGCGATTACCGTCGCCGACAACGGGCGCGGGTGCGATACGGCGCACGTCGCGGCGCTGATGGCGCAGGCGTCGTCGCCCGACGCGAGCTACGACGCCCACGGCCTGGGCCTCACGCTTGTCAGCCGCATCTCACTTCTGCACGGCGGCTACGTGTCGTTCGCGAGCGAGCCGGGCAAGGGTTTCACGGCAACCGTGCGCATTCCTGCGGCGAATGCGTAAATGATCAGAGCGTTTAACACGTAAGGCAAACGTAAGGTGCGCGCAAGGGCTTCGGCAGGCGGGTTTTCTACCCTGGATTCATACGGTGGATCGAAGGGAAAGGAAATGCGATGACGCATGTGCTCGAAGTCGACAATGTGGTGAAGCAATACGGCAGGGATAAACGGGGCGAAGGCGGCACCGTGAGGGCTCTCGACGGCGTGAGCTTTTTCGTGGATGCGGGCGAATTCGTGGGCATCATGGGGCCTTCGGGGTCGGGCAAGTCGACGTTGCTGAATTGCATCTCGACCATCGATGCGCCCACGTCGGGCGCCATCCGGGTCGCGGGGCGCGACGTGACGAAGATGCGCGGCGGCGAATTGGCGCAGTTCCGCCGCGACCAGCTGGGCTTCGTATTCCAGGATTCTAATTTGCTCGACACGCTTACCGTGCGCGAGAACATCGCGCTGGCGCTTACCATCCAAAAGGTGCCTGCGGCAGAAATCGCGCGCCTGGTGGAAGAGGTGGCCTCGCGCCTTGGCATCGCCGCGATTTTGGACAAATACCCGTATGAAGTTTCCGGTGGCCAGAAGCAGCGCGCTGCGGCCGCCCGGGCGGTCATCGCGAAGCCGAGCCTTGTTTTGGCCGATGAACCGACTGGCGCGCTCGACTCGAAATCGTCCAAGCAGCTGTTGGAAACGTTCTCGACGCTGAACCGCATGGGCACGACGCTCGTCATGGTGACGCACGATGCGTTCGCCGCCAGCTGGTGTTCGCGCATCGTCTTCATCCGCGATGGCAAGCTGTGGGGTCAAATTCAGCGCGGCGCCGCAAGCCGCGACGAGTTCTTCGAGTCGGTGGTTGCCGCGACGACGCGTCTGGAAAGCGAGGCTGCCGATGTTCGCTAAGCTCGCGCTCGCGAACGTGCGCAAGTCGGCGCGCGATTTCGCGGTGTATTTCTTCACGCTCGTGCTGGGCGTGGCCGTGTTCTACGCGTTCAATTCCATCGCCGATTCCTCGGCCGTGGCGCAGCTTTCCGAAGATGGCCGCGAAATGGTGCAATTGCTTGGCGACATGATTGGCGGCGTGTCGGTGTTCGTCGCCGTCATCCTGGGATTTTTGGTGCTGTACGCCAACGCGTTCCTCATTCGCCGGCGTCGCGCGGAATTCGGCATGTACCTCACGCTCGGCATGGGCAAGGGCGATTTGCTGAAAATCTCGGCATGCGAAACGCTCATCGTGGGCGCGTCGTCGCTCGCGGTGGGGTTGCTTGTGGGCATCGCGCTGTCGCAGCTGCTGTCGAACGTGTGCGCCTCGATGATGGTTGAGCGGGTTGACGGCGTGTCGTTTTCGCTGTCGGCGCCGTCGCTTGCGAAAACCGCGGCCGCCTTCGCCGTGATTTTCGTCGTATCGGTGGTGTGGAATTCCGCCCACTTGGCGAAATCGAAGCTCATCGACCTGCTTGCCGGCTCCCGCAAAAACGACGATTTGCGCATGCGCAATGTGCCGCTGTCGTTTGCGCTGTTCGTCGCGTCGCTGTGCATCATCGGCTACTCGTACTCCATGCTGCTGCGCACGGGGCTGTTCTCGGAAAACAACATCGATTTCCTCGTCGAGACGCTGTTGGTGTGCTCGGGCACAGTGCTGCTGTTTTTCTCGCTTTCGGGATTTCTGCTGAGGGTGGCGCAGCTTGCCAAGCCTGTGTATCTGCGCGGGCTGAACATGGTGTTTCTGCGCCAGCTCGCTTCGCGCGTGAACTCGACGTTCGTGAGCATGTCGGTAATCGCGATGGCGCTGTTCTTGGCGCTGACCAGCGTGTGCGGCGGCATCGGCATAGTGAATGCCATGCAGAAAAACGCCGAGGCGGGCGTGCGTTGCGATGCATCGATGACCAGCTATTACGAGGCACCCGACTATGTGAAGGAGCTGAACCCCGACATAGATTTCAGAACCGATGCCGTTATGCGCAATAATTACGACGTTGCGGCCGGATTGTCGGAGTCGGCGCATCGAAACGGTTTCGATTTGAGCGATATGGTATCGCAATCTGCGCAAATTAATTTCTATGCGACCGACATTACGTTCGAGACGTTGCGCGAAATCACGGGCGAATCGATTTTCGATTCGGTGGGCGCCGGCGTGCTTGCGGGCGGTGCCGACCAGCAGCGGGCGTATGCGGTGCGTCTGTCCGATTTCAACGCGGCGCGCACGCTGTGTGGCCTCGACCCTGTGGAGCTGGGCGATTCGGAATGCCTGCTGTGGTGCGATTTCGCCACTACGCAGCCCTATATGCGAAAGATTGCCGCGGCGGCTCCGACGATCTCGCTTTTCGGATGCGATTTGAAGGTGCAAGGCGGTGTTTCGGCCGACACCATCGAATGCACCAGCGTAAGCTCGCGCACATTCGAGGTCGTAGTGTCCGACAGCGTTATCGATGGCGCTGGCCTTGCTCCCGATATGTCGGTGCTCGATATGATGGTGAAACCCGGCATGCAGCAGCAGCTTGCGGAATTCATTCAGGGCGAAAACGGCGGTTTGGGTGACGACTCCTGGCCGGTTTGGGAATACCAGAATGCCGATTCGGTTCGTGCCGCAAGCCATGGCATGACGGCGCTCGTGAGCTATTTGGCCATCTATATCGGCTTCGTGATGGTGGTGGCATGCGCAGCGATTCTGGCCATCCAGCAGCTTTCCGACGCCAGTGACAACGCGCGCCGCTACGAATTGCT
>CALBLG010000033.1 GCA_937895975.1 uncultured Slackia sp.
TACTGCAGCGCCAGGCTGCGGGAGGACAGGGCGTCGCGCTCATGCAGGGCGTTTTCTTGTTTGGGCCCGTTCTGACGAACGGGCCTTTTTCATATTGAAACGACCTGACGCTGCGCGGGCGCGTGGCACGCCGCCTCGGCAATGAGCCCGGCGTAGCCGGGCGCGCCCGCTCAGGCGCATAGTTTGGGATTGGACATGCCATGTAGGCATGTCCAACGTCGCTCGCGTACCGAAGTACGCTTCGCTCCTCCTTCGCGCCGATTCGACGCGCCACACGTCCGCTTTTAGTGCGGATGCGTCGTGGATCTTTCCTGCGAGTGGTTATTTCGGAATGCTGTTGGTTAATTCTTTTTCGCTTGGGGCATTTTGAAAACAAACGGGGCGAGGCTCTTGTTTGAGCCTCGCCCCTTGGTTGATGAGCGTTGTCGGCGGCCTAGTTGTCGAAGGCGCCTTCGGTCCAGGCTTCGATGTCTTCGATGCGGATGATTGACGAGACGGCTCGGATGGAATCGAGCGCCTCGAGGTCGATGCGGGCTTTCTCCATATCGCTCTCTTTTGCGGTGTGCGTCATGTAGATGAGCGTGCAGGTGTCGGTGTCTTCCGATTTCGTTTGGCTGATGTGCGAGATGGAAATGCCATCGTCGGCGAGCACCTTGGTGGTTTCGGCCAACACGCCGAGCTTGTCTTCGACCGTCAGGCGGATGTAATAGCGCGTATGCAGTTCCTCGATTGCGCGGATGGGAAGATTGTGGCCGAAGGGCTCGCTTTCGGGGATAACCTCTTTGCCGTGCGCAATGTGGTCGGCGAGCGACATAACGTCGCCCACAACGGCGCTTGCGGTGGGGTAGGAGCCCGCTCCAGCCCCGTAGAACATGGTTTCGCCTACGGCATCGCCCACGACGAAGACGGCGTTCATGGCGCCCGAAACGCTCGCCAGCTGATGCGTTGCGGGAATCATGGTGGGGTGCACGCGTACGTCGACTCCCTGGGGCGTGTTGCGCGCGATAGCAAGGAGCTTAATGGCGTAGCCGAATTCACGCGCCATTTCGATGTCGGTTGCCGAGACATTGCGGATGCCTTGTGTATATACGTCATCGGTGTTCACGCGCGTGCGGAAGCCGATGGATGCCAGGATAGCGATTTTCGAAGCGGCATCGAAGCCATCAACGTCGGCAGTGGGGTCGGCCTCGGCGTAGCCAAGCCTTTGCGCGTCGGCCAGAACTTCATCGAAGCCCAGGCCTTCTTGGGCCATGCGAGACAAGATGTAGTTGGTGGTGCCGTTCATGATGCCCGCGATGGTGAGAATCTCGTTGCCCGCTAAGTCGTGCTCGAGGGTGCTTACTACGGGAATTCCGCCGGCCGCCGCCGCCTCGCATTTGATTTGCACTCCGTTTTCGCTTGCGAGTTTGGCCAGGTGCTCGACATGGCGGCCAAGCAGAGCCTTGTTCGCCGACACCACATGCTTGCCGTGCGCGAATGCATCTTCGAAAATCTCGGTTGCGGGGTGCTCGCCGCCAATAAGCTCGATCACGATGTCGATGGACTCATCGCTCGTGACGTCCTGCCAATTCGTGCTGAAGATGTCGGCTATGCCGAGCTTCTGTGCTTCTCCGTCGCTACGGCTGCAGGCTCGTTTGATTTGAAGGTCGATTCCGTAATGCTCGACGTAATCGTCGTGGTGGCGTTGGATGAGGTGTACGACGCCGCCACCGACTGTGCCGAGGCCAATGATTCCGATATTAACGCTGCGCATATGCGTCTCCTGTTCGTTGGCAAGCAAGCTTTCCGGCTATTTTCTCGCATAAGGCGCGCGCGGCGTGTTGAAATCGGCGAGTATCTGAAAAGCGCGACAAAAGAAGACGGCTGATGGGTCTATCGCCTTGGCCGAGGTGCGCGCGTTTGATGCCACAGGCGCTTGCGGGGAGGGCGTGGCGCTTGCGCCGCGCCTTTCGCGGCGGGATTGGGGCGTGGGGTGTCTTGAGCGAATTTTTGCTTGGGCTGAGAATGCGGCTCGTCTGCAGGAACGGGGTTGGTTTGCGTCCCTTTGCTGCGGGCGATGCGAAGCTTGATGACCGTTTGGGGGTCGCTACCGTTCTTGATGAGTGCTTTGCCTATCGTCGCGACAACGAAATACACGGCTATGGCATCTAGAATGCGGTCGATGAAGAGCGCGATGAGATAGGCAAGCCAGCTTGGGAGGCCGAGCAAACCAAGGGCTGTGGCGTAGAGCGTTTGGAACGGAGTGACGATGACGCCTTGCTGCAGCAGATGATCGATGGCGAACGACATCGCCGTTTGGATGACGGCTATGGTGAAGACGGCCCTGAGCGCCGCAACGTCGTGGCGGGCATGCAGGCGCCATTTCTCGAGAAAATGTCCGTATACGATTACAACCACGGCGCATTCCGCGTAGAACAGCAGGTTTCCGGCATTCCCGTTGACGAGCGCGAGAACAAGGCTCGTGACAAACCCGACAATAAACCCTGCTGCGGGTTCGAGCATGCATGTGGCCAGTGCGGTTCCAGTGGTGTCGAGCCAAACTGGAAAGCCGACAATCGACATGATGCAATACAGGGCCAGCCCGAATGCGGTGTAGGCGGCCATGTGGGCCGAATATACGGCGACGCGAGGCTGTGAGCGCAGGTACGCTTTCATGCGCGCGACACTGAAAGGCTTGCTGCCGCGGTTTTGGCGTTGCGTGCTGTCGCTGGTTTCGAAATAGCGCTCGCGGTCGTTCTGCATTTTGCGCAGCTGGTCGAGGAAGCTGCCAGTGATGATGCCTGCGGGCAGTGCGATAACCAAAATGCCGAATATGGACGAGGCTATGACGATGATTTCGCCTAGCTGGGTTGCGGGGTGAATATCGCCGTAGCCGATGGTGGTAAGCGTGACGGCCGACCAATACAGCGCGTCGACGAACGTGTCGAAGGTGCCGGGCTCGTTGCAAAACATGATGAGCGCCGTTATGAAGACGTACAGGCAAACCAGCGCGAGCACCGAGACGAGCGTTTTCTTTTCCGACGCGAACACGTTCGCCACCACGGTGAGCTGACGCGAATATCGCATGACGCGGAAAATGCGCAGGGCGCGTAGGAACATGAAATTGGCGGGCAGCACGCCGAGCGACGGCAGGATGGCCGCCAAATCGATGATGGCCTGCAGAGTGAAGGGGTATCTGACGAGCGCTTTCCAATCGCTGCGGCGGCCTTCTTTGATGTCGTGCGTCATCCATCGCAGCAGATAGTCGAAAAACAAGAGATAGACTGAAACCACGTCGAGCGCGGTAATGGCGAAACGCGCGATTTCTGGCAGACGCTCTATGTGGAACATCAAAGGAACGATACTTGCCAGGGCGACGCCCACTATGAACATGTCGTACAGGCGGCTTGCGCGATCGCCTTTTCGGGCGATTTGCACTATTTGGAAGATTCTGGTTCTCATACGCCGCTTTCGTTGGGTGGGACGTGGCGGTTGTTGCCGAGATTCATTGTATCCAAGAAATAAAAAAGCCAGGGTGAAAACCCTGGCTGTGCACTCGATGGTGCGGGCGAGAGGACTTGAACCTCCATGGGGTTGCCCCCATACGGACCTGAACCGTACGCGTCTGCCAATTCCGCCACGCCCGCGTGGCTTCCTGCGAAGCGAGATAGTACTATAAA
This sequence comes from uncultured Slackia sp., assembly GCA_937895975.1. GTDB lineage: Bacteria > Actinomycetota > Coriobacteriia > Coriobacteriales > Eggerthellaceae > Slackia. The sequence continues at coordinate 3,660 of CALBLG010000033.1, forward strand.
GGAACTTTCGCGCTTGTGCAAGCACTTTCTTCGAAAAAAGTTGCCAATTTTTGAAGAAAGTTAATCAGTGAGGCGATGACCTGCGAAGACTAGTCCTTATCTTCGTCGTCATCATCGTCGAAGAAGGTGAAATCGTCGTCATCGTCTTCGAGTTCGCCGCGATCCTTGAACGTTTGACGCGTGCGCCACTCCATGATGACGCATACGAGAACCGAAATTACGAGGCCGGCAAGCACCAAAACGCCCACGCCTGCGAACGATTCAAAGAAGAAATGGTATACGGAATCTAAGCTCATGGCGATCTTCCTAGGTTATGGCTTGAAAAGCGGGTACATTGCGCCGAGGCGCTTCTGCGATTCTAAACGATTGCGCGCCCAAGTTGCGCGAGACTCGCGTATCTCGTCGAGAAGCGAACAGGCGCCCGCCCGTTGCGATAGTATGGTGCCTGTATATGTTCAAGAGGAGGGCGTGGCCTTCCTATTTGCAGGGAAGGCGCTCGCGTGAAATTTTCAGGGAGGGTGTTGCGCGCGAACACGCGGCGTGGACTGCTTTTGTCGCCTGCGCGTGCGAGCCTCTCGGCGTTTGCTTTCGCGATGCTTCTTTTGAGCGCCGGCGTGTATGCCACATCGCTGCCGGCGTTGGCGCAGCGCGTTATGCCCCATCCCACATATAAAGCGGCCACCGTCCAGCCCGCGACGGCGGCGGCCGATGTCGCCCGGTCGCTTTTGGGGTCTGGCTCATCCGATGGTGGGCGCGATGCTCAGGTGGTAGCCGACGAGGCGCAAAGCGCTGGATCACGCCCATCGTTGCTGTCGTCTTCGGGGCTTTTGGGGTCGACGGTTGCGTCGACGGCGACGGTCGTGCAGCGCGCGGCCGACGAGGAAAAAGCTGCGAGCGCGGCTTCGGAAGCTGGGTCGGCGGAATCGGCGGCCTCTTCGGGCGCGACCTCTTCTGCGGGCGGCTCGTCTGAATCGTCGGGGCAGTCGGGCGATACGTCGCAGCCTTCCGGCTCTGCCTCATCTAGCGCGAACGGCTCCGCGGGCTCGTCGTTGTCCTCGGCTCAGGAATCGGAGTTCCGCAATGTTTTGGTGCGGTGCTTCAATGCGCTTGTCGAGGTTTCGGGGAGCGTGCGCGAATCGTATGGGCGGCTTTCCGTATGCGCGAACACGGGAGATTTCAGCGATGCGGCCTCATGGTATTCGGCGTCGCTTTCCTATGACGGAACCATCGATTCGGTGAAGGCGTCGCTCAACCGCACGGTGTCTACGGCGGAGCAGTCGAAATACTACGCCGCATGGACCGAATTGCAGCTTGCGACCAATGATTTGGGACGCGCTTCGGCCGAGACGGTTGAGTGCTGGCGCCAGGCGACGAGCACGGGGTCGGCTACGGCCGCCGTTTCGGCGCCGGGATATTACGAGAGCTACCGCATCCACGAAAACAATGCGAGGAGCCTGCTATGAGCGACGATTCGATGAGGCATTCGTCCGCGTCGCTTTCGGCCGGCGAAATCGCAATAGAGCGGGGCGGTTCGCCCTATGGCGGCGCGCGCGTGGTGCGCCTCGACGATTTCGAGGCAGCGTCGTCAATGGAACCGTCGCAGCTCGATGCCTATAAACGCCGATTCGGGCTGCTGTTTGCCGATGAATCCACGCGGCGGCGCGGCGGGCTTGGCGTGGTCGTGCGGGTAACGAACGTGTTCGGCGAGCAATTCGCCCTGAAAACGCTCGCGATTCCCGAACGGGACGAGCTTGTCGGCGAGGCCGAGCACGAACGCCTCGTGAAAGGGCTTCGGCAGTCGTTTCGCCAGGAATTCGAATGCCATAAGGCCGTTTCGGGACTGAAGGGGTTTCCGAGGCTTTACGGAATGGGCAACCTCGACGGCGTGCCGGCCATCGTAATGGAATGGGTGCGCGGCGAATCGCTGGCGCAGGTATGCGACGAGCTTGCCGTTGAAGCTTCCGGCCGCATGGCGCCCCTCGTCGCGGCCCAAATTGGCCGCGACATATTCGAGCTGCTTTCGCGCATGGATTTCATCGAAGGCGGTTTCGTGCATCGCGATATCTCGTTGGGAAACGTGATGGTGAAGACGTTGCGGCGATCGATTCGCGAGCAGGTCGAGGACGGTTCGTTCGACGTGTGCCTCGTCGATTTCGGATCGTCGACGCCTGCGGCTGTGCGGGGCTCCTCGTTCACGAGCACGGCCTCGTTCACGCGAAGGGCCACGGTCGATTTCGCTCCGCCCGAAATGCTGACCGACGATATCGAGAATCTCGAGGCGTTGCGCATGTCGCCGAAAATCGACGTGTACGCAACGGCGGGCGTCGTCTACCGCCTGGCATGCGGCAGGCCGCCGGATGATTTTTCGGCAAAAGAAAACGTCGAGGGCGCGCCCAGTTCCCCGTATAGGGTGAAGGTCGGCGCGCCGCCCGCCCGCGGATGTTTCGCGCATATCGCCGCGGCTGATGTTTTCCAGGTATTGGCATGCGAGCCCGCAGTTGGCCAGGCGTTGCGCCGCGCCGCCGCAACGCTCGATGGACCGCTCGATGCCGAGGAAGCTCGCGACGCGCTTTCGTTTGTGGATGAGCAGTTGAACGAATTGTTGCTGCCATGCTTGGCGGCGCAGCAGGCCGCGCGGCCTGCTGCGGCCGAAATGCAAAGCGCGTTGGCCGCGTTTTGCGGACACTACCTCGATAACGTAGCCTGCTCCCTTAAGGGCGAGCCTCTTATTCCGTGCATGCTGAACGGCATGCCCGAGGGTTTTGCTCGCGAAGCGTTAAGCGCTCGGTCGGTTGCGAGGACCGTGGCCAAAACAGTTGCGGCTGTTGTGTGGCTCGTCGTGGTTGTTGCGACAGGCGCGTTGGCCGATGGGCTCGAGGCGTCGTTTTCGTGGGGCGGTTTGCTGTGGCGAGGCGCGCTTGCGGGCCCCGCGGTATCGGCGGCGCTGGCCGCGCCGGCAATTGCGGGCATTGCTTGCCGGGCTGGGTCGCGCGCGACGCGCGCGGGCTTCATGCGGGGGACGCTTGGCTTGGCCGTGGCCGCTGCCGCGGTCGCCGCAATTGCGACGCATATCGCAACGAACCCGTCCGCTGCCCAGCAAAGCCTGGTGGCGGCGTTGTTTGCCGCTGCGGTCGCCGGCTGGTGCCCTTTGGTGGCCGATTTCGCGCTGGCCCCGGCCGTTGCGGTGAGGCGCGCCCGAACGCGGCAGAGCCTGCCGACGGCGTCGAATGCCGGCGGTGCGAATGGGGTAGGGCCAGGCGACGCGCGGGCGCTTGAAGAAGCGCAGGGCCGAAACGAGGCGTCTTGCGACGGTGCGCCGCGCGAAGATGGGAACGACGGGAAGGAAAGTGACTATGGGAAATAGCGAGGTCACGCCTTGCGGTGCGCTGTTCGATGTGATGAAGCGCCAATGCGGGGTGAACTATAAAGAGCTTGCCGGGCTCATTTTGTCGGGCAGACCGCTTTCCGATGGCCGCAGCCCCGCGAGCCGTGTGGGCGACAGAACGTGGGTGTCCCGTTTCATCGTGCATGCCCCTGCTGGGTCGCTGCAAGAGCACTATTTCTGCGACTTCGGCGTGGCGGCTTTGAGGGTGATGGCCAGGTTGCGCGCCCGCGCCTCGATGACCGACAAACAGGTCATCGATATGCTTCGCGACCACGGAATTCCCGCCATGTCCACCGCATTGGGCCGCTTGGGCGAAGACGCGGCGGTCCTGCGCAATGTGTTCGACCGCTTGACGAATGGATCGGGCTATTCCGAAGACGAGCGTGCCGAGGTTGCCATGGTGCTGTTCGTGGCGGCCGGTTGCACGGGAAGCGCGCGCAAGGCTGCGGCTTATGCGCTGGAATATGCACAATCGTCGCATGGCGGAAAACTGGCCGCCACGCCCGCCATCATGATGCGTGCCGACGCTCCCGAGCCAAGTCCCGAGCCGCTGCCCTTGGCGCTTGGGTTGGTTCGCATACAAGATGGCTATGTGAAAGGTTCGCCGCATTGGGTGGCTCCCGATTGCGGCGAGATTGAAATTGGGGCGTTGGCGTTGGGCGAACATGATATTGCTGATGTGGGGTCGGACGCATCGGGGCGCCACGCGAGGCTTTCGTGCGATGGCGGCGCGTGGTTCGTGCAAGACTTGGGGTCGACGAACGGCACGTCGGTCATGGGTTCGGCTACGGGCGAGCTCGTGCGCGCCGAGCCGTGCGGCGCCGCGGTTGAAATTCATGCGGGGGACACGCTCAGGCTGGGAGCCGATACGGCTTTCGTCGTTATCGAGGGGCTGCCCGAGGCATAGCCGACAACAGGTCGACGCGGGCAAAGGGGTGCTCGCTCTGCCCCCGGCTTTGGCTCAAACGCTCGGCGAATATGTGCGTGGGGAAACGGTTGCGCTACCCGCGCATGACGTTTGGGCGCTTGCTTCGCGCAC
>CALBLG010000034.1 GCA_937895975.1 uncultured Slackia sp.
ACAGCAATCGTTCTTCTCCCTCCACGAGGCGTCGGTCATCGCCGCCTCGACCACTCCCTCCCACTACGAAATTGCGCTAAAGCAGCAAGCCGAAAGCATCTGACGACCCGATACCGGAAGGACATGCGTGCCCGCGGGCGCCCGCGGGTACGCATGCGAGCAAACGGAACGCCTTGCCTGCTGGATCGACGCCGAGCGTGCGGGTTCCTGCGAGCTCAGCGATTTTCCTCGAATTCAGAATCGCGTCGCGCAGAAACTGCGCGCCAAGGCCGAAACCTCGATATTTCCTATACAAATCGAATTTTGTGCCATTTTGGCGTCCGCAATTACAACGTTGGGTGCGTTGGCGCGGCTATCCCTATGCGCAGCGCGGCGTGCGGACACGCGTCCACGCATTTGCCGCACAGCATGCAATCGCCAGCCGCCACGCGGTCGGCTTCGCCGGCGAGCGCGGCGTCAAGGATTTCGGGGTCGCACAGGCACGCCGCCTGGCACGCGCCGCATTGCACACACGCGTCGTGGTCGATTTTCACGCTGGCGAAGCCCACGCAGCCCAGAACCTCGTACATGCCGCCAAGCGGACACAGCGCGCGGCACCACACCCGGCGCGCCCAGAACAACTCAGAAACCGCGATGGCCGCGAGCGTGAACACGCCCGCGAACGAGCCGAACAGCACGGCCTTGTTCACGGCGCTTACGGGGTTCACGAATTCGAACACGGGCGCACTGCATATTGCGGAAAGCACCAGCACCGCCACCGCCAGCACCACCTTCGCGCGGCGAGGCACGGCGCGGTCGCGTACTTTTATATGCAGTTTGCCGCGCAGCCAATCGAGCACCTCGCATAGCAGGTTCACAGGGCACGCCCAGCCGCAAAACGCGCGGCCGCGGACAAGGCCATACACGATAAGTACGGGCAGCGCCCACGCAAGCCCCGCAAACGCGAGCGTTTTCGCGGCGGCGGCCACCTGCAGTGTGGCGAGGGGGTCGAGCAAGTTCACGCCGAACAGATTCGACGACGACAGGCTTCCCCACCACGCGAAATCGCTCGGCGTGGACACGGGCTCTTCAGGGGCGCCCAGACCAAAGCCCGCAATGCCCCACCCCGCAACAATAAGCGGCACAAAGAACAGCAACGCTACGGCAATTTGCACCACGCGGCGCGCGCACGTCCAGCGCCCGATTCGCTTTCCCGCCATGGTCGGCCTAGCCTTTCAGGTTTTCGTCTTCGAAATTCGCATAGATGAGGTCGACGCCGCGCACCGACTCAATATCGATGAAATGGCTCGCGATGTCGTGGCTTGCGTCCACGCCGTCGGCCTCGATGGTCACCACGACCTTGCCCTGATCGGCATCGGCGCCGTGTACCTCGACGCCATCGCACAACGCCAGCTCGGCCGCCACATCGGCCGTGCGCTCGGGCGCGCATTCGACGATCAAGCTTGAAATAGCCATGGGAATTACCTTTCATTAAAATCGCAGCCGCGCGCCGAGCCGACCGCGCCCGCAGCAAATACGATCGGCCCGCAGCATCGAGCGCCGCGGGCCGACAAGCCACGGGCGCATTGCCGTTCGCTCGGGGCCAACGGCCTGCAAGCTCGGCCTTCACTTGCAGGCCGTTTCTCGACTACGGCTCCACCGCCCCGCAGGCGTTAATCGTCCAGCTTGTCCTGGCCGGTTTCCACTTCGGCCTCTTCATAGGTCGCATCGT
>CALBLG010000035.1 GCA_937895975.1 uncultured Slackia sp.
GAATCGTACATCGACAATGGCCGCGCCCTTCCAAGCCCCTCATTCGATTACGAACCCCAAAAACAAGAACGCCTCGCGTTCGTATCATGCGATATCGACGAAAAGAATCGCCTGGTGAGCTCGCATTCGGCCGCGTCGCTTCTAGGCGTGAGCGACGCCCGCGTTCGCCAGCTCATCGGCAGCGGGCAACTGGAATCAAAAAAGCAGGGCCGCGACAACTACGTTTACCTTTGGAGTGTGCGCAATCGTCTGAGCAAGCCGCGATCCGCCGGCAGGCCATCTCCCATCGCCACAGCCTAGCTTTCGCCCAGGGACATCTTCTCTTGAGTTTCATGCTGCCACCGGATTTCCGCACTTTTTACTTTGCCAATTTACCCGATTTCCGCACTTTTTAAGCCCCTGGCGCGAGCGAAACTGCCCTGTCGCAGTAGTCCAGCACGGCGCTGCGATGCGTCACGATGACCACCGTGCGGCCCAATTCGCGCAAAGCCGCCAGCATGCGGCGCTCCGTCGCCTCGTCCAGTGCCGACGTGGCCTCGTCAAGCAGCAGCACCGGAGCCCTGCAGCACACGGCGCGCGCCACGGCGATGCGCTGCATTTGCCCTTCGGAAAGGCCCGCGCCGTGCTCGCCGAGCACCGTATCGAACCCATTCGGCAGCGCCTCCACAAAATCGAGCGCCTGCGCAGCCCGGGCAGCCGCCCGCACCTCGGCATCGCTCGCCCGCCCTTCGCATCCAAGAGAAACCACATCGCGCACGCTGCCGCTCATCAGCATATTGCCCTGCGGCACATACGCGAACACGCCTGCGCCCAGACTTTCGGCGCTCGCGCTGCTGCCGTCGCGAAATCGCACGCGAATCTGGCCCGCGTCGGGAGCGTCGGCGCCCATGGCCAGCATCAAAACCGTAGACTTGCCAATGCCAGAAGGCCCGGTAATGGCCACCGATTCGCCCGCATTCACGCGCATATCAAACGCATCCAGCACCGGCGCATTCGCGCCCGCATAGCCATATCGCACGCCCTTGAATTCCAGCCCCGCGAAGGCGCGACCCGCAACCGGTTCCACCTCGGCCGCATCGCGCGGCTCCAGCGCCATAAGGCGCTCGCAGCTGGCAACCATTGCCGTATAGCGCGGGAACAACCCCGAGAAGCTCGCGAACGGCGCACGCACCTGGCCCACCAGCTGCACCACAGCCATCAGCGTGCCATAGCTCACCGTGCCAACCAGAATGCCGTAGCAGCCCCACGCGAAACCAAGCAGGTACGAAAGCTGCATGGCCAAGTTCATCGCCGTGCCGCTTGCCGTTTTGCCTACGGCCAAGCGAAGGCGCGCGCCGCGATGACCATCCATCAGCTGCGAAAGCGTTCCGCCTATTTTGCCCTGCGCACCAAACGATCGAATAACCACCAGGCTTTCCAGCGCTTCCTGCAAATAGGAACGCATACCCGCCTCCGCCTGCTGGCTTTCTGTATGCAGACGCTTGAGCCACGCTCGCATTCCGCCCGATGCCGCCACGCACACCAAGCCGGCAACCACGAAAAACACCGCGAGCACCGGCGCCATAATCCACAACAGCACCAAGGCCGCCGCCGCGCGCACCACCATGGAAAGCGCCTCGGGCGCAATGCCCACAAGACCGTCGCGCACCACCGTCACGTCGGACGTGAGCACGCTCATCACATCGCCCGTATGCCGCTCGCCCGGCAAGCGGCCCTCGCGCAGAATGACGCGCGAAACCTCGCCCCTCAGGGCGTTGTCGATGCGAGCGCTCGCGCTTTCAGTCAGATAGCGCGTCGCGGCGGAAAGTACCACTTTCAGCATAAGCG
>CALBLG010000036.1 GCA_937895975.1 uncultured Slackia sp.
CGCCGAAAAGAAATAGCGAGCGACGTACGCATAATTCGCTTGGAAGGCCCGGAGGCGTTTGGTACGCTGCCGGGCCTTTTGCTTGCGGGGCACATCGGTAGACGCAAGGGCGTTCGGGACTCGGGACGGCGTTATGGGCGAAGCCCTTTTCTTGCTGGCATGGCCACCATGGCTTGGACGTGCTGGTTCCAATGGCGTTAAGGGTAGGGCGTTACGTTGCTGCATCAGCGATCTGTCGCCTATAGTCGACAAGTTCGCCGCTCCGTGCTGTCCTCCCGTGCAGCCTTTTTGGGCTTTTCCCAGGCGGCGCGCAAGTGTCGTACAATACCCCTACGCAATCGAGCGGGCCGCCGTGCGCGGCTCGTTGCTTTTCCAAGAAGAGGAGACTTACGTGAAGGCTTTGATTCCCGCCGCGGGTATGGGCACGCGCTTCCTTCCCGCCACGAAGGCCCAGCCGAAAGAAATGCTGCTTGTCGTCGATCGCCCCGTTATCCAATACGTGGTCGAAGAGGGCCTTGCTTCCGGTGCCGACGAGGTCGTCATTGTGAACAGCCGCGAGAAGAAATCTATCGAGAAGCACTTCTCGCCCGACCCGGCGCTGGTGGCCACGCTGCGCGAGCGCGGCAAAGACGCGTACGCCGACGAGGTGGAGCGCGTGGGCAACCTGAACGTGTCCTACGTGTACCAGGACGAGCCGCTGGGTCTGGGCCACGCCATCCATTGCGCGGCCGAGAAAACCGCCGGCGAGCCGTTCTTCGTGCTGCTCGGCGACGTCATCGTGCCCGACAACAACATCTGCCCGCGCATGCTCGAGGTCTCGCGCGCGCATGGCGGCGCAAGCGTGATTGCCGTTTTGCCCGTGCCCGACGAGCAGGTGCATCGCTTCGGCATCATCGACGGCGCGCCGGTGGAAGGCGAAGACGGCGTGTGGAAGGTGAACGGCTTGGTGGAAAAGCCGGCGCTCGAAGACGCCCCGTCGAACCTTTCCGTGTTCGGCCGCTACCTGCTGTCGCCGCGCGTCATGGAGCTTCTGGCCGACGCCAAGCCGACGGTCGGCGGCGAAATCCAGCTGACCGACGCGCTCGACGCGGTGCTTGCCGAGGAAGAGATGTACGCGGTCGTCATCTCCGAGGAAGACGGCTTCGACACCGGCACGGTTGAGACGTGGCTGGATACCAACAACAAGCTGTACGCGCGCAAGAACGGCTAAGCCGAAAACAACGCATGCGTGCTGGGGCGCCTTCGAAAGAGGGCGCCTTTTTTCGGCCGCGCATTTTGAAATAAAGGCTGATTTTACGGGCTGTTCAATCGCCAGCGCCCGAGCAGCGGTATTCTAACAGCTGGTTAAATCGAAATGCCGAAGTCGCAGCATGGCGGCGAAAGGCATATGTGGAAGTAAGGAAAGCCATGACAGGTTTCAACGCATTCGGCGCGCAGGTCGGCGGAAGCCGCCCCGCCAAACAGCAAGATGTTTCGAGCTTGCTTCGCGACACGGCACCCAAAGGCGCCCGCGCGGCCGCGAATGCGGACGAGTTCTCGCCCGAGCGCTTGGCCGAAATCGCCGGCCAAGACCGCCGTTGGTCATGGGTCGAGGTCGACTTGGGCGCCATTCGCAACAACGTCGCGGTGGCGAAGCGCCGTTTGAAGCCCGGCTGCCGCTTGCTTGCTGTGGTGAAGGCCGACGCATACGGCCACGGCTCGGTCGAGGTTGCGAAAACGGCGCTTTCCGCCGGCGCCCAGCAGCTCGCCGTGGCAACGGTGCAGGAAGGCGTGAAGCTGCGCGAGGCGGGCATCACCGCGCCCATCCTCATGCTGTCCGAGCCGCCGGCGACGGCTATTCCGCTGCTGCTCAACTACAACATCATGCCCAGCGTGTATACGGCCGAGTTCGCCGTGGCCTATGGCGAGGCGGCCGACGCGCACGGCCTGCGCGCGCCGTTCCATTTGGCTCTGAACACGGGCATGAACCGCATTGGCGTGCGCTTCGACGAGGCCGTCGACTTCGTGCGCCAGATCAGCTTCCACCGCGCGCTCGAGCATGTGGGCACGTTCACGCATTTCGCCACGGCCGATTGCCCCGAGACGCTCGATTTCAACATGCAGTTCCGCCGCTTCACCGAGGCCATCGCCGAGATGCGCGTGGCGGGCTTCAACCCGGGCATCGTGCATTGCGCGAACTCCGCGGCGCTTCTGCGCTACCCCGACACGCACCTGGATATGGCGCGCTTCGGCATCTCGCTGTACGGTTTCCATCCGTGCCCAGAAACTGTGGGCTACTTCGATTTGCGCCCGGCCATGAGCGTGCACGCGCGCATCACGAACGTTAGCCAGCCGCCCATGAGTGAAGGCGTGAGCTACGGGCTGCATTACCGCTCCACCGGCAGCGTGAAAATTTGCACGCTGCCCATCGGCTACGCCGACGGCTACAACCGCGGGCTGTCCAGCCGCACGCAGGTGGTGTACAACGGCCAGCTGTGCAACCAGGTGGGCAACATCTGCATGGACCAGTGCATGTTCGAGGTTGACATGCGCAGCCGCGGCACGCGCCCCCGCCTCGACCCGCAGATCGGCGACGAGGTGCTGCTGGTGGGCAGCCAGGGCGGCGCCAGCGTGACCATCGAAGACATGGCCGAGGCGCTGAACACCATTCCGCACGAGCTGTGCTGCGCATTCGGCCTGCGCATGCCGAAGGTGTACACGCGCTAAGGAGGCGCTGGCGATGAGCGTCGTCAACAACCATTTCGCCACCATTCAGGCGGCTGAGGGCGAGGGGTCGGCCCAGCTGCTGGGCGACATCGCCGCGGCCATCGGCCGGTGCCGGCAGTGCGCGCTGTGCGGGGGCCGCACGAACGTGGTGCCGGGTTTCGGCAACCCCGAGGCGCGCGTGATGCTGATCGGCGAGGCGCCCGGCAAAAACGAAGACCTGCAGGGCCGCCCGTTTGTGGGCGCGGCGGGGCACTACCTCACCGACCTGCTGGGGCTTGCCGGCCTTACGCGCGAGGACGTGTTCATCGCCAACGTGCTGAAGTGCCGCCCGCCGTCGAACCGCGACCCGCACCCCGACGAAATCGCCATTTGCACGCCGTTTTTACGCGACCAGGTGCGTGCCATCGGGCCGGAATTTTTGGTGACGATGGGGAATTTCTCCACGAAGTTCATCTTGAAGACCGAACGCGGCATCACGCGGCTGCATGGCCAGGTGACCATGGCGGGGCGCTTCAAAGTGTTTCCCGTGTTTCATCCCGCGGCTGCGCTGTACGACCAAACCAAGCAGGTGGCCATCGAGGCCGATTTTCGCCGCCTTAGCGAGTTGCTGAGAGGATAAGGGCGGCTGTCTGGTGGTCCCGCGGGTCAAAGGGACAGTCCCTTTGACCCAATCGAGGCCGATTTCCGCCGCCTTAGCGAGTTGCTGAGAGGATAATCCTAGTCCCGCCGGCGTTCACTCCTTTTCGGTTCGGGCGGAAAAGGCCACGGCTCACTAGCGCTTCGCTATGCGTTCGCCTGGCTGCGCTTAACTTTAAAAAAGATTGAGTTTGAGCGCAGACGACCTTTTCTACCCGAACCGAAAAGGAGCGAGCGCCTCCATTGTATTGACGTTAGGAACAAACGCATGATTGAACAATTCGACCCGAAAGTGTATTTGCAGCAGGGCGCGTGGCGCGACGTGCGCTTGGGGCTGCACCGCACCGAGGAACTGCTCGAGCGGTTGGGGCGCCCGCAGGATCGCCTGCGCATCGTGCATGTGGCCGGCACGAATGGCAAGGGGTCGACGTGCGCGTTCACGGCGGGCATCTTGCAGGCGGCGGGCTACAAGGTTGGTTTGTTCACGTCGCCATACGTGCTGCGTTTCAACGAGCGCATCCAGGTGAACCGCGAAGACATCTCTGACGAAGACCTGATGGCCGTGGCGCTGCAGGTGCGCGATGCGGCCGAGCAGATGGCCGAGCAGCCCACGGCGTTCGAGCTCATCACGGCGGCGGCCCTGCTGCATTTCGCTCAGGTCGGCTGCACGGCCGTGGTGCTGGAAGTGGGCCTGGGCGGCCGCTTGGATTCCACCAATGTGGTGACCCCCGAAGTGTGCGCCATCACGTCTATCGCGCTTGACCACACGCATGTGCTGGGCGACACCATCGCCAAAATCGCGCACGAGAAGGCAGGCATCATTAAACCGGGCGTGCCGGTGGTGTGCTACAAGCAAAAGCCCGAGGCCGAGGCCGTTGTCATGCAACGTGCGCGCGAGGTGGGCGCGCCGGTTTCCGTGCCGCGTTTTGGGCGCGTGCATGCGCATGCCGAGGGGCTTCGCCAGGTGTTTTCCTACGACGGCTTCACCGATGTGCGCCTGAAACTTGCGGGCACATACCAGCCGAACAATGCGGTGATGGCCATCGAAATCGCGCGCACGCTGCGCACCAGGGGGTTCGATATTTCCGACGAGGCCATCAAGGCGGGCCTGGAAGCCACGGCGTGGCAGGGCCGCTTTGAGGTGGTGCGCGACAATCCCACGGTTATCGTGGACGGCGGCCACAACGAGCAGGGCGCCAATGTGCTTGCCGCCAGCCTGCGCGAGTATTTCCCGCAGGGCGGCGTGACGTTCGTGATGAACGTGCTGCGCGACAAGAATTACCCGGCCATGATAGATGCCACGCTGCCGCTGGCCGCGCGCTATTTCTGCGCCGAGCCGCCCGAGAACGAGCGCGCGCTGCACGCCGACGAGCTGGCGGACGCCATTCGCGAGCGCGAGGCCGAATATGAGGGCGTGCATGACTATTGCGTGCAGCATCTGCAGGTGCAGGCGTGTCCGTCGATCGCCGATGCGGTGCAGCGCGCCGTGGAAGCCGCCGGCCCCGAAGGCGTGGTGTGCTGCTTCGGCTCGCTGTACGCCATCGCCGACGTGATGGCCGCGCTGCGAACCTGTTAAACGCTCAGAGCATTCAAAAGGTTTTGCAGCGTGGGGGTCGTCGGCAAGAACGGCTTTGCGGTCGAGGAATGGGCTGAACTTGACACGAATCGGGCTTCAAGGGACGAGGCGCAGCTGTTTCTCCTCTTTTTGGCAGAAAACGAGTCTCAAGGGGAGCAGGGGACTGGCGGGGCTCATAATGATATGAGCTGAGCAGGCTTTTCTTCGAGATTGCCTATCGGTTATCGGAGATTGCCTATCGATTATCGAGAAAATCGACGTTCGAGCGTCCCTCGGGAGCTGTTTTCTACCAAAACAGGAGCTTTTTCCTGACCAGCGTCCCTTGGAGAGCCGTTTCTGCCGTCCTGCTCGCTGGCGGCGCCATTCCTCGGGCAGCAGGTTGCTGAAGTATTCGGTTCGTCCCGCCAGCACGTCGTCGTAGACCCCTTGCTTCCAATCGATGTAATCCACGCTGGCCTCGAGTTCGGCGATCTGCTCGACGAACCGCGCGCGCTTCTCGGCCAGCATTACCTTTCGCTGCGGAATCGAGGCCTCTCCCTGCAGGCAAAGCTGCAGGTATTCGCGCATCTCGTCGATGCTCATGCCGCATTTCTTCAGGCAGATGAGGCTTTTCACCCACTCCACGTCGTGCTCGTCGAACACGCGGCGATTGTTCTTGTCGCGCTTCACGTTGGGCACAAGCCCCTGGTTGCAATAGAATTTCAGCGTTTGGTACGTCATGTCGGTTTCGCGGCATACTGTCCCAAATTCCGATTTATATCCGAGATTGCGAGTTTTGTCCTATTCTGCAGGTTCGATTTCGGGCCGCACGCGGGAAAGGTCGCGTAATTGGCGCGAATGATGGCCGCCCGAGGGCTATTTTCGTCCAAATGGCGTTCATGGAGGGGACAAAACCCGCAATCTCGGATTTAAATCGGAGTTTGCCGACGACATCGAGCTTGTCGTGGGCGAAAGCAGCACGGGCAGTTTGAGCCGCATGACTTCCCTTGTCGCGGGCCCGATTGCGAAGGGCGATGTGCCCAACGAACCCAGCAACTCCGGCGGCGGTTCGGGCGGCAATGGCGGCAACGGCAACGGTTCGGACGGCGGCAACGGCTCGGGCAAAGGCAACGGCTCGGGCGACGGTAATGGCCCGGACGGCGGTAATGGCCCGGACGGCGGCAACGGCAAATTCGCCAGCACGGGCGACGCCGGGTTCGGCATGGCGGCCGCAATCGCGCTTGCCGGCTTGGGTGGTTTGGCCGCGCTAGGTTTGCCGTCTACTCGCAGCGACGCGTGCAAAATGAGGCTGCTAAAGCCGATGGCGATACATCATCCGACGAGGAATAGCGCCCATCAGTGTAAAAGAGCGAAAGCCTGCCAGGCGTCCAACGCTGGCAGGCTTTCTCATATGTGTCCGTCTCTTTTCAAGTATACTTGTACATATACTTGTTTTAAGGAGGGATCATTATGCCACAGCTCTCGCTTTATCTTGACGACGCGACCATGGAAAAGGTTCGCAACGAATCGTCGCGGCAAGGGATGTCGATTTCCCGATTCGCCCGAACGCGGCTTTCGGAAGGCGTAAGCGCATGGCCATCGTCCTTCTGGGGCACGTATGGGGCCGCGGCAGCCGATTTCTCATTGCCGGAAGAACTTGATGCTTCCCTTGACGGCTCTCTGCCGTCATTCGACGACTAGGGGAGGGTTATGTATCTGCTTGATTCTTGCGTCTGCATCGATTTCATGCGCGGCCGGCTTCCTTATGGGTACAAAATGCTGAAGAACAGCGACCCTAGGCTGTACGCGATTCCCGCGATAGTCGAAGCCGAACTGCGCACGGGGGCGGAAAAGAGCAAAGACCCCGTGAAAAACCGCCGCCTGCTCGAGACGTTCCTGCTTCCGTTCAAGGTGGTTCCGTTCGATTCGCGCTGTGCGCTGAAATACGCGGCTTTGCGTTCGCATCTAGAGGCGCAAGGCCGCAAAATCGGTCCGAACGACATGCTCATCGCCGCCACCGCGCTTGCGCACGACGCGGTGCTCGTAAGCAACAACGATCGCGAATTCAAACGCATCCCCGGGTTGGTCGTCGAAAGCTGGTACGAAGAAGACGTGCCAAATTGGGGACATTTGGCTTAGGGGCATCGTTCGTCTTCGTGCGTTGCATCTTGCAGCGCACGCGGCCTCGGTCGATTATTGCCAGAGCTATTGCTCTTTTTTGGCATAGACTGGGCGCTTGTCAGGCGCAATGTGAGAAACAAGAAAATCGCACCCAAGAAATGCGATTATGGCATGGCGAGATGGCTGCCCCATTGAAAGCTTTCTTTTCGATTGACCGTCCGATTGCGAAGTTTTCAACCCACCGATTGCGGAATTATGCATGGGCGCGTGGGTAAATTCCGCATCGCAGGTGTTTTATTTCCCTAACGAAGCATTCACGATGGCTTCAGATTTCAAAAAGAATAGTTTGACGAACTAAGTAATTGCGGCTTATACTCCCGAACCGTGCTTTTCCGTGGGCGCCGTCTGCCCAACCTTGATGGGCGCGCGCGGAAGAGCAGCCTGAGGAATGCCCCGTGGGGCAAACGTGCGCGGCAGCAATTCGCTGCGCCCAGCTGAAGGAGCAAGTTCGTGAAAATAGCCGTTGTCACCGATTCCACGTGCGATTGGGCGTTCGATACGTACGCCGAGCGCAACGTCGAAATGGTGCCGCTGAAAATCCAGGTCGATGGCGAAAGCTTTGCCGACCAAATTGAAATTTCCACCGAGGAATTCTACGACCGCATGATCGCGTCCGATAATCTGCCCACCACTTCGCAGCCTTCGCCGCTCGATTTCGCTCGCGTGTTCGAGCGTCTAGCGGGGCAGGGCTACGACGGCGCGGTGTGCCTGCACATCGCGGCCCCGCTTTCAGGCACGCCGCAATCGGCGCAAATCGCCGCCAACGACGCGCCAATCGACGTTCGCGTGCTGGATACGCGCTGCACCACCGCCGAGCTTGGCCTTTTGGTCGATCGCGCTTGTGAGCTGCGCGAACAGGTCGAATCGCTCGACGATATGTGCGATGCGCTGGTCGTCTTCCGCGATGAAGAGCGCATTGTGCTGGTGCCCGAGGACCTTACCAATCTCGTGCGCGGTGGGCGCTTCCCCGAAGAGGCCGCCAAGCAGGCCGGCATGCTGAACATCCGCATGCTGCTCACGCTCGACGAGGCCGAGGGCAAGGTTGTCCCCGTCGGCAAGGCGAAGGGCTCGAAGGGCGTGGTGAAAGAGGTTTCCGCCTACATTCAGAACTACGTCGCCGAGCACGGCCCCGCCCGTCTGAGGGTCGCTCATTGCCGAAATACGAAGCTCGTCGAAGCTTTGCTGTCCGCGTTGCGCGAGGCTGCGGTAGACTTTGAGGTAACATCGATCGACTCGTGCGGCGCGACGATCGCCACCCATCTGGGCATGGGGGCAATCGGCGTCGCGATGGCGCCCGCGCGCCGTGAATAGAAAGGCCCCATCGTGGCAGACGCGAACCAGACGAAAGAACGCAGGCGCGAAGTAAACGAGCTGCTCGTCGACACCTTCAACAGCATTCTGCGCGTTGAGGAAGACGCCCTGAAAAACCGCCTGACTCGCGGGCTCACGATATCCGAGATTCACACCATCCATGCCATCGGGTTGGACGGCGCGAGCCCCATGAATGTGGTGGCAAGCCGCCTTGGTGTGACGCTGGCGACGCTTACGGCTTCCATCGGCAAGCTTGTGACCAAGGGTTTTGTCACCCGCACACGCAGCGAAGCCGACAGGCGCCAGGTGCTTGTGTCGCTCACGAAAGAGGGGCGCAAGGCGTACCGCGCGCACGAGCTGTTTCATCGCGAGATGGTCGACGAGGCGCTCGACGGCCTGACGCCCGAGGAAGAGGACGCCTTCGCGCGCGGCCTTCTGAAGGTGAAGACGTTTTTCGAGGAACACGTCGAAAAATAGCGCGACTTCCAAGTTCTACGAAAGAGTGGGCCTTTGCGCCCTCTCTTTTTTGAGGAAAATAAGTTAGGAAATCTAACAATTAGAAAGGCAAATAAAATGCAAAC
This sequence comes from uncultured Slackia sp., assembly GCA_937895975.1. Taxonomy (GTDB): domain Bacteria; phylum Actinomycetota; class Coriobacteriia; order Coriobacteriales; family Eggerthellaceae; genus Slackia. Next base: position 8,971 of record CALBLG010000036.1, read on the forward strand.
CATCGAAACCATCAAGGAAATCCTGAACGAGAACCTCGACATCGCCCCCGAAACCGTCACGGCCGATTCCACGTTCGAATCGCTCGGCATCGATTCGCTCGACATGGTGGAACTGGTGTGCGAAATCGAGAACCGCTTCGACATCGAGTTCGGCGAGCCTGAGGGCCTTGATACCGTGGGCAAGCTGTGCGCGTACATCGAGGGCCTGAAATAAGGGCCGCGCATGCATACCCGCGTAACAGAGCTTTTGGGCATTCGCGTGCCCGTCATCCAGGGCGCCATGGCCCGCATCGCCGACGGCAAGCTGGCTGGGTCGGTGTCGGCCGCCGGCGGCTTGGGCATCGTCGCGTGCGGCGGCGCGCCGCTTTCGTGGATTGAAGAGCAGGTGCGTATCGCTCGGGAAATCGCAGGCGAGGCGCCCATCGGCGCGAACGTCATGCTCATGGACCCGCAGGCGGCCGAGGTGGCCGAGCTTCTGGCCGAATTGCGTATCGACGTGGTCACCACGGGCGCCGGCAGCCCCGCGAACTTCATGGCCGCATGGAAAGAGGCGGGCGTGAAAGTGGTTCCCGTGGTGGCGTCGTCCGCGCTCGCGCAGCGCATGGAGCGCCTGGGCGCCGACGCCGTGGTGGCCGAGGGCTGCGAGGCCGGCGGGCACATCGGCGAACTCGCTACCATGGCGCTGGTGCCTTCCGTGTGCGATGCGGTGAACATTCCCGTTATCGCCGCCGGCGGCATCGCCGATGGTCGCGGCATGGCGGCGGCGTTCGCGCTGGGCGCCGAAGGCGTTCAGGTGGGCACCCGCTTTCTCACGGTTGAGGAATGCTGCATCGCCGACGCGTACAAGCAGCGCGTGCTGAAGGCGAAAGATTCCGACACCGTGGTCACGGGCCGCGGCAGCGGGCACCCCGTGCGCGGGCTGAAGAACAAATGGGCGCGCGCGATGCGCAAACTGGAGGCAAGCTCCGACACGCCGGCCGAGCAGCTCGAGGGCATGTACGCCGGCAGCCTCCGCCGCGCAGTGGAAGGCGACGTCGACGGCGGCTCGATGATGGCCGGGCAATCGGCGGCACTGGTGCACGCACGCAAAACCGCGGCCTGCGCCATCGCCGATTTGATGGCCGACGCGCAGGTGCGCGGCGGCTTGGACTTGCAGCAGCTTGCCGATGCGAATGCCGAACGCGCAGGTCGTGCGGCGTGCGCGCTGGAAGGGAGGGAATAGCCGTGTCCATCGCATTTCTGCTTTCGGGCCAGGGCGCGCAAAAGCCCGGCATGGGCGCTGCTCTCATCGAGTCGGGCGCGCCCGAGGCGGCCGAGACGTTCGCCATCGCGAGCGAGGCGTTCGGCTTCGACGTGGCTGACGTGTGCCTGCACGCTTCCGCCGACCAACTGCGCGACACGGCGTTCGCCCAGCCGGCCATGTGCGCGCTTTCGGTCGCGGTGGCCAAAGCGCTGGAAGCCCGCGGGGTTCGCCCCGCTTTCGTGGCGGGCTTCTCGCTGGGGCAAATCGCGGCGCTGGCGGTTTCGGGCATGACGAGCGAGGCCGACGCGTTCGCCATCGCGGCGTATCGAGCGAAGGTCATGGCCGAAGCCGCGGCGGCGCGCCCGGGTTCGATGTGCGCGCTGCTCGGCGGCGACATGAACGAGGCGCGCGACGTGTGTCTGCAGGTCGCGGGCGATGACGTTTTGGTGCGCGCGAACTACAACGCACCCGGTCAGATCGTCGTTTCGGGCGATGCGGCGGCAGTCGATCGCGCGGCCGAAGCTTGGAGACAGCGCCCGCGCCACAAGGCGACGATGCTGGCCACGTCGGGCGCATTCCACAGCCCGCTTATGCAGCCGGCGGCCGACGCCCTGCGCGATTTCTTGGTTGACATTGAATTTCTCGAGCCGCGCGTTCCCTTGGTGTGCAACACCGATGCGCGCCCGCTTTCCGCCGCCGATGCGCGCGAGCATGTGGCGCTGCAGGTGGCGTCGCCGGTGCTGTTCGAGCAAAGCGTGCGCTGGCTTTCTATGCGGGGCGTCGACGTGTTCGTGGAATGCGGGTTCGGCGGCGTGCTTTCAAAGCTCGTGCGCCGCATCGAGCCTGACGCTTTGCGTGCGGCCCCTGTATCGCCCGATGAAATAGCGCAGATCGCGACCGATTTTTCAAATAAGGAATAACCCATGGCACAAGAAATGAATGCCGCGCCGGTGTGCGCGGTGGTGACGGGCGGCGCGCGCGGCATAGGCGCCGCGGTGTGCGAGGCGCTGGCGGCTCGCGGGCTGAATGTGGCCGTGAACCATTCGCACGCCGCAAGCCGCGAGGCGGCCGAGCGCGTCGCGGAAAGCCTGCGCGAGCGCTTCGGCGTTGCGGCGCAAGCGATCCAAGCCGACGTATCCGATTTCGAACAGGCGTCGTCGCTCGTTGAGCGCGCCGCCGCGGCGCTCGGGCGCGTGCATGTGCTGGTGAACAATGCGGGCATCACGCGCGACGCGCTGTTCTTGCGCATGAAAGAGGCCGATTTCGATCGCGTGCTGGATGTGAACCTGAAGGGCGCGTTCAACTGCTGCAAGGCTGCGGTGCCCGCCATGTGCAAGGCCCGCGCCGGACGCATTGTGAACATGTCAAGCATTTCGGGGCTCCATGGCAATGTGGGGCAGGTGAACTATGCAGCATCGAAGGCGGGCATCGTGGGGCTTACCAAGTCGCTTGCGCGCGAAGTGGCTCCGCGCGGAATCACGGTTAATGCCGTGGCCCCCGGATTCATTAAAACTGACATGACCAATGCGGTTCCCGAAAAAATTCGCGAACAGGTGCTGGGCAATATCCCAGAGCGCCGCTTCGGCGAGCCAGCCGAGGTGGCAAGCCTGGTGGCGTTCCTCGCGAGCGATGAGGCGGCCTACATTACCGGTCAGGCGATTGAGATTGATGGGGGGTTGGCGCTATGACGTGCAACGATTCTGAATTCTTGAAGGCGGATGGTACGCGTCGCGTCGTGATTACCGGCATGGGCGCCGTTTCGCCGGCGGGCATTGGCGTTGATGCGCTGTGGAATGCCGTGATGGGCGGCAAGCAATGCATAGGCCCTATCACGCGTTTCGATGCCGGCGAATTTCCTGGTAAACTCGCTGCTGAAATTCCGAATTTTGATGCCGTGGCATGCGGGCTTTCCAAAAAGGAGGCTCGACGTTTTGCGCCGTTCGTTCAGTACGCCGTGGTGGCTTCTGAAGAAGCATGGGCGCAGGCGGACATCGACATGCGGGCGGAAGACGCCACGCGCGCGGCATGCGTGTGGGGCAGCGGCATCGGCGGCCTGCAGGAATTCCAGCGCGGTTGCGACACGCTTGCCAATCGTGGGCCGAAGCGCGTGAACCCCCTGTTCATCCCCACGATGATCGAAAACATGGCCGCTGGCAACCTATCCATTCGCTTCGGCTTGAAGGCCGATTGCCTATCCATCGTCACGGCGTGCGCTACCGGCACGCATTGCGTGGGCGAGGCATACCGCCTCATCCGCCACGGCTACGCCGATCTGGCGCTGGCTGGCGGCAGCGAAGAATCCATCTCGCCGATTTGCCTGGCGGGCTTCGGCAATTTGGGCGCGCTGTCCAAGTCGGAAGATCCCGCCACGGCGTCGATGCCGTTTGACGTAAATCGCGGCGGTTTCGTGCCGGGCGAGGGCGCGGGCGCGCTGGTGCTCGAATCGATGGAGCATGCGGTTGCGCGCGGGGCGAATATTCTGGCCGAGGTCGCTGGCTTCGGCTCGACGGGCGACGCCTACCACATGACGGCTCCCGAGCCGTCGGGCGAAGGCGCCGTGCGCGCGATGCGCCAGGCGCTTGCTGAAGGCGGTTTCGAACCGCGCGATTTGGGACATTTGAACGCCCATGGAACCTCGACGCACGCCAACGACGCCATGGAATCGGCCGCGTTGAAAGCGCTTGTGGGCGAAGAGGCCGCGGCCTGCGTGCCCGTGACCTCGGTGAAGGGCTCGATTGGCCACACGCTGGGCGCAGCCGGCGCGCTCGAGGCCATCGTATGCGCCTTATCGGTCGCCGGCGATTGCGTGCCGCCGACGGCCGGCACGCGCGAAGTCGACCCCGAATGCGGCGTGAACGTGCCGCTTGCGCCCATCGAGGGCCGCAAGCAAAAGGTGGCGCTGTCGAATTCTTTGGGCTTCGGCGGGCACAATGGCTCGTTGGCTATTTCCCCGTATACGGGGAAATAGCCAACGAGCGGCCGACGCTGCGCGGCATTCGGGCGGGCATCTTGCCGTTCAAGCCTCGCGCATGGCCATAAGGCCAATGCGCTTCGGCTTTCACAGCATCTGCTCCGCTAGAGCCCTTGCTCGCTGACATTTTCTTGTTATGTATCTCTGGCTCTGTTGAAAGAAGCTCATCCCATGGCAATAACGTATCCCTGTGGGCGCGACGAAATTATGGCGGTTCTGCCGCATCGCGACCCGTTTCTGTGGCTTTCGCGCGTGGTTGAATGCGTGCCCGGCCAGCGCATTGTGGCAGAGCTTGATGTTGACCCGGAATTGCCGCTGTTCAAAGGCCATTTTCCCAATCATCCCGTTTTGCCGGGCGTCATTGTGATGGAAGCGTTGGCTCAGGCTGCGAGCTTTTGCGTGCTCGAGGCGCGTGGTGCGGAAGGCGCAATCGGCTTCCTTACGGGGGTCGATAAGGCGAAGTTTCGCCACCAGGTGCAGCCGGGCGACACGCTGCGCTTGGAAGCGGCCATAACCAAGTCGTCTTCCCGCATGGTGGTGGCCGAAGTCGCCGCCTACGTGGGCGACGCGCTGGCCGCTTCCGCCATCCAAAAGTACGTGCTGGCCTAGGGAAACGCTGATTAATTCCGCCAGCCCTGCGAGCCTGCGGCGGCACGTGGAAGGCTCAAACCTCGTTTGCCCACGCCAGTGGGCGCGCTCGGCTTTCGCCTCCCACGCACTCGCCGCAGGCGCGCAGGGCAAGACGACCTTAATCAGCGTTTCCCTGGCGTGAGCCATGGTGGGACAGGGGACAGTCCCCTGTCCCGCGTGAGCCGAGTCAGGCTCGAAACTCGTTAAACCTGGGTCGGGGCAGCCCCGGCCCACGAATTTGCTAGGAGCGCTTTCATGCTGCGTTCGAAGAAAACCGCCTATGTGACCATCGGCGACGCGTCGGCGTTGCCCGCGGCGCCCGACGCGGAAGGCGCCGACGCGCTCGCCTGCGCCGATGGCGTGTGCGAGGCGTCGTATGTCGCGACCGAGCCGCTGAAAAGCCTGGTCGAGGTGCATTCCGCTGGCGTCACGCGCGTGCTTGTGGTCGATGGCGGGGCGACGGGTGAATCGGTCGTCGCCGGCTGCTTGGCGGCGGGCCTCGTGCCGTGCGTCGCCTATACCGAGGACATGGCGCGCGCCGGCCACGTGAAGCTCGCGCCGAAATCCGTGTGCGTGGGCAAAAGCCGCGCGACCGGGGCACTCGACGACAGCTATCGCGTGCTCTCCGCCGCGGAATCGGCCGACGCGCAGGCGATTTTGCTGGTCGATTCGCACCTTGCGGTTGACGAGCGCTTCCTTTCCATGGCGGCCGACGAGGGCCGTGGCGTGTTCAGCGTGCCCGCTGCTTCGATCAATGCGGCGTTCGGCGGCATCACGCGCGTGTGGCGCGCGTGCCCGGCTCCGAGCGTTTCGGCGTTGCACGTGTCCGACGATTCGTGGGTCACGTGCCCGAAGTGCCATCGCGTCTCCGACGCGGCGCGCGTGCTGGCAAACCACAAGATGTGCCCCGAATGCGGGCACCACTTCCGCATGACGTCGGCCGAGCGTTTGGCTGATGTGCTCGACGCAGAAAGCTTCGAGTGCTGGTTCGAGACCGATGCCACCGACGTGCCCGAAACCGACCCGCTTAATTTCCCGGGGTATTTGGGAAAAATCGCCGGTATGCGCGAGAAAACGGGGTTGCGCGAAGGCGTGCGTTGCGGCGTGGGCCGCATTGCCGGCATGCGGGCGGCGATCGGCGTGATGGACTCGACGTTTTTCATGGGCTCGATGGGTTCGGTGGTAGGCGAGCGCATTACGCGTTTGACAGAATACGCCACCGAGCAGGGGCTTCCGCTTATTCTATTCACGTGTTCGGGCGGCGCGCGCATGCAAGAAGGCTTGGTTTCGCTTATGCAAATGGCGAAAATCTCGGCCGCGATCAAGCGTCACGGCGAAGCGGGTCTGCCGTATTTCTCGGTCATCACCGACCCCACGACGGGCGGGGTAACCGCAAGCTTCGCCATGCAGGGCGACGTGATTATTTCAGAGCCCCGGGCATTAATCGGGTTCGCCGGCCGTCGCGTGATTCAAGACACCATTCGCCAAGAGCTGCCCAAAGAATTCCAAACGGCCGAGTTCGCGCTGCAGCATGGTTTGATTGACGCGATCGTCGAGCGCCCGCGCATTCGCGAGGTGCTTGCGAACCTGATGGCGCTGCACGCGAAGCCCGAATCGGGCGCACCCCGGGGCTTCGATGCGGTGCTGGCGGCGCTGGCGGCCAACCCCACCAAATGCGAGCTTGAAGCGACGGGTGCAAAGGTTTCCGCAGACGAAAGCGATATTTTGTCGGGTGTGCGCGCGAAGGCGGCCCAGGCTATCGCATCGGTGCCGGCGAAGGTCGCGGCGGGCGCGCGCACTGTGGCTGCGCGCCGGGCCCACAAGTCCGACCTTGCGCAGTTCACCTCGAAACCGAAGGCCATAAAAGCTGCAGCGAGCGAAAATCCTGCGTGGGCCAGCGTGCAAACCGCGCGCGACGTGCGCCGTCCTACGGCCGGCCGCTACCTGGAGGCGAGCTGCGAGGGCTTCGTCGAGCTGCATGGCGACCGCGGCTTCGCCGACGATGCCGCCATCGTGGCGGGCATCGGCTGGGTGGCGGGCCGCCCAGCAACGCTTATCGCCCAGGAAAAGGGCCGCGACCTGCAAGATCGCATCAAGCGCAATTTCGGCTGTCCTCAGCCCGAGGGCTATCGCAAAAGCCTGCGCCTCATGCGCCAGGCCGAGCGCTTCGGCCGTCCGGTCGTGTGCTTCGTGGACACGCAGGGCGCGTTCTGCGGCAAAGAGGCCGAGGAACGTGGCCAGGGCAACGCCATTGCCGACAATCTGTACGCCATGGCGGGGCTGCGCGTGCCCATCGTAAGCGTGCTCGTGGGCGAGGGCGGTAGCGGCGGCGCGCTGGCGCTGGCGCTGGCCGACCGCGTGGCCATGCAAGAGCACGCGGTGTATTCGGTGCTCTCGCCTGAAGGTTTCGCGTCCATCCTGTGGAAAGACCGCTCGCGTGCGCCCGAGGCCGCGGCCGTTATGCGCATGAACGCCTACGAGATCTTCGACATGGGCATCGTCGATGAGGTGCTCGAGGAGGGCGAGGGCTCGGCGTCGGTCAACCCCGATTTCGCCATCGCGAACGTCGTCGCTTACGTGGAGGAGGCCCTCGACGAGCTCGCCGGCTTGCCGGCCGAAGAGCTTCTCCAACAACGCTACAACCGCTTCCGCGCGTTCTAGCAGCGCGTCCGCAAAACAACGACCAGTCGCCGGACGGACGTCAGGCTCGTCAGGCGATGCCCGGCTCGGCGTCAACCGTATTGTGTCCGCTCGCCGTGCTATGATACATGGCACGTATCAATTCGGCTGATGGGGGACCGACATGTCGGGCGAACCTGCTTACAAAATGGACCAAATCGAGGGCATTATCCGCGAAGCGTCGCGGTTGTTCGACGTAGTGCGCCTGGTTGATCCCATCAGCATGACGGTGTACACCATCGAGGACGGCCGGCTGCGCGCTCAGCCCGACAGCTGCTACCACGTGTGGAACAAGACCGACCGTTGCGAGAATTGCGTGTCGGCGCGCTGCTTCATGGAAGACGAGCGCTACTCAAAATTCGAATTCATCGACAACGATATCTACCACGTAGTGGCCCAGCCCGTCGAGGTCGACGGCGAGCGCTACGTGCTTGAGGTGGTCACGGCCTCGCACGACAACGTGCTTTTGTCGGCGTTCGGCAACAACGCGTTCGTCGACCGCATCACCACGTTCAACCACAAGGTGTACACCGACGACCTCACGGGGCTTGCCAACAGGCGTTTCCTTGACGAGCGCCTGGGCATTCTCATCGATCGCTCGGCGCACGAGGGCACGTCGCTTTCCGTGGTGATGATGGACATCGACGACTTCAAGAACATCAACGACGGGCTGGGCCATCTTGCCGGCGACGCCGCGCTGGGGCAAGCCGCCGCGGTTTTGCGCGAGGCGCTGCGGCCCACCAACGAGGATATCCTGGCGCGCTACGGCGGCGACGAGTTCATCGCCGTGCTGCAGAATGTGAGCGAGGTTGAGCTCGAACGCCGCCTGCAGGCTATTCCGCCGATCAAGGTGAACGACGAGCTCGAGGTCACGTTCAGCATTGGCGCCTTCTACCAGGACAAAGCCGAGAACATGGACGCGAAAGCGCTCATCCAGCGCGCCGATCGCGCCATGTACGGCGTGAAGGCCGGCGGCAAAAACAGCTTCGCGGTCGAGGAGTAGCCGCCCAGCAGCCGAGGAGCAACTGCCCAGCAGCCAAGGGGTAGCTGCCCAGCACCCGAGGAGCAACTGCGCATTACGAACGGGACGCGTGCGGAAGCAGTTCGCGAGGGGCGCAGGGGCGACTTTTCTGCGGGCGCTCTCTTGCGCGCGACGAAGGCCGCAACTGGCACGAATCGGGCTTCAAGGGACGGG
>CALBLG010000037.1 GCA_937895975.1 uncultured Slackia sp.
CGCGACATCATCGCGCTGTGGGTTGCCCGCATGATTATGTCGTCGACGTACTTCCTGGGCGAGATCCCGTTCCATGACGTCGTGATTTACGCCACCATTCTGGCGAAGGACGGCAGCCGCATGTCCAAATCGAAGGGCAACGGCGTCGATCCGATGGACCTCATCGCGAAATACGGCGCAGACGCCATGCGCTTCAATTTGCTGACGCTGGTGACGAACAACCAAGACGTGCGCTTCGATGCCGACATCGACCCGAAGACCCACGAGCTCATCTCGTCGCCGCGCACCGAGCAGGCGCGCGCCTTCGTCACCAAGATTTGGAATGCGAGTCGCTTCGTGCTGGGCAATCTCGATGGCTTCACGCCGGGCGAGCCCGTGGCGGCAACGCTGGCTGACGCGTGGATTCTGTCTCGCTTGGCTGGCCTTTCCGAGCGTGTGACCAAGGGCATTTCCGAATACAAGTTCGGCGAAGTGGCCAACGATCTGCATGCGTTCTTCTGGAACGAGTTCTGCGACTGGTACATCGAATTCTCGAAGGCCAGCCTGCGCGAGGGCGCCGATCAGGCCGCACGTCTGCAAACGCAGCGCAACCTGGTGTTCGTGCTGGATTCGGCGCTGCGCCTTCTGCACCCGGCCATGCCGTTCGTCACCGAGGCGCTGTGGGAGCAGCTTCCGCATGCCGAGGACGAGACGGCCGAGGCGCTCATGGTTGCCAAGTGGCCCGAGCACGAAACGCTCGCGCGCTTCAAAAACGACGAGGCCGAGCGCGCCATCGAATTGGTGTGCGGCGTGGTTTCCGCCGTGCGCTCGACGCGCGCCCGCTACGGCATTTCGCCCAAACAGGAGCTGTCTGTTACGGTGAAGGCGCCGGCCGACGCCGCGGCGGCCATCAACGAGCAGCAGGCGCTCATCGTGTCGCTGGCTCGCGTGAAGGTGGCCGAGGTTGCCGGCGATGCCCAGAAACCCGCGCAGTCCAACGCTACGCTGGTTGCCGGTTGCGAGGTGTATTGCCACCTTGAAGGACTGGTCGACTTCGACGCCGAGCGCGCGCGTCTATCCAAGGAACAGGGAAAGCTGGAAAAGGACGTTGCCAAGCTCGACAAGAAGCTGTCGAACCCGGGCTACCTGTCCAAGGCGAAGCCTGAAATCGTCGAGAAAGACAAAGCCAAGCACGCCGAGCTTTCCGCGAAGCTGGAATTGGTAAAGCAACAGCTCGCTGAGCTGTAATGGTGGCGCCGAACGCGTTAAATGCCCTGAGCGTTTAACGCGTTTCATGGGGAAGCGTCTCGCGACATGCGAGGCGCTTCTTTCTTTGCTACAATGCTTCGTTAGCGTATCAACGTGTTGAAAAGGATTTCTCAATGAGCGACATTCTCTCGCAGCTTTGGACGCCCGAGCTGCAAATGGCCGTTACGGTATTCATCGTGATGCTGGTGGCCGTCTACGTGCTCTCTATTGTATGGGTCGTGCGCGACGCGTATCAGCGTGGCACGGTGTGGTACGTGTGGGCCATCGTCGCCCTGGTTCCCATTTTGGGCATTATCGCGTACTGCCTGTTGCGTCCGCCGCTGTTGCAGATCGATCGCGACGAGCAAGAGCTTGAGGTCGCTTTGAAGCAGCGTCAGCTTATGCAGTACGGCGAGTGCGCGAATTGCGGCTACCCCGTGGAAGCCGACTACATCTTGTGCCCGCATTGCCATCAGCGTTTGAAGAACCAATGCCAGAAGTGCGGCCATGCGCTGGACCCGTCGTGGACGGTGTGTCCGTACTGCGCCACGCCGCTTCCCGGCGTGGGCGCACGTCGCAATGGTCGAACTACCGGCGCGCCAAGGCAGGCAATGCCCCAGGCGAATGCCGGGTCGCATGCCCAGGCTCCGCGCCAGTAGACGCTGCCTGGTTGAAATCCTGTCTTGGAAAAGCCGCCTGCGCGCGGCTTTTCTTATTGGCGCGACCGTAACCGCGCAGTGGGACACCTTCCTCAGAGGCAACTGTCCCACTTCTGATTTTCTGCAGAATGGGTCAAGGGGACAGTCCCTTTGACCCACATGTCTATAATTGAAATCTAGTCAAACACGCATGCGTATTCGCATTCGAGAGGAGATAGCCCCATGAAGGCCCTGTATAACGACGGCACCGTCGCCGAGCTGCCCGAGGAAGAGGTCACGCACGTCGTGCGCCACTCCGCTGCGCATATCATGGCGCAGGCAATCAAGCGCCTGTACCCGCAGGCCGACTTCGCCTACGGCCCCGCGACCGACAACGGCTTCTATTACGATGTCGACTTGGGCGACACCAAGCTCAGCGAGGAAGACCTTCCCGCCATTGAAGCCGAGATGAAGAAGATCGTGAAGGAGAACCTCAAGTTTACGACCTTCGAGCTGCCCCGCGAAGAGGCCGTCAAGCTGATGGAAGAGCGCAACGAGCATTACAAGGTCGAGCACATCGGCGATTTGCCCGAAGACGCTCGCATCACCTTCTACCAGCAGGGCGACTACATCGACATGTGCGTCGGCCCGCATATTTGCTACACCAAGGCGCTGAAAGCATTCACGCTGACGGCCGTTTCGGGCGCATATTGGAAGGGCGACAAGAACAACAAGATGCTCACCCGCATCAACGGCACCGCGTTCGCCTCCAAGGAAGAGCTCGAAGAGCATCTGCATATGTTGGAAGAGGCTAAGAAGCGCGACCACCGTAAAATCGGTCGCGAAATGGACCTGTTCATGATGCGCGACGAGGCGCCGGGCTTCCCGTTCTTCCTGCCCAACGGCATGATTCTGAAAAATACCCTCATCGACTACTGGCGCGAGATTCATCGCAAGGCCGGCTACGTCGAAATCTCCACGCCGCTCATCATGAACAAGCAGCTGTGGAAGACCT
>CALBLG010000038.1 GCA_937895975.1 uncultured Slackia sp.
ACGAGGCCGCCATTGAGCACGGGATAGTTCCCCGAATCGGCGACCTCGGGGTGGTTCGGATGCTTTGCATGGGCGTTGTCGCAACTCACAAGCATGGATTTGGCCACAGCGCGGTGATAATCTTCCTGTGAGAAGCCGAGCGCGGCGTTGATGCGGGTCAGCGTATCGGAAAGCACCGTGGACATGGCGCCTTGTTTGGTGTTCGAGCCAACCTCTTCATTGTCGAAGCAGCAATACACCGAAACGTCGCGTTCGTTGCGGCTTGCCAAGAACGCCTCGAGCGAAACGTACGCGCACGCCAAATCGTCGAGCTTGGGCGACGACAGGAACTCGTCGTGGATACCCCACACCTTCGGCTTCTGCATGTTGACCAGGAATGCGTCGCGCGCGATCAAGTTCGACGGCTCCACCCCCACTGCGCTGGCAATCATGGCGTCGAACTCGCCTTTTTCGGCAACGCCCGCAGAAAACAACGGCATAAGGTCGACTTGGCGGTTCGGTGAGAACTTGTCGTTTACTCCCCTATTCATGTGAATCGCAAGGCTTGGAATAAGCGCGACTTCCTTATCGATGCAGAAAAGGCGGCTCTCGATACGACCCCAGTCGCTTACGAGTGCTCGCCCCGCAACCGAAAGCGGCTTGTCGAACCATGTGTAGTCGATGGCTCCGCCATACACTTCGGTATTCAGGCGCGTATATTCGCCGGGGCCCGAAAGCTCGGCATTCGCCTTCACCTTGAACGTGGGGGAATCGCCGTGCGCGGCCGTGATTTGAAAATGGTAGCTATCGAGTTCGGAGCCTATTTTGAACGCAATGACGGTCGAGCCGTTGCGCGTCGTGAAATACGACCCTCCACGCTGAACGTTCCACGCGTCGCCTTCGGGAAGATACGAGAAGCCGGCATCGCGCAGCCGCCGAGAGATCTCGGCCGTCGTGTGAAACATGCTTGGGCAGTTCTCAATAAATTGCGCCAAATCAAAGGCGCGTTCGCGTTCATCGGCCATGGCAAACCCATCTGAGCAATCGTTGCGCATTCCGTATCCCTTCCGACTCATGTCGCACCCCAGCATACCAGCGTTTGCATCGGGCGCATGCGAAAAGACCCGTTGCGCAAGGCTACTCCATGTCGGAATTCGGCCAGCCGCCGCATGCATCAAGGGCCAGGCCGCGCATTTGGTTGACGAACGAGCGGCTCAGCCACTGGGCCATTTCGCGCCCGTCTGCCTCAATGCGGCCAAGCAGCCATTCCACGATGAGCGTCGCGCTCGCATGCTGGCAATACGAGACGGCGAATTCGATATCGCGCCTGGGAATTTCCACGCGGCAGGCTTCCACGACCGATTCGGCTTCCAACAGCAGCACGTCTCGCACGTCATCGTACAGCATGTCGCGAAGCGTCGAGCGGCCAACTCCCTCGACGAGGAACTTCAGCGTCTCGCGATTGGCGTCAATTTGAGACACGACATAATAAAACGCCTGCTCGACAGACATATTCGAAAAGTCGCTCGACAAAAGGGAGCTCAAAGACAGTCGGCA
>CALBLG010000039.1 GCA_937895975.1 uncultured Slackia sp.
CTCTTCGTTGGAATACGGCGAGAGCGAATACACGCCCGGCAAGTCGACCACCGTCGCCTCGGGATGGCGGCGCAGCTGGCCCTCTTTCTTGTCCACGGTAACGCCCGGAAAATTGCCGACGTGTTGGTTTGCGCCCGTGAGCTGGTTGAACAGCGTGGTTTTACCACAGTTCTGGTTGCCCACAAGCGCGAACGTGATGGGCTCGCCCTTCGCGATGGGCTTGCCCACATTGCGAATGCCTTCGTCGCCCGCAGCGCCGGCCTCACCAATACCGGGATGGCTCGCAGGTGCAACAGGAGCCACCGAATGCGAGCGCTCGGGCAGTTTATCGACGGGGGTGATGCCTATCTGCTGCGCATCGGACACGCGCAACGTAAGCTCGTAGCCGCGAAGTTCCACCTGCATGGGGTCTCCCATCGGCGCCACCTTGCGAAGCCGCACGCCCACCCCAGGCGTCAGACCCATGTCCAGCAAGTGTCGCCGCAGCTCACCCGACCCGCGTACCTCGTCGATCACCGCGCACGCACCCACTTCGAGCGCGTCAAGCGTCATATCGTTCGCATCGTTTTCGGCCACGTTTCGTCATCCCCTGCCCGTCAATCTCGAAACACTATCGTTGCGCACGACAATCGAGTAACGCAAGGGTGACTTGCGGTTTATGGAGAGGGTCGGAAAATCCCCAAATAATCGGCCGGGCCGGAGCGCGGAGCCGCAGAGGCCACGGCTCGCTACCGCTGCGCCCTGCGGGCTCCGCTATGCGCTCGCCTGGCTGCGCTTAATTTCAAAATGAAGAGCAAGATTGAGCGCAGACGACCTCTGCAGCTCCGCGCTCCGGCCCGGCCGATTATTGCACGACTTTTCTAGCTACTTCCCTTCGCGCAACTCATCGGCGCGAATGCGCAGGTTCACGATATAGCCGAGCAGCGGCACGTGCGCGTTAAAGAAGTTCACGAAGCGTCCCACAACGAGCGCAGAAATCAGCGTGCCCAGGCCAACGCCGCGAAGCCCGCCGAAGAACACGAACGATAGCACCACCGCAAGCCCCACCAGTGCGCAATCGAATGCAACCTTCGTTGAGCCGAAGCGCTTGTGGCACACGGTCGAGATCGCGCGCACGATGCCTTCGCCTGGCACCATGAGCACATTCGGCGCCACCTCGATGGCAACGCCAAAACCGAGCGCCGCGCTGCCCGCCACCACCGCAAGCAGCTGCACGGCGATATTCGCAGGCTCGAGCCACCACAGCGCATTCATGCTGACGTCGATAAGCGCCGAGAACACCACGTTCACAGCCATCTGCAAAATTTGGAACAGCTTGAAATCGCCGCGCAAAAGCACAGCCTGAGCGACCACGAACAGCGTGTTCATCACGAACGTAAATTCGCCCAGCGTGAAGGAATACTGCATCGATAGCACGTACGGCACGCTCGAGATGGGCGACGTGCCCAACGCGCCTTTCGTGATAAGGGCGATTCCGAACGAATTCAGAGCTACGCCCACAACGAAGAACAGCCACCGGCCACAATTCACGCGTACGTTTTCAGACATGCAAAACCTTCCTAACCCATATGATTATAGGATTTGCCGAGCAGCGCCCATGGTGTTTCCATATTTGCGCCGCTCGCCGGCGGCAAACGGCCGCACGCGTCTATAATTGCTGCAGCATTACCAACGCCGCGCGGCGGCAAGAAAGGGGCTCACATGTCCAAGCCTATCAACGATCGCAAAGTGGCCATCATCGGATGCGGGTTCGTAGGCTCGTCGAGCGCGTTCGCGCTAATGCAGGGCGGCCTGTTCAGCGAAATCGTGCTGGTGGACGTCGACCGCAACCGCGCCGAGGGCGAGGCGCTCGACATCAGCCACGGCATGCCGTTCGCGCATCCGTGCAAGATCTACGCGGGCGACTACGACGACGTCATCGATGCCTCGATCATCGTGATTACCGCAGGCGCAGCCCAAAAGCCCGGCGAAACGCGTCTCGACCTGGTTCAAAAAAACGTCGCCATCTTCAAAACCATCATCCCGCAAATCGCCGAGCGCAACTACCAGGGCATTGTGCTGGTAGTAAGCAACCCCGTCGATATTCTGACGTACGTCACGTTGAAGCTTTCGGGCATGCCGGCCAACCGCGTGCTGGGCAGCGGCACCGTATTGGATTCGGCGCGCTTCAAATATATCCTGGGCGAGCACCTGGGCGTCGACCCCCGCAACGTGCACGCGCGCATCGTTGGCGAGCACGGCGATTCCGAAGTGGCCGTGTGGTCGACGGCGAACGTGTCGGGCATTCCCATCCACGATTTCTGCGAGCTGCGCGGCCATTACGACCACGAAGAAGCCATGCGCCGCATCGCCGACGACGTGAAGAACTCCGCGTACGAGATTATCGAGAAGAAGCGCGCCACCTACTACGGCATCGCCATGACAGTGAAGCGCATCTGCGAGGCCATTGTGCGCGACGAGAAGACCATCATCCCCGTGTCGAATTACCAAAATGGCGAATACGGCCTGGATGACGTCGTGCTTTCCATGCCGGCCATCGTGGGCCGCGGCGGCGTTGAGTACAAGGTACCCGCACCGTTCAATGCGCAAGAGCTCGCACAGCTGCACGAATCGGCGAAAACCATGAAGGAAGTCATCGCCGAACTGGACCTGTAGCAGCACCGCGCCCGCTCGCATTTGAAAACTGCCAAAGCCCCGAATCGCCCGCGCGTTTCGGGGCTTTTTGCGTCGCTTTGTGTTATGCCTGCGATTTTGTTTCGTCCGTTGCCTGTTTGTCAAATTTAGGCAAAGTTTTTATCAAACCGATGCCGTATGCTGAATGGCATGATGATTGAAGCTATACAGAACGCAGATTTGTCCATTCTGCACGCAATTCAGGGGATTTCGAACCCCATCCTGGACACTATCATGGTCGGCATTACCACGTTGGGCGAATACGGAGCTATTTGGGCGCTTATCGGCATCGCGATGATCGCGCTCGACAAGCACCGCGCTTACGGCATAGCGATTTTCATTGGCATCGCACTGGCTTTCGTGGTCGGCGACGTGGTGCTGAAAAACGTTATCGCACGCCCTCGCCCGTTCTTGCTTGACCCGACGCTCGCCACGACGCTGGTAGAACTGCCCGATAGTTTCTCGTGCCCATCGGGACATTCGTCGGCATCGTTCGTGGGAGCTACCGTAATTTGTCTGGCGCCGCTTGCGCATCGCTGGCTGAAACCTATCGCCGTTGTGGGCGCATGCTGCATCGCGTTTTCGCGCCTGTATTTGGCTGTGCACAACCCCACCGACGTGCTGTTGGGCGCGCTGCTGGGTATCGCCTGCGGCATCGCGGCTGTCGCGATTACGAAAGAAATTCTTGCACATCTGAAGGTTCGCATGCGCGCAAAGCATGCGTCGTAGATCGAGTTGAACATCCGATGAAACACGAAGGAGCCTGCGGGCTCCTTCTTTTATGCGGCGAGCCGATCGTTTGGCGACATCCAGCAGCTACGCGAGGCGAGATGTGCTGCAAAAGCCGCCCTATGGACGATTCAAACAGCGCTTCGGGCAGCAGATCAACCATTTGTTTCGCAAAAGGCCTGGTGGTGCACTGGTTCATCCATCTTCTTCAGCATCTTCCCGTTTTCGTCACCAAGAAAATCGTCCATAGGGGCCGATTTGCAGCAGGTCTTGCGCTTCAAACTGTATGAGCGTCATTCCAGACCGAGCGCTTCCGCCCACGCTGACTCCTTGAATCCAGGAATCGCAAAATCGTCGCCCACGAGCAACGGACGCTTCACCAGCATGCCGTCGGTCGCAAGCAGCTCGAAGCATTCACCATCGGTCATGCCGGCATCGAGCTTCGCTTTCAATCCGAGCTCGCGATACTTCATGCCCGAAGAATTGAACAGCCGACGCACGGGCAACCCGCTGCGCGCATGCCATTCGGCCAGCTCGGCAGCCGTGGGGTTGTCGGCGACCATATCGCGATCGACATACTCAACGCCGTGCTCGTCGAGCCATTGCTTCGCCTTCTTGCACGTCGAACATTTCGGATATTCAAGAAACAGCACCGCCATGAAAACCGTCCCTTCCTAGAAGCCCCACATTTTCACTTCTGGTTCAAGTTCGACCCCGAACCGCTCTTTCACGCGTGCCTGCACATCGGCGATAAGTTGGCGCACGTCGGCAGCGGTTGCACCCCCGGCATTAACGACGAAGCCCGTGTGCTTTTCGGACACTTGCGCGCCGCCGACTTTGTAGCCGCGCAAACCGGCGTCCTGAATAAGCTTGCCCGCGAAATAGCCTTCAGGGCGCTTGAACGTCGAACCAGCGCTCGGCATTTCGAGCGGCTGCTTTTCAACGCGACGGGCATGGAAATCGTCCATGCGAGCCCGAATATCGGCCTGCGCATCGGGCGAAAGCTCAAGCGTCGCCTCAACCACTACATAACCAGCGTCGGCCATCATGGAATGGCGATAGCCCCACTCAGCCTGCTCGCGAGTCACTTCAACGAGCTCGCCTTCAGGCGTTATGCATTTCAACGACATCGCCACCGACGAGAAATCGCCCACGTAGGCACCCGCGTTCATGATGGCGGCACCGCCAATGGTGCCGGGAATGCCCTCGGCGAATTCATAGCCCGCAAGACCGGCCGCGCACGCCGCTTCGGCGACCGCTAGATTCGTAGCGCCCGCCTGCGCAACCACGCGGTTACCCTCGACACGCACATTGGCAAAATTCTCTGCCAAGCACATCACGACGCACGCAAGACCCCCATCGGCAATAAGAAGGTCGCTTCCCAGGCCAATAACGCGCAAGGGCGCCTCGGCGGCGCGGCACGCGCGAACCACCGCCGCAACTTCTTGCACCGCATGCGGCGACACCATAATCGCTGCCGGGCCGCCAATGCGAAACGTCACGTGCGCCGCCATGGGCTCGTTCACGCTCACATTGTCGGCGCCCACACACGAGCACAATTCATCGACCAGAGCCTTAGTCGGCGTCCAGTGTTGTTCAGCCATGATAACCTCCCTGCCAGGGGTCCATCCCATTCACGCATCGCGCGATTTTATCTGCGAGCCATTGTAGCCGCATCCTGCGCGCCACGTTGAAGTTCGCTGAAAATGCACTGCGCCACACGAAAATCGTTGGCTGTGTGTAATCTTTCTAACAAGCATTCGACCAGCGAAAACATCCGCCGCAACATCCCTCGCGCACAAACGCTTCGCAATCCTTGCGAGCGATCAATTCGGCAAACCCATTGAAACCCTCGCCAGCTTTTTTCAAGTTCATTGTTGACAACGCAAAAAATTCAGCGTTATAGTTCGCGCCAACGAAATATCAATCTTCAGGGCGGGGTGAAATTCCCCACCGGTGGTTACAGCCCACGAGCCGCAAGGCCGATTCGGTGAAACTCCGAAGCCGACAGTACAGTCTGGATGAAAGAAGATTGCACAACGCGGCTTTCCGCCGCGCAGCAGTGCATACGCAAGCCCTGAAACGTTCGCGTTTCAGGGCTTTTTGCATTGCCGGGATTTCGGGAATTCAATAAAGCGTTATGCGTTCCTTTTCGCCCCGCTCGCGCGGAAAGGCCAGCGGTCGGCCGGTCACACCATATTCCACCACCATAGCCCGCTCGCATCCAACCGGCCTCAGCACCGAACGCCGCAACGCTTACGGTTCCTTCCTTCTGCAAACGCCTTGAGACACGGCACGTGCAGGAGGCATCTATGGCGAATGAAGCCGATATCGAATTCATGCGGCGCGCAAAGGCGCTCGCCCAACGAGGCATGGGGTTCGTAAACCCCAACCCACTCGTAGGGGCGATACTTGTGCGCGACGGCGAGATCATTGGCGAGGGGTGGCATGCGCGCTTCGGCGGACTGCATGCCGAACGCGCCGCGATTGCCGACTGCGCCGCTCGAGGCAATTCACCCGAGCGCGCCACGCTCTACGTCACGCTGGAACCATGCTGCCATACCGGCAAACAACCACCCTGCACCGAAGCCATCATCGAAGCGGGCATCGGGCGCGTCGTGGTGGGATCCGCCGACCCCAATCCGGTGGTGGCCGGCCGCGGATGCGAACAGCTTCGCTCGGCCGGCATCACTGTCGACGAAGGGGTGGCGCGTGACGAATGCGATGCCCTCAACCGCATCTTCTTTCACTTCATCACCCACCACACTCCGTACGTGACATTGAAATACGCCATGACGCTCGATGGGAAAGCCGCCACACGAATTGGTGCATCACGTTGGATCACCGGTCCTTCCGCCCGGCATCGCGTTCATGAGGAGCGCCTAAGGCACGCGGCAATCATGGTCGGCATAGGAACCGTGCTAGCTGACGACCCGCAGCTTACCTGCAGGCTCGAAGGTGGGCGAAACCCGTTGCGCATCGTATGCGACTCGCATCTTCGCACGCCGCCCGCCTCAACAATCGCCCAGACGGCCCATGAGGTTGCAACGATCATCGCCTGCTCGCCCGATGCTCCCCTCGAACGAGCCTTGGCCCTTGAACGCAAGGGGTGCGAGATACTGCGCATCCCCACAGCACATGGAGCCATCGACTTGGCAAACCTTATGACGCTTTTGGGCGAACGCGACATCGACAGCGTGCTGGTCGAAGGTGGACCCACACTTGCCGCATCCATGCTTGAGGCGGGCATCGTAAACCGGCTGCAGGCGTTTATCGCCCCCAAGCTGTTCGCAGGCGCAAGCGCCCCTTGCCCCTTAGGCGGCAAGGGAATCGAAGCCCCCGACCAAGCATGGACGCTTTCGGGAACAAGCATCGAGCGTCTTGGCGACGATGTGCTCATTGAAGGCGATCTCGTAACGCCTCGCACTTTCGCGGCCAAAGCGATTTTTGCACCGAACATCCCAAGGAAGGATTCCACATGTTCACAGGACTAGTTGAGGCCGTAGGTCATGTGCGCGCCATTGAGCGGGGAGCCGCTAGCTCGGTCCTTTCAATCGAGGCGCCTAGTTTGATGGACGGCGTGCGCGTGGGCGACAGCATTTCCACCAACGGCGTATGCCTCACCGCGACGCGCGTTGATGCAACCGGGTTTCGCGCCGACGTCATGCGTGAAACGCTGCGACGTTCGTCGCTCGGGTCGCTTGCTCCCGGAAGCGCCGTGAACCTCGAGCGCGCCATGCCGGCCGATGGGCGATTCGGAGGACACATCGTCTCGGGGCACATCGACGGCACGGGGCGCATCGCGAAGGTGCGCCGCGAGGATGTCGCTCTGTGGTACGACATCCTCGCGCCTTCTTCCATCACTCGATATGTCGTAGAAAAGGGATCGATTGTCATTGATGGCGTAAGCCTCACCGTCGCGAAGACGAACGAAAACGGATTCTCGATTTCGATGATTCCGCACACCGCGCACCTCACCGCGCTTGGGAGCAAACGCGCAGGCGACGTCGTAAATCTGGAATGCGACGTGATCGGCAAATACGTCGAACGCCTGCTCGGCAACAGAGCGAGCCCCGACGCCGTTGGCTTTGCGAAGCCCGAATCCAACACGCGCGAGCCCACGCTGAGCGCAGAGTTTCTCACGCGCAACGGCTTTATGTAGAAAGCAACGTCCAACTCCGCACTCGCGGCGCTGGCGCACCGCATCGTTAACCAGGAAGGAATCCCAATGATTGAATACTCCACGATCGAGCACGCACTCGATGAATTGCGTGCCGGCCATCTCGTTATGTGCACCGACGACCCCGACCGCGAAAATGAAGGCGACCTCATTTGCGCGGCGCAATTCGCAACCACTGAAAACATCAATTTCATGGCCACGCATGCCAAAGGCCTCATTTGCATGCCCATGAACGCCGATTACATCGCCAAGCTTGCCCTGCCCCAAATGGTCGCCCGCAACACCGACAACCACGAAACGGCTTTCACCATATCGATAGACCACGTAAGCACCACAACAGGCATCTCCGCCGCCGAACGCTCCACCACAGCGATGAAATGCGTCGACCCCGATGCGAAACCAGAAGACTTCCGCCGACCTGGGCACATGTTCCCTCTTCTCGCAAAAGCCGGCGGCGTGCTCGAACGCAACGGCCATACCGAGGCGACCGTCGATCTATGCCGCCTTGCGGGCCTTGAGCAATGCGGGCTGTGTT
Organism: uncultured Slackia sp.; assembly: GCA_937895975.1. Classification (GTDB taxonomy): domain Bacteria; phylum Actinomycetota; class Coriobacteriia; order Coriobacteriales; family Eggerthellaceae; genus Slackia. The sequence continues at coordinate 8,118 of CALBLG010000039.1, forward strand.
GCGAGATTATGCGCGACGACGGAACCATGATGCGCGCAAGCGAACTCGCCGAGAAGGCCCACGAATGGGACTTGGCGTTCATCACCATCAAAGACCTCCAGGAGTATCGCAAAACCCACGATTGCCTCGTCGAGCCCGTTGCCGCCGCGAAGTTGCCCACCGCATACGGGTCGTTTGTGGCACATGGCTTTCGCAATATGCTCAATGGCGAACACCATGTCGCGCTTGTGAAAGGCGACATCGGCAGTGGTGAAAACGTGCTTGTACGCGTGCATTCCGAATGCCTGACCGGCGATGCCTTCGGCTCACTGCGCTGCGATTGCGGCGAGCAGCTTGCCGCAAGCATGCGCCAAATCGAAACGGAAGGGCGCGGCATAGTGCTCTATATGCGTCAAGAGGGGCGCGGCATCGGACTTCTGAACAAACTGCGTGCCTACGAGCTGCAAGACCAGGGCATGGACACGCTCGACGCGAACCTCGCACTCGGATTTCCTGGCGACGCACGGGAATATTACATCGGGGCTCAAATCTTGCGAGCGCTCGGCGTGAAAAGCATGAGGCTGCTCACCAACAACCCCGACAAAATCTACCAGCTTAAGGACTACGGGCTCTCCATTGCCGAGCGCGTGCCCATCGAAATCGCTCCAACCGAATGCGACAGGCACTATCTCGAGACGAAACGAGACCGCATGGGCCATATGCTTACAGTGTAAATATCATAGTAAACACAGGTAGAGAAAGGGTTAATAATGAAAACATATGAAGGCAAGGTAATTTCCGAGGGAATCAAAGTCGGCATTGTAGCTGCGCGCTTCAATGAATTCATTGTATCGAAACTCGTCTCGGGCGCGCAAGACGCGCTTGTTCGCCATGGCGTCGCTGACGAAGATATTGCTTTGGCGTGGGTACCAGGCGCGTTCGAAATTCCGCTCGCCGCGAAACGAATGGCACAAAGCGGCGAATACGACGCCGTTATTGCCCTGGGGGCCGTCATCCGCGGCGCTACGAGCCACTATGATTTCGTATGCTCCGAGGTTTCGAAGGGAATAGCGAACGTCACGCTTTCAAGCGACGTACCCGTGATGTTCGGCGTACTTACCACCGACACCATCGAGCAGGCGATCGAGCGAGCCGGTACCAAGGCTGGCAACAAAGGCGCAGAATGCGCACAAGGCGCCATAGAAATGGTGAACCTATTGCGCGAAATGGCTTAAAGCCAAGCAACCAGCGCAAGCGAACGAGAAACAGCGAGCAATGCCCCACGAGCACGCTCGGCTGCCGCTCGCCATGCGCCCCGTTGCCTGCTTTTGTCTCGCGAGACAAAAGCAGGCACGAACGCAAATGCCCGCAACTTCGCCCGCCCAACGGCGCGACGACAATCATATCGCCCATGACGAGAGGCGAAACGCGGTTAAATATCCCTATTCGTACGAACCGATAATCGCTTCGGCAACGCGCAGGCCATCGACTGCCGCGCTCATGATGCCGCCCGCATAGCCTGCGCCTTCACCGCACGGGTACAAGCCACCCGCAATGGGCGCCCCATCGGTGGAACGCTGCGCGACAGCTGCCTGATCGGAAATCTTCAAGCCGCAATCGGTGGTTTCCGAGAACAATGCCTGGCACGTAGTCTTGTCGCGCACGATACGCACGGGGCTCGAGCTGCGCGTTTCGGGCGCAGTAAGCACGGCGTTCGGGTCGCTGAACCCACGAATGCGACCGTTGAACATAGGCAGCGCGGCATGCAGCGCGCGCGTCACGAACGGCGGCAGCACTTGATTCAAGTCGACCCATTCGACGCCGCGTGCATAGGTTGGCCCGACTTCGGCGCGAGATGCGCGCTCGCCCGCCGCGCGATTATGCCGCCCAGCTGACGCCATGAAGTCGCCCACGCGCTGAGCCGGCGCCTTGTAACTCTCGCCCGCCGCGCGGTACGCCGCCGTTTCCATACGACGCTGCAGCTTCACGCCCGCCAGCACGTCATCGCCGCGCAGGTCGCGATCTTCCACATTCACGAGCAACGCCGAATTGGCGTTGCGGCCGTTGCGCGCATGGCGGCTCGCGCCGTTCACCACCACGCCGCCAAGCTCGGACGCGGAAGCCATTACCTCGCCGCCCGGACACATGCAGAACGTATACACGCTGCGTCCATTGCGCAAATGCACCGCCATTTTATAGTCGGCCGCGCCCAATGCGGGGTGTCCCGCCGCATGGCCGTATTGAGCCTTGTCGATAAGCTTCTGCGGATGTTCAATGCGAACGCCAACGGCAAACGGCTTGCGCTCCATCAGCATGCCCGCGCCACGCACGCGCTCAAACACGTCACGCGCCGAGTGCCCGCACGCAAGCACCACATCGCTTGCCGGCAGCACGAACTTCTCGCGCGCGCCATCGGCCATCCGCTGCGAACCGCGCACGCAAGCCACGCGGCCATCTTCGAATTCCATTCCTTCGAAGCGAGCGCCGAAGCGCACCTCGCCACCCCAGGCAATAATTTGCTCGCGCATAGCCTTCACCACGCCGACGAGCTTATCGGTGCCAATATGCGGCTTGCCTTCCCAAAGAATCTCTTCGGGGGCACCAGCTTGCGCAAAAATATGCAGCACGTCGATGCATCGCGGGTTCTTGATATTCGTGGTGAGCTTGCCATCGGAAAACGCGCCCGCGCCGCCTTCGCCGAACTGCACGTTCGACTCGGGGTTCAGCGCGCCGCCGCCGTTAAACGCCTCAACCGTTTCCATGCGAGCGTCGACATCTTCACCGCGCTCAAGCACAATGGGGCACGCGCCCGATTTCGCGAGCGCCCACGCGGCGAACAGCCCCGCCGGCCCCATGCCCACGACCACAGGACGAGCATCGCCGCCCTGCCATTCGGCGACTTTGTACCCGGCATAGGGAACATGGCGTTTCACCTGGATTTTTGTCTTGGTGCGTTTTCCCGCCAAAGCCTCTTCGATTTCAGGATCGGCCACTTCGAAAATAAACGATGCCGTGAAGTGCACATCGTTTTTGCGCCGCGCGTCGACCGAAAGCTTCGAGAACCTCCACGACGTAATGTCGGCGTACCGAATGCCCAATGCATGCGCGAGCTCGGCTTGGGCCATGCCCGCGCAGCTGGGCAACGCCGCGTCGAGCGGCAAATACACGTTGCTTGCTTCAAGCATGGCTTACCTTCCTAAGCTGAGTTTCGGCCGACCGTTGGGTCCTTTGCCAGAACCGCCGCCGGAGCCGTTATTGCCACGGCTTGCGCCATTGCCGCCCTTCGGCGAGCCGCTTCTCGCGCCGGCGCGCTGACCGCCATCGCGATTCCCGCGCTTGCCTTCGCCGCCTCGGCCCTGGCCGCCTGCCTTGCTGCCGCGACGCCCCTCGCCCGCATTCGGCTGGCGCTTGCCGCGACCGCCTTCACGATGCGAGGCCTCGCGCCCCGAAAGGCTCGCGCGGCGTACGCGTTCGGCCAAACCGGGCACTTCGTCAATCGAAAGCCCATCGCCGCTCGCGCCTACCGCCTCTTGAGCATGGGCAGCCGCAGCGCCCGCGAGCAGGCCGCTCGTCCACGCCCAATGCAGGTTGTAGCCGCCGCAGCGGCCGTCCACATCAAGCGCTTCGCCGCATGCGAACAAACCAGCATGCGCGCGGCATTCGAAGGTATGCGCGTCGAAGCACTCCGTCGCGAAACCGCCGCGCGTAACCTGAGCCTGCTTCGGGTCGGCGATGCCGCGCACCGCCATGCCGAACGATTCTGAAACCATGGCCAGCACCACAGCCTCTTGCTCGGCGATGATGGGCTCATCGGGGTTTAAACCGCCCGCGACCACCACCGCACGCGCCACGCGCGAGGGCAGCAAGCCGCTCATCACTTCCGCAGCCGTGCGATCGGGGTGCGCCATGGACTGGTCCCAAATGAAATCGACCTTGTCTTGCGGTTCCATATCGGGCAGAAGATCGAGAAACACCATTTGCCCGGGCTCGACATAGCGCGACATATCGAACACGGCGATGCCCGAAATGCCCCAATCGCGGAACAGCACCTCGCCACGCTCTTCGGGGCCCGAATAGCTGGCCTCGAATTCGGGGTCGACCACATCGAGCCACGCATCGCGCAAATCTTCGGGATCTTCATCCAAATATATGCGCGCGCGAACGCGAATGCCCGAAAGCGCCTTGATATTCGTAGTGTCGGTTTTCAGGCCCACGAGCACCGGTTGGCACGCATGAAATTCGATGTCGCCTGGCAATAGCGCTCGCGACGGGTTGCCACCTATGGCGCATATCACCGCATCGAAGCCTTCCACCGATTCATCGGCGAACGCCACGGCCCAGCCGCCGCGCGCCAGCGGCGCCACGGCACGCACCTCGCGCTCGCAATGCTCGGTCACGCCGGCCTCGCGCATGCCAAGGCGCAGCATATCGAGCACCGTAGCGGCCTTATTGCTGTACGGGTAGATGCGCCCCTCGTCTTCCTCGAACGCGAGCACGCCCAAATCTTCGAAGAACGCCATCACCGATTCGGGAGGCAATGCATTCATGGCCTCCTGCACGAATTCGGGATCGTTGTAATCAGAGCTCATGATATCGGCATTGCTCATATTGCATCGGCCGTTACCGGTTGCCAGCAACTTCTTGCCGACTCGGTCGGCTCGCTCGAATAGATGTACCTCGGCGCCCTCACGAGCCGCAGCAATGGCCGCCGCCATGCCCGACGCGCCGCCGCCGATAATCGCCACTTTCGGCATACTTAACCTCGCTTCACGGCATACGGGCGCGCGTCGACGATCTGGCGCGCCTTCACAGATTCGGGAGAGCCGACCTTCGGCCCATGCGCGATGAAGAACTTGCACGTCATACAGTATTCCTTCACCACAACCTCGCGATCGACATCGGGATTTTCGAGCATATCCAAACCCCATGCGGTTTCATGCGTAGGTCGCGTGCACACGGCGAACTTGCAATCGCCCGGGCAGCGCTCGCCGGGAATGTTGTGCGGGCAGCGGCTCGCCATCTCCTCATCGCACCCGCGCGTTTCCCAACAATGCAACGCCATAACGGCCCCCTTCTTCAAAATGAGCGGCATGCGCCGTCAATAATTCTGAAGACTATTTTCCCAAACAAGACGCCACCAAACACGCGCAGGCCCCTAAAAACAGCTGAAGGCCACCATATGGTGGCCTTCGTGCGCAAGCAGCGCCTCAATGCAGCGAGGAGCCGTGGAACACTTTCCTCTGAGGAAAGTGTTCCAGCAGCGCAATCGCCGCGCAGCGTCGACGGTATGTGCCTGCTGCTAAGCAGACACGACCTTAGTGATGCCCGGGATGTGCTCTTTCAGAATGCGCTCGACGCCATTGGCGAGTGTCATCTGACTCATGGGGCAGCCGTTGCAAGCACCGTGCAGCTCGACGGTCACAACGCCTTCTTCGTCAACGTCGACCAGATGCACATCGCCGCCATCGGCCTGAAGCGCAGGGCGAATAAGGTCGAGCACGCGGCTCACTTGGTCTTTATCGATAGCCATAACAAGCTCCTTACATCGATTACTCTTGTCTGCGCCATTGTATCGTAAGTGCCCAACACGCCAAAGCCCGTTTACGTTTTCCTCTTCGTTCGCCAATCAGGCCGGCAAAAATCGCAGGGTTAGTGCGCCACTTCCGCAATTCGAGCAACCAAATGACAGAAATTTGAGCGTTAGTGCACCAAGGGCACTCTAACTCTTTTGACTAGTCCATAAAACGCCTGGTCAGCTTCATTAAAGCGCTCAATGAACAGGCGGAACGAGAGCTCACGCGCCGAAATGGTGCACTAAACCTCGCTTTTCCGCCACGCAAGCACGCCCGCAGGCGTCTACTGCAAATCCTTCACCCACAGCCCGTGCAAGTTGCAATACTCGTACACCTTCACCGGCTCGTCGTCTTCCGCCAGCGCGAACATGGCAAGGGGATT
>CALBLG010000040.1 GCA_937895975.1 uncultured Slackia sp.
CGAACCCACCAGACGGCTGACGCTGTGCTTCTCCATGTACTCGGACATGTCGAAGGTGATAAGCGCGTCTTCGGTGCCGAACAGGAATTCGGCAAGCGCCTTGGACAGCTCGGTTTTGCCCACGCCCGAAGGGCCAAGGAAAATGAACGAGCCGCTGGGACGCTTCGGGTCTTTCAAGCCCGAACGACTGCGTCGGATGGCCTTCGACAACGCCGTGACGGCTTCTTCCTGGCCGATGATGCGTTCGTGCAGCACGCCTTCCATGCGCAGCAGCTTGTCCGCCTCGGCCTCGGTGAGGTTGCTCACGGGCACGCCGGTGGACATGCTTACCACGTCGGCGATTTCGGCCTCGGTGATTTCGGCCAAATCTTTGTCGGCTTCTTCCGAGAACTTCTTCTCGGCCTCGGCGCGCTGGGCTTCAACGTCTTTCTCCTGGTCGCGGAGCTGCGCTGCGCGCTCGAACTCCTGCGCGCCAGCCGCTTCCTCTTTATCGAGGCGAATGCGGCGCAACTCGTCGTCGAACTTGCGAATTTCATCGGGAAGCGTGCGATTGCGGATGCGCATGCGCGCACCGGCCTCGTCGAGCACGTCAATCGCCTTATCGGGCAGGAAACGATCCTGGATATAGCGCATCGACATGCTGACGGCGGCGTGGATGGCATCGTCGGAATAGCGCACGTGGTGGTGCGCTTCGTAACGGTCTCGCAAGCCGTCAAGAATTCGCAGCGCCTGTTCTTCGCTGGGTTCCTTCACGTTAACCGTTTGGAAGCGGCGCGCAAGGGCGGAATCTTTTTCCAGATGCTTGCGGTATTCCTCGGTAGTGGTGGCGCCGATCACCTGCAGCTCGCCACGCGACAGGGGCGGCTTCAAGATGGCCGCGGCATCGATGGAGCCTTCGGCCGAGCCTGCGCCGATGATGGTGTGCATCTCGTCGATGAACAGAATGATATTGCCGTCTTTGACGACTTCCTTGATGACCTTCTTCAGGCGTTCCTCGAACTCGCCGCGGTATTTGCTGCCCGCAACCAGCGCCGACACGTCAAGCGTGATAACGCGCTTGCCCGAAATAATATCGGGCACCTGATCGGCCACGATGAGCTGGGCCAAGCCTTCAACCACGGCGGTTTTGCCCACGCCAGGCTCGCCGATGAGCAGCGGATTGTTCTTCTGGCGGCGCGAGAGCACCTGCATCACGCGCTCGATTTCGGCAGCGCGGCCGATAACCGGGTCGAGCTTGCCGGCCTTGGCTTTTGCGGTAAGGTCGGTGCCGAATTCATCGAGCATGCTCTTCTCGCCACGGGGCTCGCCGCCACCGAAAAACGGCATGCCCGCAGCCACGGGGCTGGGCTGGTCGACCAAATCGTTCAGCGCAGAACGAACGGCATCAACCTCGACGCCGAGCTTCGCCATGGCATCGATCGCACCGCCCTCGCCCTCGCGCACGATGCCCAAAAGCAAGTGCTCGGTGGAAATATAGCTTTGGCCCATCTGCATGGCCTCGCGCAACGCGTTTTCAAGCACGCGTTTCGTACGCGGCGTGAAGGGAATGTTCGCGCCCGCCTGCGCAGGCTGCTGGCCGTCGACCATCGCAGCCACCACTTCGGCAGCCTTTTCATAGGTGATGCCCACGCGCTCGAGCGCCTGCGCCGCAATGCCGTCGGGCTCTTTCGCCAAACCCAGCAGCAAATGCTCGGTGCCCACTTGCGGGCACTTCAGCGCAGCGGCCTCTTCCCTCGCCAACACGAGGACATGGCGCGCCTTGTCGGTGAATTTATCGAATGCCATATGCGGTCCATTTCTATAGAAGTTACCGAACGTATGCTAGCACTCATTGCAACGGAGTGCCAAAGCTTCACACGCGCGATACCTTCTTGTTGACTGAATCCCCGGTTTGCCGCTTCCGTCCCCGTTTTCAGCTCGGTCAAGTCCTGCTCGCGACGAACAGCACATTAAGTGCTGTTCTGCTCGTGCGGAATCCACTGAAACCGGAAACGGAAGCGGCAAACCGAATCATCGGGGTTCGCGTTTGGGTGTTGGATTCGATAGATTCCGCACGAGCCGAAAGCCACTTAATGTGGCTTTCGTGCGAGCCGGGACCTGACCGAAGCGAATCCAATGCCCAAACGCAAACTCGGCGGGGTACGGAAAAGGCCGCCCGTAGGCGGCCTTGGTTGCTAGTACAGCTTCGCGCCGGCGGGAATCGCGCTGTCGAGCTGAAGGAGGTTCAGACGTTCCTCGCCCGCTTCCTCGTGGATGGCCGAAAGCAGCATGCCGCACGAATCGATGCCCATCATCTTACGAGGCGGTAGGTTCGTGATGGCGACGAGCGTCTTGCCCACCAGGTCTTCGGGCTCGTAACTAGCATGGATTCCCGAAAGAATGGTGCGATCGATGCCGGTGCCGTCGTCGAGCGTGAATTGCAGAAGCTTCTTCGACTTCTTCACCGCCTCGCACGCCTTCACCTTCACCACGCGGAAGTCGCTCTTGCTGAAGGTGTCGAAGTCGACGAATTCCTCGAACAGCGGCTCGATGGCCACCTTGGAGTAATCGATCGTAGGAACCTTCGAAGCGGTGAACGGGCTTGCGGCCTGAAGCTGCGAAGCAGCCATCTCGGCTTCCTTGGCGGCTTTCGCGCCGCTTTTCGCGCCAGCCTCGGGCTTCATGTGCGGGAACAGCAGCACGTCGCGAATGCTGGCGGAATTCGTCAGCAGCATAACTACGCGGTCGATGCCGATGCCGATGCCGCCCGCGGGGGGCATGCCGTATTCCAGCGCGCGCACGTAGTCTTCGTCGTATTCCATGGCCTCGTCATCGCCGGCGAACTTCTCTTCCACCTGCTTGCGGAAGCGTTCGGCCTGGTCGACCGGATCGTTCAGCTCGGAAAACGCGTTGGCGTATTCGTGACCGGCGATAACCAGCTCGAAACGGTGCGTCAGGCGCGGGTCGTCCTCGAAGCGCTTGGCCAAAGGCGACACCTCGATGGGGTAATCGCACACGAACGTGGGGTTCACGATGGTGTCTTCGCCCAGCTCGTCATAGATTTCGGCAATCAGTTTGCCGGCGGTCCACTCGGGCTTCACTTCCAAGCCTTTGGCGCGCGCGGCTTCGGCGAGCTTCTCGACCGGAGTATCGATGGTCACCTCGAAGCCCACCACGTCAGACACGATGCTGGTCATGGGGCGGCTGGCCCATTCGCCCGACAAATCGATCTGCTGGCCTTGGTATTCGATGACCTCGGGGTTGCCAATGGCGGCATTCGCAGCCTTGATGACGCCCTGCGCGAGCGCCTTCATGCCATCCAGGTCGCTATAGGCGCGGTAGGCCTCCATCGTGGTGAACTCGGGGTTGTGCGTAAGGTCCATGCCCTCGTTGCGGAAGATGCGACCGATTTCGAACACGCTCTCGAAGCCGCCGACCAGGCAGCGCTTCAAGTGCAACTCGGTGGCAATGCGCAGGTAGCATTCCTGATCGAGCGCGTTGAAATGCGTGATGAACGGTTTGGCCGTGGCACCGCCCTGAATGGTTTGCAGGATGGGCGTTTCGACCTCGATGTAGCCGTCAGATTCCATGAAGCGGCGGAACGTGGACAGAATCTGAGAACGCTTGCGGAACGTGTCGCGCACGTCTTCGTTCACGATGAGGTCGACGTAACGCTGGCGATAGCGGGTCTCCTTGTCGGAAAGGCCGTGGAACTTCTCGGGCAGCGGACGAACGGCCTTGCTCAACAGCTTCAGCGCGCGCGGGGCGATGGACAGCTCGCCGCGCTTCGTGCGCACCACGACGCCCTCGACGTTCACGATGTCGCCCAAATCCAGGTTGCGCAGCAGCTCCCAATCAGACTCGGACATGTCGTTGATGCGGCAGAACAGCTGAATGTCGGCCGTGGTGTCGCGCACCACGACGAACATGATTTTGCCCTGGCCACGCTTGGCAACGATGCGGCCGCCGATCTTCACGACGTCTTCGGTATCTTCGCCCGTGCCAAGGCCGACGTACTTCGCAACGATGTCGCGCACGTAGTCGGTAACCTCGGAATGCTCGGGGTACGGGTTCGTGCCCTTGGCGATGTAGGCCTCGCGCTTCGACAGACGCAGCGCGCGCTCGTCGTTGAGCAGCTCGGCCGGGGTGGTGTTTTGGGTATCGGTCATTTGAAAACCTCTTCGTTTCCAGATGGAATGTGTCAAACAACAGCATTCTATCGCGGGTCAAGCGACAATTGCCGCAGGTCAAAGATTTAACGCCGCATTCGCACCAAAGATAGCGAGAAGCCGCACGAAGAGGACCTTCATGCGGCTTCGCAGCGGCAAGCACACGTGCCGACCCGCGGCCGGCACGTTCTTCTAATGCTCGATTTTCAGAATCGTCATCTTGATTTCGCGACCAGTGGGACCGACGGCGGTAACTTCGTCGTCTTTCTTGTGGCCCAGAAGTGCAGCGCCCACGGGGCTTTCGTTCGAAATCTTGCCCGCAGCCACGTCGGCCTCGGCGCCGCCCACGATGGTGAACACGCGCTCCTTGCCGCCCATGTTCACCGTGACGATGGCGCCCACGGTAACCTTGTTCGACTTCTTCGGAGTGTCGACGATGGTGGCCTCGGACAGAATCTGGTTGATCTCGAGAATGCGGGCCTCGACCATGCCCTGCTCGTTTTTCGCGTCGTCGTATTCGGAGTTCTCGGAAATGTCGCCGAACTCACGGGCGACCTTGATGCGCTCGCCAACCTCGGCGCGCTTCTCGGTCTCGAGGTAATGCAGTTCCTGCTCGAGCTTCTCGCGGCCTTCGGGAGTAAGGATGTAATCGCTACCCATTTCGTGACACCTAATTTCAAACTCGTTTCAGCGGCTCTAACGCCGCCCCTTTACCAAACGGGCACGCGAATGCGTGCTCGTAAAACGAAAGCGGCATGCCGGCAAGCCGACACGCCGCGTATTTCCACATGTGCGCTGAGCTACTCTTCGTCGGCCTTTTCGGCAGCCTCAGCAGCTTCGGGCTTCTCGTCGGTTTCAGCCTTCTCGGCCTGCTTCTTTGCAGCAGCGGCCTTCTTCTTGCGCGGCTTCTCCGCAGGAGCCTCTTCCTCGGCTTCAGCCATTTCCTTCTTGGCGCCGCCCATGCCCTCGCGCAGGTTTTTAACCGTGCGACCAAGCGCAGAACCGAGCTTCGGAAGGTTTTTGGGGCCAAAGATGAGAAGAGCAACGGCCAGAATAATAAGGAGCTCAGGAACTCCAAGACCAAAAATTTTCATGTGAACGCCTCCAGATTTTGGGGCCCAACCATTTTGGCTGGAATTCAAAAAATGCTGATGCGAATTAAATGGTCGGGACGACAGGATTTGAACCTGCGGCCTCTGCGTCCCGAACGCAGCGCTCTACCAAGCTGAGCCACGTCCCGACTTCTCGCAAACAGCGGGCTATATATTAGCACACCGATTATTTCTGGCAAGAACTTTTTCAAAAAAGATTTGAGGACAACGACGCCTGTCCCAGACGCTGCGTCTTCTTATGCAAAAAAAGCGCCGGCCGAAACCGACGCTTTTGGTTTGTTTAGTACCAGCGCAAAGCGCAGTAGAACGGGTTGTACCAGGAAAGCGAGCTGTAGCACACCACTTCGCCCGGCTGGGGCGCATGGATGTATCCGCCGCCGCCCGTGGCGATGGCCACGTGCTCGCCGCACGCGTATACATCGCCCGGCTGAGCCTCGGAAACCGAGCCCGTCCACTGGGCGGAGGCAATCTGCGCCCACGTGGTGCGGCCGATCCAAATGCCTGCGGCGCGCTGCCAGCAGCCCGAGGTAAGGCCAGAGCAATCCAGGCCCGAGCCCCATGCCGTGCCGCCCCACACATAGGGCACGCCCAGCTGCCTTTGCGCAGCGGCC